>JAPKCQ010000026.1 GCA_026421165.1 Lewinella sp. | reverse complement strand
TACACGCCGTGCCCAATCTATTCGTTACCGACGGTTCGTTTATGACCAGTTCTGGCACTCAAAATCCGTCCATTACCTACATGGCCTTTACGGCGCGGGCGGTAGATTATTTGGCTAAGGAGATAAAACGGGATGGGGTTATTTAAGCTTCAAAAGCTACAAAAACCTACCTCCTCAGCACCTTGACCTCATCAAGAGATGCTTTTGAGCAAAGATCGTTTAGATTATAAGTCCGGTTGTAAGAACCATAGGTATACACTTCTTTGAATGCTTTTTGAAGGTCAAGGATCAAGAGCGTATCTCCATAAGCTAAACGGACAGGTGCCGGTAAGATCTCACCAATCGCTATAGCTCATACTTTAAAAAAACCACTGTTTTCCACGTTCACCACTTGGTACGCGAAATAGGTCATACCTGCTTCCCGGTATGGCCTAGCCTTACTCTTACTCTCAGAAAATCCAACTCGACGGAGACCTATTCCCGAGTTGATGTAGTCCTCCCTTTTCATAAGCGGACAACTATACTTATAAGTATACGCTTTTACAACGCTTTACATCCCGAAAGTGGTTCTCGGCCTTTACCTTACCTAAAAAAGAGTATGCCCGATCACCCCGGTCTTCACCACCTTAAAATTCATCGTTTCCGGAACGAGATTGGTTCACCAGTGCAGGACGTACTCGCGGTAGAAGAACCGCTGGATATCCGCATCGGCAAACGATCAGTAGCCATCACGATGCGCACGCCGGGGCGGGATGTTGACCTGGCCCTTGGCTTCCTTTTCAGTGAGGGGATTTTAGCGGCGGGCACGCAGGTACAAGGGGAGGTTTCAAAAAGCAATGTCGTAACCGTTTCGCTACCTCCCGGAACGATGGTAGACTGGAAGCGCCTCGAACGCCATTCCTACACCAGCAGCAGCTGCGGTGTTTGTGGCAAGACTTCGTTGGAGCAGGTGTACGCCGCCGTCCCGTATGGAGACACATCGGCTTCCGTCCGGGTCAAACCAGAAATACTCCAGTCCCTACCGGAAAAACTTCGCACCGCCCAGGAACTTTTCAGCCAGACGGGAGGCATCCACGCCGCCGGGCTTTTCAACTCCGACGGAGAGCTCCTGCATTTCGCCGAAGACGTAGGCCGCCACAATGCTTTGGATAAACTGGTTGGCCATTACTTCGGCCTCGGGCAATTGCCTTTAGACGAGCACCTCCTTTTACTCAGCGGCCGAGCCAGCTTTGAGCTTATTCAGAAGGCAGCGATGGCGGGCATCGGGATAGTCGCCGCAGTGGGCGCACCATCTAGCCTTGCCGTTTCGCTTGCGGAAGAGTTGGGCGTTACCGTTTGCGGCTTTACTTCGGAACGGGGGTTTAATTGTTACTGTGGGCTGGAACGGATAACCTAGCATTCAGCATAAAGCGTTTAGTATTTAGGCCGCCATGTGTAGTAGCCTAAATGCTAAGTGGCGCCGTATGCTGTCCTTGCAAACAAGTCGAGTATAAAATTCGGAATGACTCCTATTCTGGGGAACTACTCAAACACCTCCAGCCCCTCAAACAAATCATCGATATCATCAAAGCTCTTGTAACCAACCTTCTCTTCGCTGCTGCCGCGTACGGCAAAACCTGCGATGGGGTGTCGGTCTTTGATCGCCTTGGGGTCTTCTCCGCCGAGATTGAGCTGAAGTAAACATTGATGGGTTCTGGAGATTTGATCCAATGCTTCAATACTCAAGATAGCCCCTTCGGCCACGTCCTGATAAGTCACCCAATCTTCAAGGCCGAGGATAAATAGGTCGGTAGTCGGATGCTCAGCGATGGTGGCTTGCACATCCTCCCCTGTTTGGAACTGATCAATCATCAGTTGGCGAATTACTGTAATACCAGCAGCCTTCATCGTTTCCGCAACTTCATCGGCCGTGTCTTCGTACAGTAGCACCGTCTTGATGTTGTGGGTGGCTAAAATCTCCGTCCAGGAAGCGCCGTCGTCAACGCGGCCTATCTCCGCGACAATTTCCGGCCCTTCCACCCATTCACGCAAAGCGTTGAGGTAATCCCAGCTGATGGCTTCGGTTACGCCGTCGCCGAGGGGAAAGGCGAGGTAATCCACTTCCCAAGAGGCGAAGTAACGGGCATCGGTAAGGTGAGTGATGCCGGAGGCTAAAACTTTGGTCGCTAACATAGTCTTTCGTTTAGGGACAAAGGTAGTTGTAAGAGACTGCTCGTTCTGCTCTGCCTTTGTGTTCTTTGTCCCTTTGTCTACTGTATATCTTCTCCACAACTACCGAGCAAATATGAATGAACACGCCCAACGGTAATAGTGCCACCCCTCTGGCCAGCGTTAGATATTACGTAAAGAATCAGACCAAAAGCCCTCGAATGTTATCAACACTCCACTTTATCTTCATCCGTAGCTACTCTGTCTATCAAGCCTTTAACGAAGACCGTTCTCCACCCCGGTTTGGGGATAAACGTTGGTAACCATGCACTTATCCACAGCCCTGCACCCGCGGCCCCGCCCAAAGGCGTAGTTATCCACATTTCCACATTTTAGCCGCTCGTCTCTCCACCCCCTACTGACACAATGAAGTCATAAGTCCACAGCCGAAAGCAAAAAAGTTATTCTGTTGACAATGCTCACCCCCCCTGTGGATAATTTCGCCAAACCCTAATCAATAAAGGGTTTTCGCTGTTAGCTTCTCGTGGAGAACGGGGCTCAAAATGGTAGGAACGGAAAAGAAGAATTTAGTGCCCATCTTTTCTCCCCGTTTCCACAGCCTTAATAACGATAATAGATTTGAATTTTAAAAAGAAGTTAATAACTATTAAGAGATGGAGGTAAACAAGAAAATCTTGAACAAGAACCTGACCGGAAAGCAAGCCGGCTATCACCGTGCCGTGAAGATCTGGCTGATCGTCGGCCTCATCATGGTGGTGGGCCAGATCGTGATCGGAGGCATCACTCGGCTGACTGAATCCGGACTATCCATCACTGAATGGAAACCGCTGAGCGGAGCTATGCCTCCACTGAACGCAGCCGACTGGCAGGATGAATACGAGAAGTACGCAGCTAGCCCGCAGTTCGAGAAAATATTTGCCGATATCTCGATGGCTGATTTTAAATTTATTTACTTCTGGGAATGGTTCCACCGGCAGTGGGCACGCATCATGGGAATGGTCTTCATCGTAGGCTTCCTAGCCTTTTGGCGCAAAGGATGGCTCCATGGCCGGCTGATGCGCCGCTTAGGCATTACTGTGCTCCTAGCGGCCATTGCGGCCAGCTTCGGATGGATCATGGTCGCAAGCGGTTTACACGACCGTCCCTGGGTCAATGCTTATAAGTTAACAATCCACCTAAGTTTGGGCATTACCCTCTTTTCTTATCTACTGTGGACAACCTTAAAGGTTTTGTATCCCCTTGAGCAGGGTTATCCACAAAATGGTGTGGAGAAGTGGTTGAAACCCTTAAATATCGTTCTCGTCTTACAGCTCATCCTCGGAGGCATCATGAGTGGTGCGCGCACGGCAATCGTCTACCCCGAGTGGCCGCTAATGAAAGGGGAGTTTCTACCTTCCGTAATTACGGACATAAACATGTGGACTGTGGATAACTTCGTTAATTACGAGCAAAGTGTGTTCCAACCAGCCTTAATCCAGTTCTTGCATCGAACTAGTGCTTACTTACTGATAATCATCGTAATAGGCTATCTTATACAAGCTTTTTCAAAGGCTATAAGCCCCCTGTTAGTAAAAACCAATGCTATGTTGGTAACTTTGTTAGTAATCCAGGCTTTACTTGGTATTGCTACCGCAGTGAGTAGCTTAGGACAGGTACCAGTAGGCCTAGGAGTAGCCCATCAATTCGGCGCAATAGCACTGGTTGGTGTGGTTGTTTTACTTAATTATTTGTACCATCCGGGGAGGGTGTTAGCCGATGTGGATAAAACGGTGGAAAAGTTAGATAAAATAGTTGCAACTGTTGAGTTAGTGCCGTAAGGCATGAAAATTCGAGCGAATCCGACGCACAAAATTATCTGTACGCAAATTGTGGGTTAAGCAAAGGTTTCCTTGCTAATAGCGTGTTTAGGCTTATTAAATCAAGAATTTAGCGTAAAGTATTTAGGTAGGCTACCGCATATGATCGTCTCAAATGCGGTAGCCTAAGCGCTGTTTCAGAAAAGCCGTGTTACAACCCCCGCGAAATTTTTCGTAACCTGTGGTTTGTAACCATACAGTATGAAAGCTTCCTACTCCCGCGCCCTCGTCTGGTCCCTCATCGCTGCTGCCTTCATCGGGCCGGGTACCGTTACAACGGCGGCAAAGGCGGGCAGCCAGGGTGGTTGGTATTATGCGCCTTACGTGATCTTGGCCGCGGGGGCTGGTTTATTATTGATGGAAATGGTGGCGCGGATTACCCTGGTGAGTGAGCAATCGCTCGGTCAGGTACTTGGGGAGCGAGGTCGCTGGCTGGCCATAATTTGTTTTGGAGCGGTGTTATTAGGCTGCATGGCTTATCAAGCGGGTAATTTACTGGGGGCTTTGAGTGGCATACAATTGTTGATACCAGTTAATCGATTGTGGGTACTCCTCCTTGGGGCTGCTGCTTTTGCGGTTTTATGGAAAGGAGATACGAGAATCATCGCGCGGGCACTTTCTGCCATCGTTGTGCTGATGGGGCTAGTATTTGTAATTTCTGCTTTTTTACTGTTGTTTAGTGGTGCGTCGCTTACTGGAAGTAGTAGGGTGGCCTCGGCAACTGTGATTGGCCTCGTCGGTACTACGATCGTTCCGTATAATTTCTTTCTGGCGGCGGGGCTGAGCAAAGGGCAATCACTTGGTGAAATGCGGCTTGGCCTAGTAAGTTCTTTTCTGGTGGGTGGCAGCATCACGTTAAGCATTCTGCTGGTTGGCAGCGTAGCAACTTCCTTCACAAGTTTTGCAGATTTGGCGCGTACGCTGGATACAAGCTTAGGAGGGATGAGCAAGGTGGTATTGGGCTTCGGTCTTTTCGCTGCTGGCTTCAGTTCTGCGGTAACGGCCCCGCTCGCTGCCGCACTGGCCGGAAGAGAATTACTCGGCCGCAAAGATTTAGCCTTAACGAATACCTCGCTCGGGTTCCGGATCATCTGGGGTGGAGTGCTGGCCGTTGGTTTACTCGTTGCCTGCCTGGAGCTAGATATTATCTCGGTAATCATCGCAGCTCAGGTGGCCAATGGTTTGTTGCTGCCCTTCATCGCGGCTATCGTTCTGGTGATGGCTAACGAAAGAGTGTTGCTGGGTGAGCGGGTTAATACCTGGTGGCAGAATACGGCAGGTATGTTGGTAGCGGGCTTTCTGGCCTATAAAAATTTTGATTTGTTGCTGGAGAAACTGATGCCGTCCAATCAAGGATTCTTACCTGAAATACTTGCAGCAGTCTATATTATTGGAATAGGCTGGTTGATTTTGTCCCGATCGAACCATTCCAGAGAGAATTACTAACTTGCGAAGCAACAAAAAGTATAATGTATTTAGTTGCTTCGTGACCCAGAAAATTGTCCCACAAGGACTTGACCCCTCCGTTAAAAAGCAAAATTTTAACACGGGCTGAGCCGTTAATACACAACAATACTACACTTGTAATCTTTTATCTGTTTTGGAGACCTATTTATTACATGTTTCCAGACCGTGTTTCTATTCAGTTTTTTAGCAAGCTTTCTTCATTATGTCCCAATCCAATCACTACGACCAACTGATCGCTAAGCTCGACCGCTTCACGCGCAAGTATTACGTAAGTCAGGTTATCCGCGGTTTACTGTACACGATCGGGCTGGTGTTGGCGTTGTTTCTGACGGTAAGCCTGCTAGAGTCTCAGTTTTTCTTCGAAACGGGAACACGTAAAATGATGTTCTACGGCTTCCTCGGCCTGAGCATCGCAGCTTTTGCCGGCTGGGTGTTGCTGCCACTGGGCCGCTACTTCCATCTCGGCGATGTAATCAGCCACGATAAAGCGGCAGCAATGATCGGCTCTCACTTTACCAGCGTAAAGGATAAGTTGTTAAATGTTCTGCAACTCCGCCGCCAAGCAAGCGCGAGCGGTGATACGAGTTTGGTACTAGCTTCTATCGATCAGAAAGCCTCTGAAATCAGCCCGGTACCTTTCCCCGCAGCCATTGACTTGACCAAGAACCGTAAGTACCTCAAGTACGCTCTGCCGCCATTGCTGTTGCTCATTGTAATTCTCTTCGCTGCGCCTAGCCTAATTACCGACGGTACGAACCGACTGATCCGGAACAGCGATAAGTTCGAGCGCCCTGCTCCTTTCTCTTTTGTGCTCGATAAGCCCGACGAACTCGAAGTGATTCAGTACGGAGATTTTTCCCTTACCGTCAAGGTGGAAGGCGACGTATTGCCAGCCGAAGCTTACATCGAAGTAGACGGTTACCGCTATCGCCTCCAGAAAGACAACGCCAACACCTTTAGTTACCGGTTCAGCAACGTTCAGGAGGATACAGAATTCAAACTCTCCACTGCTGAGGTAGAAAGCGACGATTTTACCCTTGCCGTACTACCCAAGCCAAACATTGCCGCATTCACAGTAGAGCTCGATTACCCTGGCTACCTCGGCCGCAACGACGAACAGCTGGCAAATATCGGTGACCTTACCGTACCCGCCGGTACCCGCATGAAGTGGTCATTTGATACTGAGAACACCGATAATATCGACCTGCGCTTCAGCAACGAAAACGAACTTAGTGAGCTTCGCCGCGATGGTTCCGACCTCTACAGTTTCGAAAAGCGTGCGCTAGAAAACGACCGTTATACATTGTACATTGGTAACGAGCGCTTGCCCCTAGCTGATTCGGTTAGCTACAGCCTTTCCGTAATCCCCGACCTCTACCCACAAATATCGGTCGAAAGCTTTCGCGACAGCACGGATGAGAAATTGCTCTTCTTCGTCGGCGAAGCATCCGATGACCACGGCGTCAGTAAAGTCGACCTCGTCTATATCCTCAAAGATGGTAAAACCGGCAGCGAAGCCGATCCAAAACGTGTAGGCATTAGCGGGGCCGCCGGAAAGCAAACCCGCTACGATCACGTCTGGGATCTGACGACTGACATCGACATGAAGCCTGGAGATGAACTCATCTACTTCTTTGAGGTCTACGACAACGACGGTGTCAACGGCGCAAAATCCGCCCGCACTGGCGTGATGGCCTTCCGTAATCCTAGCGAAGATGACTTGAAAGAACAAGCTGACCAGAACGATAGTAAGGTGAAAGAGGAACTGAAAAAAGCCCTCGAAGCTACTAAAAAATTGCGCGAAGACACTAAGAAGCTTCGCGAGAAAATGCTCCAGGAAAAGGAGATGGACTGGAAAATGAAAAAAGAACTGGAAAAACTCCAGGAACGCCAGCAGGATGTTCAGAAACAAATGAACGAAGCCCAGAAGGCCTTCGAAGAAAACATGAAACAGGAGAAGAGCCAGGACGAGCAGGTTCTCGAAAAGCAAGAAAAACTCCAGGAAATGTTTCAGGAATCTCTCAACGAAGAGATGCAGCAACTAATGGAGCAGATTCAGGAACTCATGGAGGAGCTCAATAAAGAAGAGGCCCTCGAGAAGATGGAGGAAATGGAACTCAACGACGAGCAGACCGAAGCCAAGCTTGACCGGATGCTCGAACTCTTCAAGCAACTCGAAATAGAAAAAGAGCTGCAGGAGCAGCTCGAGAAACTCGAGGAGCTCGCGAAGGAACAGGAAGAACTCGCAGAAGAAACCGAGAAATCTGAAAAGCCTCAGGAGGAACTCCAGAAAAAGCAGGAGGAAATCAAGGAAGAATTCGAGAAGCTCGAAGAAGAAATGAAGGAGACCGAGGAGAAAAACGAGGAACTCGAGAGACCTATGGAAATGCCCGAAGACGAGGAGCAGAAGGAAGCCGTCAAGGAAGATATAAAGGAGGCACAGGAAAAAATGGAAAAGAAGGAAAATTCTGACGCTTCCAAAAAACAGAAAGACGCCGCTAAGAAAATGAAAGAAATGGCCGAATCCATGGACGCCGCCATGCAGAGCATGCAGGAGGAAGGTATGGAAGAAGACATGCAGGCCATCCGCCAGCTGTTGGAAAATATAGTTGACCTTAGCTTCGACCAGGAAGACGTGATGGACCAGTTCAACATCACGACCGTCAATACCCCTCGCTATGTGGAACTCGTACAGAATCAGTTTCAGATCAATAACGATTTTGAACTCGTTCGTGACTCTCTAAATGCACTAGCCAAGCGGAACTTCGAGATCGAAACCTTCGTCACTGAGAAGGTAACCGAGATAAAAGGTAACCTAAAGGAAACCGTCGCTCAGTTAGAAGAACGCCGCACGCCTCAGGCTGCTAATGTTCAGCAACGCGCCATGACCGGCCTCAACGATCTGGCCCTCATGCTAAGCGAAAGTATGGAAAACATGCAGCAGCAAATGGCCGGCTCCATGGCCGGAGACCAGCAGTGCGAGAACCCCAACGGTAAGGGGAAAAAGCCCGGAAAGCCCAGCGAAAACCCAGGCGACGGCTCCGATGGCCAGCGCAGCCTCAACGATGCAGTTGAAGGTATGAAAAAAGGCCTCGAAAAAGGTGGTAAGGGCGAAGGCGGATCAGCAGAAGAATTCGCTAAAATGGCCCAGAAACAAGCCGCGCTCCGCCGCGCACTCGAAGCTAAGCAGAAAGCAAAGCAACAAGGTGGCGAAGGTACTGATCCCGAACTGCAGGAAATGATCAATGAGATGAATAAGGCCGAGGAAGAGATGGTCAACAAACGACTTTCCAGCGAACTCATCAAGCGGCAGCAGAAAATTCTAAGCAAAATGCTCGACCACGAAAAAGCTGAGCGCCAGCAGGAAATGGACGAACAACGCAAGTCCGAAACCGCCAAGCAGCGCCGTAAGGAATTACCCCCGAACATCGAGGAGTACATCAAGAAGCGCAAATCTGAAATTGAAATGTTCAAGCGGGTTACACCGGAGCTTAATCCTTACTTCCAGGGTTTGGTCGACGAGTACTTCCGTTCTTTAAGAGGGAATTAGACGCTAAGCTTTTAGAAGGCTTTACCTTTCAGAGGGCTCCGCCTTTAGGTACGGTATCCTACAGATGGAGTGCCTAAAGCGTCAGGTTTAAAAAGCCAGAGACCGTCTAACGGTGCGAAGCGCGTCTGATTTTTTCCATTCGATTAACGAACCTTATTATGCAAATAGCGTATAATAAGCGTAAGTCTTAGTGGCACACTAGTATTTTCAGTGCCTATCTTTATGTGAACCAGCGGATTATAACCTTTTTACTGGGTCGTAATGTTATCTGGATAAATGTACTTCCTGCCTTGTCAATCGTCAGAACCCAAACAGCTAACACATCTATGCTCAAGCTCGCTTCCGATCCCCGCAACATCACTGAGGTAGAAGGTTATGTCAGCCAAATCGCAGACCGCTATCAACTTGATCAGGAAAAACGCACTAACCTACTGATTAGTCTTACGGAAGCTGTCAACAACGCCATCATCCACGGTAATAAACAAGACAGGACAAAGACCGTAAGCATCAAACTCGCACAAATCCGCAATGGTCTCGCCGTTCGTGTTTCCGACCAGGGCTGCGGCTTCAGTTACGAAGATCTGCCCGATCCTACTTCTCCCGATCGCATTTGCGAATGTGGAGGCCGTGGCGTATTTCTGATGAACCAACTTTGTGATAAGCTCCGCTATATCAACGGTGGCACCACGGTAGAAATGCAGTTCCGCCTTAAGTAATGGGTTCCGAAATTTTATTCCACACTGAGGAAGGTGGTGATTCACCGGAAGAAACCGTATGGCTGTCACTCAGCGATTGGATAGAATCTGTCATCACGGAACGCGGAGGTAAAGCTGGCGCCGTAAACTATATCTTTTGTGGAGACGATTATCTCCACCAGATGAACATAGATTACCTCGATCACGATACGCTGACTGACATCATCACTTTTCCCTACGAAGCCTTTCCGCTGATTTCGGGAGATATGTTTATCTCCACGGAGCGGGTCGCTGATAATGCTAAAGACCTAGGGGCTGGCTATAACGACGAGCTACATCGCGTCATCATTCATGGCATTCTTCATCTTTGCGGTCAAGGGGACAAAACCGACGAGCAAGCGAAAGAGATGCGGGTCATAGAAGAGTGGGCGCTAGGTTTACGACCGGTATCACTTCTCGGATTAGATGAATAAAATTAAGTGTAACCTTCATCGATCCGTGATTCTATTTAGTTGGCGCGCACGCAGGATGCAATGAAAGTTGAAGGAGAATGTTCCACGACGCTCGACCATTTCCGTAAGGACGCATAGCGGTGGCGTGGAGCAAAACGGCGAAGCCGTAAGTGAAATCTATCGCAAGACCGTAAGCCGATTAACAACTCATCGCAATCTAACCCACTTGCAGGCCTGATCATAAGCTTCCCGTTCATCGTAAATCCCGAAACCGTTGTAACCCCAATACCCACCGATTTTCCACATCTTTGCGTAGTATATAAGTTATATATCCCGATCAAACGGGCCAAGTGAAAATCCCCCATGAAAGTTCTAAAATTCGGCGGCTCGTCCGTCGCCCGACCGGAGCGCATCCTCGGCATTGTTGATATCCTGAAAGACTATTACGCTGCCGGAGACCACTTCACCGTAGTATTCTCTGCCTTCGGAGGTGTGACGGATAGCCTGATTGAAATGAGCCGCCTTGCTGCTGCCGGAGACGATTACTACGGCGAGGCCTTCCAGAATTTTGCCGACCGCCATCAAAGTGCCATTGAAGAACTCCTTCCGGAAGGAGCACTCCGGAAGGAGACCGCTGCCCAGATGCGTAAGTCCCACGATGTTCTGAAGAACCTTCTCTATGGAATCTTCCTCGTCCGCGAAGCAAGCACTCGCACAATGGACTATGTTCTCAGCTTCGGTGAACGTTCCTCATCTTACATCATCTCAAAGGCGCTTCAACAAGCCGGTATCCCCGCCGAGTACCTTGATGCACGTAAGATTTTACGGACGGACAAGACCTTCGGCTCCGCTAAGGTGAACTTCGAGAAATCCTACGACCAAATTCGTAGTTATTATGCAGAAAACACTAAGGTTCAAGTAGTTACTGGTTTTATTGCCTCCGCTAAAGGCGGCCTGACCACAACTCTTGGCCGTGGAGGATCAGATTATACTGCTTCCTTAATCGCCGCTGGCCTCAAAGCCGATGCCATCGAGATATGGACCGACGTAAGTGGTGTACTAACCGCCGACCCACGCCGTGTAAAGAAGGCCTTTACTATCCCTAAGCTCACCTATGCCGAAGCAATGGAGATGTCCCACTTTGGTGCAAAGGTTATTTATCCACCAACGCTAATGCCGGCCCTTCGC
The DNA here is from genome assembly GCA_026421165.1 of Lewinella sp. Classification (GTDB taxonomy): domain Bacteria; phylum Bacteroidota; class Bacteroidia; order Chitinophagales; family Saprospiraceae; genus Neolewinella. The sequence goes on along the minus strand of JAPKCQ010000026.1, from coordinate 11,559 downwards.
GGCCGTATCCCGCTCTATATTAAGAATACTTTTGATCCGTCTTTCCCAGGTACCAAGGTGAGTGAGGAAAGTTCTGCAGATGATGAGGCGGCCGTACGTGGTATTAGTTCTATTAATAATGTAGCACTACTCACACTCTCTGGCTCAGGACTTTTCGGAGTGCCCGGTATTAGTGCGCGTCTATTTGGTGCGTTGGCACAGAAAGGTGTCAACATCATTCTCATCACCCAGGGGTCCAGCGAACACGCGATTAGCTTTGCCGTACAGCCGTCTGATTCTAATCGGGCAAAGGGCGCTGTGGAAGAGGCCTTTCAGTATGAAATTGATCGGGGAGTCGTGAACGCCGTTAAGATGGAACGTGACCTCAGCGTCGTAGCCATCATTGGCGAGAACATGCGCTACCAGCCGGGCGTCTCCGGTAGGCTCTTTCAGGCACTCGGTAAGAACGGTATCAACGCCGTTGCCATTGCTCAGGGATCAAGTGAGCTCAACATATCGGTTGTCATTCCGAAGGACGATGAGAATAAAGCGTTGAACGCTTTGCACGAAGCCTTCTTCTTGTCGGACTACAAAACACTTCACCTTTTTATCGTTGGAGTAGGCCTCATTGGTGGTACACTCTTGGAGCAAATCCGGAACCAGAACGAATACCTTCGTGCTAAGCTTGGTATGGAGGTTAAGGTAGTAGGCATGGCGAACTCTCGTAAGATGCTCTTCGACGAGGAAGGCATTGAACTAGATGCCGACTGGAAAGATCACCTGATGACCAACGGGGACAAAGCTGACTTGGCAGTCTTCATTGGACGGATGCGTGACTTAAACCTGAGTAACAGCATCTTTGTAGACAACACGGCCAACGATAAAATAGCGGGTTACTACGCCGGTATTCTGGATGATAGCATCAGCATTTCTACACCGAATAAAGTAGCCAACTCCAGCAGTTACCTTCAGTACCAGCGCTTGAAATCGATCGCGAATAAGCGCGGTGTTCAGTTTCATTACGAAACCAATGTTGGTGCGGGCCTGCCGATCATCTCTACCCTCCGGGATCTGATGGACAGCGGAGACCAGATCCGTAAAATTGAGGGTGTACTCAGCGGATCGCTTAGTTTTATCTTCAACAACTTCGATGGTATACGGCCCTTTCATGAGATCGTAAGCGGAGCCAAAGAGAAAGGCTTCACCGAGCCGGATCCCCGCATCGACCTTTCGGGCAAAGATGTAGGCCGTAAGATCCTAATTCTAGCCAGGGAGACCGGCGTCCCGATGGAGACAGAACACATCGAACTAAAAGGATTCCTTCCCGTAGGAGCGATGGAAGCAGAATCGGTAGATGACTTCTTTTCCCTCCTCGAAAAAAACGCTGATTACTTCACGAAGCTTCACACCGACGCATCCGCAGAAGGCAAGGTCTTACGGATGATTGCAACACTCGAAGGCGACCAGGCTAGTGTTGGTGTACAGGCGGTAGGCCCGGAGAATCCATTCCACGGCTTGAGTGGTAGCGATAATATGGTGGTTTTCACAACGGACCGTTACAACGAACGGCCTTTGGTAGTGCGAGGGCCGGGGGCTGGGGCAGAAGTAACTGCCGCCGGTGTCTTCGCTGAGATTATTAAAATTGGTAAATTCCTGAGCTAATGAGTATCCAGAAAGAAGTACGTGTATTTGCTCCAGCCACCGTCGCTAACGTCGCGATAGGCTACGACATCCTCGGTTTTGCGATTAGCCGGCCGGGAGACGAGATTGTTGCGCGGTTTAATCCTGAGCTGAAGGGCTTAAAGATTACCGCGATTACTGGTACCGGGGATAAGGTGTTACCCTACGACGTAGAGCTAAACACCGCGGGGGTCGCTGCCCAGCGCCTGCTCGAACACCTCGGGAAATCCAACGTGGGTATTGAAATGGAGGTACATAAGAAAATGCCTTTCGGCTCAGGCCTGGGCTCGAGCGCTGCCAGCGCTGCCGGAGCTGTAGTTGCGATCAATGAACTACTGGGTGCTCCCCTATCCCGGGAGTCTTTGCTTTACTTCACCGTTTTAGGCGAAGTAGTGGCGGATGGTAGCTTCCATGCGGACAATGTTGCCCCTTGCCTGGTGGGCGGTATTACCCTGATTCGCTCTAACGAGTCTTTAGATATCCATCATCTGCCGGTTCCCGCAAACCTTCACGTAGCCGTTATCCATCCGGAACTAGAGATACTTACCAAGGATGCCCGGGGGGTATTATCCGATACCGTACCCCTGAATACTGCCGTACTTCAAATGGGAGGCCTGGCTAGTTTTATCGTCGCGCTGTATACTAACGACCTTCCGTTGCTCGGTCGTTCATTGCACGACTTCATCATCGAGCCTCAGCGTAAGCAACTGATCAAAGGTTTTGACGACGTGAAGGCAGTGGCAATGAGCCGTGGCGCTTTGGGCTGTAGCATCAGTGGTGCCGGACCAAGTATGTTCGCCCTCTGTGATTCAGGCTACCTGGCTCAGGCCGTTGGGCAGGGAATGATTGAAGCATTCGCCGCGCACGGTATTGAGAGCCAGCTTTATGTTTCTCCCATTAACCAAAAAGGAGTTGTAGTGCTGTAGCTTTTCCTAGCTGGAGCATGTGCGAATGAGAAACGAACAGCTTGGCCTCATCATTCTTAAATACTAACTATGAAATTCTATAGTACCAATAACCCCAACCATACTACCGATCTATCTACTGCTATCTTTCGTGGCTTACCCGCCGATAATGGTTTGTACATGCCCGAACGGCTAGATCCCCTACCCTCTTCCTTCTTTCGGGACTTGCCGGATATGTCTTTTCCAGAGATTGGGTTTCAGGTTACCAAGCACCTACTCGGCGATGATGTGCCTGAGGCTGATTTAAAAGCACTCGTTTACGACGCGATAAACTTCCCCGCTCCGATCGTGAAGCTGGATGAAAAGAGATACATACTGGAACTCTTCCACGGGCCCAGCCTGGCCTTTAAAGATTTTGGTGCTCGGTTCATGTCGCGGCTCATGGGCTACTTTAATAAAGGGAATAATAAGGAACTCGTTATTCTGGTCGCTACTTCAGGCGATACAGGTGGTGCGGTAGCTGCTGGTTTCTATAAGACACCAGGTATTGAAGTTGTAATCCTTTACCCGAAAGGAAAGGTGAGTCTGCTTCAGGAGAAGCAGTTGACAACCCTTGGCCACAACATCCATGCACTAGAAGTAGACGGCACCTTTGACGATTGCCAGGCAATTGTGAAGAAGGCTTTTCTGGACCAGGAACTCTGCAATGAGCTTCGCCTCAGTTCCGCCAACAGTATCAATATTTCCCGACTAATTCCCCAGTCATTTTACTACTTCGAAGCGTATAAGCAACTTGGTGCAAAGGGTGATCCCATTGCGTTCTGTATTCCAAGTGGTAACTTCGGTAACCTTACGGCGGGTCTTTTGGCGCAGCGGATGGGGCTTCCGGTGGGCCATTTCATTGCAGCCACTAACCGTAATGACGTAATACCTGAGTTTCTGACCACCGGAAAGTACACGCCCCGCCCCAGCGTAGCTACGCTTTCTAACGCAATGGATGTGGGTGCGCCAAGCAATTTCGCACGGATGCTTAATCTCTACGGCCATGCGAATGGACTTGACCCGCTCTCTCCCGCTACTCACGCGGGGATGAAGGAGCTTATTACTGGCTATGCTTATGATGACGCTACTACGGAGCGAGCAGTCAAGGAAGTTGAAAGCAAGTTTGGATACGTTATTGATCCGCACGGAGCCGTTGGCTACCTCGCCCTCAATGAGTGGCAGAAAGACAATCCGAACACCCGTGGAGTAATTCTGGAGACGGCCCACCCCAGCAAGTTTAAGCCTGACGTAGAACGTATTCTCGGCCATGAGATCGAGGTGCCTCAGCGCTTGGCGGAAATGGAGGACCGGGAAAAAGTCGCTACTCAAATGGGTGCAGATTACGAACCGGTTAAGGAATGGCTTAAAGCTAAGTATCTGTAAGGTCGCTCCCCTCCTACCCTGACTTGAAGCCCCAATGTTCCACGTGGAACATTGGGGCTTTGTCTTTACGGGGAGTAGCTATTGTTCCACGTGGAACAATAGCTGGATGCGGTCGTGGCTGCAGGTTTAGGACAGAGAAATGGGCTGGGGTGACTAGGGTTGTATAGGGCTTGATAATAGCATACTTCTTTTTTCATCTGCCTACTTGTGATTACGATGAGCTACTATCACGTATCTTTTAAGCCCTCTGTAGTGCAAACTATCCCCGCTCATCTACCCTTCCTTTGCACCTGCGGTTGCGCCCAAATAGTAAACGGTAAGAAGTAAAAACACCTTGTCCATATTCGTGTTGTCCTCATTAGCTATCTTGTCCCCATCATAAATAAATGCCTCACTAGATGAATAGATTTACCTTTTTGGTTCTCTGCTTGCTTGTATCTGCCGGCCTTAGCGCTCAATCAGAAAACATCAATAAGAACCCTTTCCGCCAACTTGGTCAGGAACTTCCCACACCGAATGTTTACCGCAATGCCGCCGGCGCGCCTGGCCACCAGTACTGGCAGCAGCAGGCGGATTACGAAATGGAGATTCGCCTCGATGATGAGCAGCAGCGCGTGTACGGCTCGTCAAAGATCACTTACTACAACAACTCTCCCGACGCTCTGGATTACGTATGGATTCAACTAGACCAAAACGTACGCGCCCTCGATAGTGACACCTATAAGATCGGTACGAGCAACGTGAACGAGCGCATGACCTTACGCTCTTTGTCAAGTCTGGAACCCACCTTCGACGGAGGTTTCAAAATCGACTACGTAAAGAACGGCGACGGCTCTGCCGCCAAGTACGTCATTGAAAAAACGATGATGCGCGTTGATTTACCCAATGTGTTGATGCCCGGCGAAAAGACTGAACTGATGCTCAAGTGGTGGTACAACGTCAATGACCGTATGAAAGATGGCGGCGGCCGTTCTGGTTCTGAGTACTTCGAGAAGGATGATAACTACCTCTACACCATCGCTCAGTTCTTTCCCCGTATGGCTGTTTACGCCGACAACGAAGGCTGGCAGAATAAGCAGTTCCTAGGCCGTGGTGAGTTTACCCTGACCTTTGGAGATTACGACGTGAAGATCACCGTTCCGGCTGATCATCTCGTCGCAGCCACGGGTACGCTGCAAAACCCAAACGACGTACTTACGAAGAAGCAACGCGACCGTTTGGCTGATGCACGCAAAGAGTTTGTTCAGCCCGTCATCATTGCTACCCAGGACGAGGCCGTTGTGCGTGAAAAGGCGAAGGTTAAAAAAGAAAAGACTTGGCACTTCGAGGCTGAGAATGTACGCGACTTCGCTTTTGCCAGTAGCCGTAAGTTCATCTGGGACGCCATGGCCGTTAAGCAGGCCGATGGTAGCACCACGATGGCCATGTCGATGTACCCCAAGGAAGGTAACCCATTGTGGGAGCGCTTCAGTACCAAAGCCGTTGCACACACCCTGAAGTGGTACAGCCACTATACCTTTGATTACCCCTACCCCGTTGCGTGGTCGATCAATGCAAAGAGCATTGGTATGGAGTACCCGATGATCTGCTTTAACTTCGGCCGCGTCGAAGAAGACGGTACCTACAGCGAACGGACTAAGTATGGTATGATCGGCGTAATCATCCACGAAGTAGGCCACAACTACTTCCCGATGATCGTAAACTCCGATGAGCGTCAGTGGACCTGGATGGACGAAGGCCTCAACACCTTTATGCAATATCTTGCCGAGCAGCAGTGGGAACGCAATTATCCCAGCCGCCGCGGACCTGCAAACAAGATCGTTGATTACATGAAAGGTGATAAGGAGTTCATCTCTCCCATTATGACTAACTCTGAATCTGTATGGCAGTTCGGTAATAACGCCTACGGTAAGCCAGCTACGGGCCTGAACATCCTGCGCGAAACCATCATGGGACGCGAGCAGTTCGACTTCGCTTTCAAGAAGTACGCCAACCGCTGGAAATTTAAGCATCCTGCCCCTGCTGATCTCTTCCGAACAATGGAGGACGCATCCGCCATCGACCTCGACTGGTTCTGGCGAGGCTGGTTCTTCACTACTGATCATACCGATATCGCCCTAACCAACGTTGAGCCATTCCGGGTAAATACTAAGAACCCAATGGTAGAAAACGAGAATACCCGTGAGATGCAGAAAGCTGATGGCGAAAACATTAGTAGCATCCGTAATCGGGAAGTGATCGCTAAGACGTATGACGAGCTTGATTCATCCCTGCGCGACTTCTACACCGAATATGATCCACTGAAAGCAACCGTGCTTGACGAAGACGAGTACAAGGCGTACTACGAAAAACTAAGCGAAGCAGAACGCGCCGTTATTGACGCCGATAAGTACTACTACGAACTCACCTTTGAGAATAAGGGTGGATTGGTAATGCCCATCATCCTCGAATTTACTTTTGCCGACGGTACGAAGGAAGTTCAGAAGATTCCCGCGGAAATCTGGAAGATGGACTATAAGAGTGTCAGTAAGGTCTTTCCTTTCACCAAGCAGGTCACGGCCATCAACCTCGATCCTTTCCTGGAAACAGCGGATACGGACCGTAGCAATAATTACTACCCTTCACGGGCGGAGACGAACCGCTTCGAACTTTTCCAAAGCCGTAGCCGTGGTGGTGGGGAAAATCCGATGCAGCGAAATCGCCGAGCAAAGGAAAAAGCTGGCTCTAATTAAACCAGCTCGAAGAAGGATCAATATAACCTACTGCTAAATTATTTTTTAATCTCTTAGGGGTGGGCGCAAGTCCGCCCCTTCGTATTTTACGGCCAAGAAAATTATAAGAATGTCAGATTATAAAAACCTCAGCTTAACCCTCATCACCAGCGAAGTGAAGCCCGGTAGCATCCGCTGGCGTAGCCCTTCGAACATCGCACTGGTTAAGTACTGGGGCAAGCACGGCGTACAGTTACCGAGAAACCCATCCGTTAGCTTTACCCTAGACGGTGCGGCTACGGACACTACGCTTAGCTATAGCGTCCGTGAAGTAGCTGGAGAAGGTATTGACGTAGTTCTGCACCTTGATGGTGAATTGAATGAAGGGTTCACCGAACGGACCAAACGCTTCTTCAAAGAGCTACTCCCGATTTATCCGTTTCTAAAACAACTCAGCTTTAAAATTAAAACAAGTAACAGCTTTCCGCACTCCGCCGGTATCGCCAGCTCGGCTTCGGGGATGAGCGCCCTGGCCCTGTGTCTGGTCAGTTTGGAAGAAGAACTCTTCGAGCCATTTAAGGATCGATCGGAGTTCAACGCTAAGGCGAGTTACCTGGCGCGCTTAGGTTCTGGTAGCGCGTGTCGTTCCATCTACGGTGGAGCTGCCGTCTGGGGTACGCTGGCAGCTCTTAAGGGGAGCAGCGATGAGTTTGCAGTACCGGTGTCGGAAAGCCTGCACAGGGTCTTTCAGGATTACCATGATGATATTCTTCTGATCTCTAAGTCGGAGAAGTTGGTAAGCAGCCGGGCTGGACATAGCCTGATGGATGGTAACCCTTACGCAACCGCTCGCTACGCCCAGGCAACCCGCCGGACGGACGAGATGCTCACCGTGCTGAGGCAGGGCAAAGTGGAGCGCTTTGGGGAGATTCTGGAGTCTGAAGCACTCACCCTCCATGCACTGATGATGAGTAGTTATCCACCTTACATCCTTATCCGTCCGAATACCCTGACGGTTATCGAGAGAATACATCAGTACCGGGAGGATACCGGGCTACCGCTTTATTTCACCCTCGATGCTGGTCCTAATCTGCACCTTTTATACCCAAGCAGTATTGCCACCGAGGTGAAGAAGTTTATCCGTGAGCAACTACTCTATTTCTGTGAGGATAATATGTACCTAGCGGACCGGGTAGGTAAGGGACCGGAGCGGTTGGACGTTAGTGAGTAAACGTAAGGATTTGCTTTTTTACATAAACGTATACTTATACGTCCATATTTTAAAAACGAACAGACGTATATGTCCACTTATTAAATTTTAAGTAGACCTATAAGTTCACTTTTTTAAATAAAGTGAACTTATAAGTCTACTTGTTTGTATAATCTGTACTTTTAAAGCAACTTAAATGCATAAGTAGGTTAATCTTTTAGTTCACACATAATAATAATGAGAAATAAAAAGAGATTGATTATCAGTCAGTTAGATGAAAAATTACAGGTTTTTCGAACAGCTGCTAAGGTTAGGGTGCCTCACGCTGGATGGATAGCGGCAATTCGCTCCGCCCTTAACATGACCCTGGAGCAATTTGGAGAACGCCTTGGGATTTCCAAAGAGGGGGTCTACAAACTCGAAAAGCGGGAAGCCTCCGGAGCCATCACCCTGAACTCATTACGGGACGCGGCGAACGCACTCGACATGCAACTCGTTTACGCAGTTATTCCTAAAGAAGAATCTCTGGAAGCGCACACGAGAACGCAGGCACGGCTCCTTGCCGCAAAGATCATCCTGAAAACCAACCAGCACATGAAGTTGGAAGCACAGGAAGTAGGTACCGAAAAACTACGGAAGGCCATCGATGAGGCTGCCGAAGAATTGATGAACAATATGGATCGGCAGATATGGCACTTGAAATAGTCTACGGAGAGGGGCAGACTCCCATCAGCGAAGAAGAGCGAACTGGCTTGAAAGTTAAGTCGCTTAGTATGCAACATGAACTAGATGAATACGAACAGCTGAACATCGAAAAAGCTGTTAAATGGTTGATCGGGCGTAAGTTTACGGCAAAGCAAGTACTCTCCGAAGCATTCCTACGCAAGCTTCATAAAAAGATGTTCGGCGACGTTTGGAAGTGGGCTGGTGTTTTCCGCCATTCCGAGAAGAATATCGGAGTGAGGTGGGTTATGATAGGTCGTGAATTAAAAAAGCTTTGCGATGATACTTTATTTTGGGTGGAACACAAGACGTTCTCCGAAGTGGAGATTGCCCTACGCTTCAAGCATCGCCTGGTGAGTATTCATTGTTTCCCGAACGGTAACGGGCGGCACTCTCGCATAATGGCCGATGTACTTATGGAGAACGTTTTTGGTAAACAAGAATTTTCTTGGCAGGCTAGTGGAATGGTAGATGCCGACGAGGAGAGGACAATATACATCGAAGCTTTGCGGTCGGGAGATCGGGGAGATTTTGGTCCCCTTATGAAATTTGTTGGGGTTTAATTTTTTTGCCCGTAGGTCAACTACTTACGTTACGGCCAAACCACTCCCGCAGGTTCTCCAAGCTCAGATCGCCGGATGATACCTGAGCTACTAGTTTGAGCCATATTTCCTGATTTCCATCCGCGTTTTCCGGAATTTTCTTGTCGTTTTGGTTCGCCACCTTTAGTTTTTTGTGGAACACCCCACCGTTCAGTAAGACGAAGGTACGGGCCGCCAAAAGTGCGGTTCTTTCGGTGGCATTCAGGAAGACTTCCTGGGTGATTATACTGTGCAGGTAAAATGCAGCTTTATCCGTGAGCCGAAGGTGGCTGTCCGTAGCAGCTTCGTCGGTAATGGCGTTTAGTCTTTTTTCTTCGCGCAAATTTTCGGGCTTGGCAAAGGCACCACCGTGGGCCCGGATGGTCCGTTCGTTGAGGTGGACGATATCGTTGGTAGTGAGGTGGTCTATCATTTGGCGAGTTGTTGATAAACGGCGTCGAGAACCGTAAAATCTTCGTCTACGATGGCGTCGATGCGGACGCGGCGTGTTTTTATGTTGTTGTCGCGCTGGTTTAGGGCGTTTACCAGGGCCTTTAGGTCGGTCTGGTTGGGGGAGTTGGGCATGGAGATAGGTTGTGTAAGGAAGTACAAAAATAGGGGAAACCGGGGAGTCATAATGACAAAGTATCACACCATCTAGAGGCGCGGCCGCAGGATGCAGAGAACGGATTTTTAGAAGCAAAGTAGACAAGCTACGCCGCAAGTTATTTGTTTCGCCTCTCTAGGCTCATTACGGCTCGGATTCCTTGCGAGGAACACAATCACCTCCAATCCGTTATACCGATAATGGCTCTTCTAGAATTCAACGATAACGGTATCTATTGCTCCCGCGCCAACGTCTATATCGATCCCTGGAAACCAGTGGATAGGGCCCTGATCACCCACGGCCACGCCGATCATTCTCGCTGGGGACATAAAGCTTACCTCGCTACACACTCCGCCGGGCCGGTTATCAAATACAGGCTGGGAGACATCAATCTCCAAACTGTCGGCTACGGCGAAGTCACCACCATCAACGGTGTGAAATTTAGCTTTCATCCCGCAGGCCACATTATCGGATCTGCCCAGATAAGGGTAGCGTATAAAGGAGAAGTATGGGTAGCCAGCGGAGATTATAAACTGGAAGACGACGGCCTCAGCGAAGCCTACGAACCCGTGAAGTGCCAACACTTCATCACCGAATCTACCTTCGGCTTGCCGGTTTACCGCTGGGCACAGCAGGAGGACGTTTTCGCAGACATCAATAATTGGTGGCGCAGTAACCAATCAGAAGGGAAAGTGAGCGTTCTCACCGGCTACGCCCTCGGCAAAGCCCAACGTTTACTAATGGGGCTCGACCAAAGTATCGGAAAAGTCTACACCCACGGTGCCATTGAAAATACCAACGAAGTGATTCGCGCTCAGGGTGTTTCCCTACCCGAAACCATTCGCGTAACCAAAGAAATTAATAAGAAAGATTACCCCGGTAACCTTGTTATTACCACTCCCGGCTCCGTAGGCCAAGCGTGGATTAAGAAGTTTGGAACCATCAGCCTCGGTGCAGTTTCCGGATGGATGACGCTGCGTGGCGCAAGACGAAGAAGGGGTGCCGACCGCGGCTTCGTCCTCTCCGATCATTGTGACTGGCCCATGCTCCTCGAAGCCATCGACCTTACCGGTGCAGACAACATCTACGTCACCCACGGCTACACCGAACTTTTTAGTAAGTATCTTCGGGGCAAAGGCTTTAATGCCGTGGAACTCGAGACTGAATATGAGGGCGAGTTGGCTGAGATTGAAGTGAAAGCCACTTCCGAAGATTCCGCTGAGTGACGCCTGGCCGTAAACTTGAGATAATATTAAATTTTATCCCCGCTCGAACAGCGGTTTAAACCAAACACCATGCTCTGCTTCTTTCTTTCCTGCGTAAAACGCTCTGTTCTGGGGTTTGGAATACTGCTGACTTTATTCTCTTGTGACCCGTTACAGACGATTAATTTGCGCAACGAATCTTCTTACGCACTTTGCTTTGACGACATTGGAAGTACCTGCACGCCACTGATAAATAAATACTCAGAAGATACCATCGCGCTTGAGTTAACTCTACTGCCAGCATCAGATACCACCCTGGTTTTTGAAATGGGGGGCTGGTCAAAAGAAGATGCTAAGGCAATAAAAAACTGCCTAAAAACTGCTTCCCCCAGGGTTTGTAACTCTGGTCAAATACCGGCTATTGATATCAGTGTACAACGAGAAGGGTTTGGAGGAAGCTCATTGATAATTACCTTACGGGACGAGTAAAGTGGTAGTAAGGAACGTCAATTCAATAGCCGTCGCTTTTCGGC
>JAPKCQ010000230.1 GCA_026421165.1 Lewinella sp. | reverse complement strand
GGTGTTCCCGTCTGCGTAACGTACAGAGTCTATCTCCAGCGAGCCGCGGTTGGTGGCTTCTAGGATGATGTCTTTACCGTTGCATATTTCCCCGTCTGCCGTTACGTTGAGTTCTGGCCGGAAGCGGTCGTCTTCGAACTCGGGGATGGGTTCGGAATAAGAAAGATTATCGCAAGTTGCCGTATTTACCGTAAAATTTAGTCCCACAGAGGCTACGCCGGGGAAGCCGGGTACGGCAATTGTATCGTTTGGCCGTAAAGAGGCGCTGAACAATTCTAACGGAGAAGTGCCCGTACTGTCGATGACGAAAACGTATAGGAAGTTCACGTCTCCTTCCACCGTTACATCGTAAATATTGAAAAGGCCGTCGCAGCCCCGGTCTTCATCGCGTAAAAAAGTAACGGTTACTTCAGATGATTCGAATACTAACCGCTGGCAGTCAACTGTAGGGAAGCAATCACCCGTGATCGTCACGCAGTACACTCCCGGGGATGCCACCACGATGGAGTCAGTTGTTTCTCCTGTTGACCATCCGTAGTTTGTACCATTTTCCCGTGCCATCAGGGTTACGACTTCATTATCACAGGCGTTGACGGTGAGCGTATCCAGCCGGATAGTATCGGGGCTTAGCTCTACGGCAAAAATGGCATCAACGAACTGGGGTAAGGACTGCGGTAGAAAGGCCGGCGTATCGTAAGGCAGGTCGATCAGGTAGCGGTTTACCGAGGGGTTCTCCCCCGAAACGCAAACGATCTCACTCAAGCCGTAGCGCGGTGACCCGCCGGGAATTATGGTCTGTTCTACAAAGTAAATATTGCCGTTGGGTCCGATCTGGAAGGGCGCGGTTACCAGAACTGGCTGGATTACTTGTGTTTGTAAACGCTCTATTACCAATGGCGGAACGCTCAGGTTCTGTAAGTCATAGCGGACAATTACCTCGCCTAGCACCGGCCGTTCCTCCAGGGTGAAGATGTAGCGGCTGTCGGGCGTAAAGCTTGCGGATTGGGAGGAAATACCGGGAAGCTCGGCCGGGTCGGATCCGATGGTGCCGGTTTCATTATCGAAGGCGTAGAGTTTGTCGTCGTTGAGCAACAGCAGCCCGTTTGGTGAAAATTCGATCTTACCGGAGACCCGGCTGATAGGATAAGTCGTAGGTGTGCCAACACCGGCTGTTGTAAGGGGAACCACGATAAACTTGGCATCGTTCTGATCATTACTATGGCAGATAATCCAGTAGCCGGAGCCGTCGGCCATCGGCGTAGCGTCCAGTCCTTCGTAAGCCGGGGTGTACACGCGTTGGTCCGCGAGCCGGACGCCACCAAGGCCACCGTTGAGGTTCATATCAATTACGAAATACGATAATCCGCGCCCTTGCGGCTGATCAATAATGGTTCCGCCGACATTAAATTCCGCTTCTTCCATCGTGAACAAGTAGTAAATGCCGTTTTCTCCAGCCGGATCGGGCATCGCGATCGAACTCTGGCGAGCACTGAATCCGCCGCCTTCTTCGCCGCGCATATTGTACATCACCTCGTGGTTTCGATTCCAGATGATACCGGTGTTTTGAACGAACCCTACTGGCTGGCCGGGGTCGAAGGGCCGTCCACCACCGTTAGTATAAAAGAGTAGTTGGCCATTGGCGTCGCTCATGGAAGTAATTCCCTCAAAGGCCTCCATCGCTGAAGATGGACGGAGCACGGGCACGCCACCCACGAAACTCACGGAAAGTTCGTTGCCGAAATGCCAGTTATTGGCCTGCTCAACCTGAGCACTCAGCGTTGTGATCGTCATCAGGTATAGTAATGCTGTTAAGACGTTTAAATGTTTCATGCACACTGTTCTTGGGAACTATGTCTCCGCCCTTGGCTAGATCGTCCTACTCGTTTACTTGGTCTAATTCAAATCGTAGGGAGGAGTGTTTCGCGTCCCTTAGCGTGCAGGCCGTCGGCTGAATTTCAGACTAAATACTAAACGCTTTACTCACGTTCTCTCTCCTTAAGTTCTGCTACCGTTCCCTCTGTCGGCGCAAGTGGAACGTTATTTTCTTCTTTCGCTTCGGTAGGTGGCTTTTCTTTTTGGAATACGAAGGGAAGCATGATGAACATTCCCGCCATGATGGCCATGTCGGCAATGTTGAAGATACCGGTTTGCAGCGAATCTGTAAGTTGGATGTGCAGCATATCCACCACGTGACCGTAGAGCAACCTGTCGATGATGTTGCTCAATCCGCCAGCGACGATCAGCGCGAGCGCCATGGTCTGCCAGCGGTTGAGGTTCTTTTCCTTAAAGATGAAGTAGAGTAAGCCTACCAGTAGTAAAGCGGGGAGCGCGTTGAGTAGGATTGGCTTCATCACCGGTCCCAGGTTCTCGCCCAGTGAAAGGAAGGCCCCAGTGTTCTTCGCGAAGGTGAGGCTGAACATTTTGTCGAGGTAGTAGGTAGGTTGCTGCCCCTGCAGGTGCTCTATGGCAAGGGCCTTGGTCCATTGGTCCAGACTGACGGTTACCAGGATGGCTCCGGCGACTATGGCGATGCGGTTGTTTGTTTTTGTCATTTTGGTTCTTTAAAAAAAAAAGGCACTATTGGTTTGTCAATGTTGGCAGACTAACGTGGTTATTAAGCATCTCGACTTCGCTCGATGAGCGGTTGGTTTGAAGTGAAGCGTCGCGCTTACGCGATGGGGACTCTATAAATTTTCTGACGCTGAGCGAAGCCGAGATGATTCTAAACGACTCCGTCTTAGTACGTTATTTAACGGAAAAAATATCCGCCAGTTTTGCTTCCAGCTCTTTACCCCGCAGGTTACGTGCCATAATCTTTCCTTCGCGGTCCAGTAAAACAGTTTGCGGGATGCTGGAAACGCCGTACTGCTGGGCGTACTTACTTCTCCAGCCTTTCAGGTCGGAGATGTGGAGCCAGGTCAGGTTGTCGTCGGTGATGGCTTTTACCCAGCGGTCTTTCGTCTTGTCGAGGCTAACGGCTAAGATTTCGAAGCCTTTGCTTTTATACGCGTCGTAAAGTTTTACGACGTTCGGGTTTTCACGACGGCAGGGACCGCACCAGCTGGCCCAGAAGTCGATCAGGACTATTTTACCGCGTAGGCTTTCAAGGCTGATCTTCTCACCTTCGGGGTTCGGACCGGCGAAGAGCGGCGCTTCGGCTCCGATGGCGAAGGAGCGCAGCTTTGCGGCCTGGGCGGAAATCTGTGCTACCTGGCTAGGGTACTTCGCCTTGTACTGTGCTTCGATGGCGTCGGCCAACTTTACCGTTGCGGGGTGCTTCTTGGCGGCAAGGGAGGAGAAACCGCCGCTCATAGCGAAGAATTTTGCCCGACTGCCTTCCGGCCAGCTGTTGTAGATCGCGCCGAGGATATCGGCAAGTTGCTCTCCGGGTACGGCGGTTATGAGGGTGTTGGCGAAGTTACGGTTGCCCTCGTACGTCCAGGGCAAATCTCCGTAGCCTTCGTCTTTGAAGTCGACGAACTGGAAGTAGGTGTTTACGAAGTAGTCAAGCTCGCTCTGGAAGCGGCCTTTGTTCTCGTTGAGGAAGTTGAGGTACGTATTCAGCGTCACTACGCGGTGGAGGAGTGGCTCGTTCGCTTTTGTTTTTGCCAGTAATGTGCGTTTGCGATCGTCGAGGTTAACGAGTATGGCCTTTTGCTTGCCGATGGCTACAGAGTCATTACTGGCGATGGCCTGTTGGTAGGCGGTCATGCTGTTCCTGAAATCTTGGTTATTGGCCTGGAACGTCAGCTTCAGTTCTTGGTAGCGTCGGTTAATGGGGGAGTCGGCTGTTTTGCTGGTTTTCATTCTGCCGCAAGTACCACTGATGGTCATCGCTTCGTCGCCGCCGATGATGACGGGCAGCACGTCGGTGGGACTACTGCCGACGTAGCGGAAGACCGGGCCTTCGGTAGGAGCGGCCAGCGTAAACTTGCCGCCCGTACCTCCGGTAAAGGCTTCGAGGGCCTCGAAGGTTACGCCGTCGAAGGCGTAAAGATTCATCGTTTTGCAGCCGGTAGCGTTCACGGTAATATTGGTCGTCTGAGCGGCCAGCGGTAGACCAAGCAGTAGTAAAACGAGGTAGGGGAGAGTTTTCATTAGTACAAATTTACAAAATTGACGCGGCCCCGGCCCCGCGCGAATCGCTATACGACGGTAAAACGACTACATTGGGCGGAAAAGCTGGTGGCCTGGTGGGCTCTTAGGAAACCTGAGGGGTGTGATTTTGTTAGAAGAGGCGTGGCCTGATAACACTATTCATTGTCGATCACGGTCGGAATAATAACTACTTTAATGAGTGTGTTACCTGCTAACAGACTAAAGAATTAACAGACTAAAAGACTAATAATGGCAAATTCTCGCTCTCCTTTTAACGGTATAAACGGTATCATTGGCCTCGTCGTCGGCCTTGTAGTGCTTTATGTTCTCATTAACCTTATTGGCTGGGTGATCTGGCTTTTATACAAGGTGGGGATCATCTTCTTTATCGCTTCGCTCGTTATCGATTCTTCAGTCTTTACGGGTTTTGGAAACAGCATTAAGACGCTATTTAAGCGAAACTGGGTGACGGGGCTTGTCGCCGCCTTGGCGTCCGTCGCGCTGTATCCTTTCACTGGCCTGTACCTATTGGGTACAGCGCTCTTCCGTAAGAAGCTGAAGGAGAAAGTTGCCGAAGCTGATGCCCGTAAAAATGGGCAGTGGGCCGATTTTGAGGAAATACCGCGTGAGCCTACGGACATTGATGTCGATTACGAAGAGCTGCCTCCCCTGCCTCCTCCTCCGGAACCCCTTCGCCGGACGGATAGCAAGGACACTAAGGACAGTAAGGACAGTAAATACGACGATCTTTTTGAGTAGTAGGGCGCGGCCGCAGGTGCAATAAAAGGTTTAAGGCAACCTACCTTTACCCCGATGCCCGACTTCCTTCTCCTCCTCGCCGCTTCATTATTACTGCTTTACATCATTTGGCAGCTAATAAACCTGCACGCCTGGTACAAAACCGTAGCGAGGCCTTCCACCGAACTACCCACTACCGACTACCCACTACCAACCATAGCCTTGCTGGTTCCCTTCCGTAATGAAGCTGAAAACCTTTCCCGTCTTTCCGTATCCCTGCTAGCCCAGGACTATCCCGGTCAACTGGAATTAATCTTCATTGACGACCACTCTACCGACGGGGGCGCGGAACTGCTACCCCGCAGCGTAACGCTTTTGAAACTCAAAGATTACCTTAAGGGAGAACTCACGGTAGCGCATAAAAAAGCGGCTTTAACCCACGCTATAGCTTCCACCAAAGCCGATATCATCATTACTACCGATGCCGATTGCCACTGGCCGCCGGATCGGGTCTCCCGCATAGCCGCAGCGTTCGCCAACGGGGCTGCAATCGTGCTAGGTCCGGTACTAATCGCTCCGGCAGATGGCTTCTGCAACGCCTTCCAGGCCTTGGATCTTGCGGCCTACCAATTCCTCACCGCTGCTACCGCCCATCAGGGAAGGCCTGCGCTCGCCAACGGGGCCAACTTTGCCTTCCACCGCGAACTCTTCGAAGCCGTAGGCGGCTACCAAGGTGTAGACCACCTGCCTTCCGGAGACGACGTATTGCTGCTCCACAAATTCTACCAGCCCCAGCTCTGGCCGACGGGAAATCAGAAATTGAGACCGCCTTGGGCAGCAGCGAAGCTAATCGAGAATCAAGAATCGAGAATTTCTTCCGCCTTCAACACCAGTTATCGCAAAGCGATTACCCCTCAGGTAATCTCGAACGGAGTGCAGCGAAGTCCGAGGCTCTCCGCCGACAGTACTACCTACCCATTACCTACTACCCACTACGCTGCCAACGCGGCAATAACGACAAAGCCAGTAAACGGCTGGCGAGCCCTCTGGCGCCAACGCCTACGCTGGGCGGGTAAAGCTGGCAACTATAATAATCCAAAGCTTAGCTTCGCGCAGGCATTGGCTTTCGCCTTGTCTGCCGCCATCGTAATTTCTCTCATAATCTTCCCCTTTTACCCGCGGCCGCGCCTGATTATCATGCTGTGGGGCGGAAAAATATTGGTCGACCTGCTCTGCCTATGGCCGGTAATGAAGCATTTTGGACAGGTAGGAACGATGAAATGGTACCCTCTTTCAGCAATCATTTATCCCTTTTTTCTCTTCGGCGTAGGCACCGCTGCTTTGCTTGGTTTTACGACAAAGTGGAAAGGTAGGCGATAAGCAGATACGAAGAATTCTTACCTTTACCTTTATGAGTAATTACTTGTCTATCGAACTTCCCCAATGAACCAAAGCTTTTTAATCCTGGTCATATTGGCCCTTATCTCCGTCTACCTGCCCGCTCAGCAATGCACGGGCAACCTCGGCGAAAACATCTTCGAGGCAGGCGACTTCGGCAGCGGACAAGCCACAGTTCTGACTCCCGATCCA
This sequence comes from Lewinella sp., assembly GCA_026421165.1. Classification (GTDB taxonomy): domain Bacteria; phylum Bacteroidota; class Bacteroidia; order Chitinophagales; family Saprospiraceae; genus Neolewinella. Next base: position 972 of record JAPKCQ010000230.1, on the reverse strand, counting down.
GGCATTGCCCCCGGCTTCTCCTATCAGCCCAACCCGCCGCCCGACGACGGCTTCTACACCATTACTAACGACATGGGGGCCTGGACGGCAATCTTTCCCGCCTGGGATGCCTTCCAGGACAATAGCAGCGATCCTGATGGGTATATGATGGTCGTCAACGCCGCCTTTTCTCCCGGCAAATTCTACGAACAGCAAGTGGACGACCTCTGCGAAAATACCCTCTACCAGTTCTCTGCCGACGTCCGTAATATTCTACTTCCGGGGACGAACGGCCTAACCCCAAACGTGAGTTTCAGCATCGACGGTATCACTCAGTTCACCTCTGGCTCTATTGCTGAAAACCGTAGGTGGAACAACTACGGATTCACCTTCACGACGACCCCGGGCCAAACATCCGTCACCCTCGCGCTTAGCAATAATGCTCCCGGTGGCTTCGGTAACGACCTGGCCATCGACAATATCTCCTTTCGCGCCTGCGGCCCACTGGCCCGTATTGCTGGAGCAGAAATGCTTAGCATCTGTGAAGACGGCGGCCCCGCCACCCTCACTGCCGATATTGACGGTGACCAGTACGATGACCCTCAAATGCAGTGGCAGCAAAGCTTCGACGAAGGAATAACCTGGCAAGACCTACCCGGAGAAATGGGCCCTTCTTTTCTGCATACCGAACGTGCAAGCGGTTTCTATTACTACCGCTATTTGCTGGCCAACGGGCCGGTGAACCTGACCAATTCCAAATGCCGTGTCGTTTCTAATGTGAAGACTATTTATGTGGTTCCCAAGCGTTACGAAATCATCGATACGATCTGCGACGGCCTGGTTTTTGAAGTTGGGGAGGAAGAATACCGTATCTCTGGTGTTTCCGTCGATACCCTATCTTCCTCCCTTGGCTGTGACAGCATTGTTACTTTACGCTTAACGGTAAAGTTGCCAGTTACGCCGGAATCAGGTACTACCGTTAAGCGTAAAGTA
>JAPKCQ010000229.1 GCA_026421165.1 Lewinella sp. | reverse complement strand
CCACTGAAACACTAGTCTTTAGCAAAATTTGCCCGATCAACACCCGTCGGATGAACGGTTATCCCCCCTCAATTGAGGTGCTGGATAAGCCACCTTTACATTGCCTGGAGGAATCATCTGGGGGAGACACTGACGCACCACTCATTTTTTAATTAAAGTCGAACACTCGTATATGAAAAACTACACACCATTAAAAGTCGCCCTAATGCTTTCTGGGTGGCTCTTCTGCGGGATTTTACTCGCGCAACAAGTTTCGGGCACAATCATAGATGCAGATGGCATACCACTTATTGGAGTTAACATCGTGCAACAGAATACTTCTATTGGCACGGTCACCGACCTCGATGGCACCTATAAACTAATGGTTCCTAACGATGTTATTCTCGTCTTCAGTTATACTGGCTTTACGACAATTACCGAGGCGGTAGGCAACCGCAGTACGATTAACCTTACCCTGGAAGAAGGCGCTACACTGGATGAGGTGGTTGTCGTTGGTTATGGTCGTGAGAAGAAGTCGACCCTGACGGGCTCGGTGGCGACCATCAACAGTGAACAACTTACAGCCGTACCGGTAGCGAACGCAGCCAATTTACTTAGCGGCCGCGTACCAGGCGTCATGACGCGCCAAAATTCTGGCCTTCCTGGTGGTGAAAATACCCAGATTCGTATCCGTGGTTTCGCCAAGGCTCCTCTGACGTTAGTTGATGGTGTTCAAATGGACTTTAGTCGTATTGACCCTAACGATATTGAAAGTATTACCGTACTGAAGGATGCCGCGGCAGCCGTCTACGGTGCCCGTGCGGGCAACGGTGTGTTATTGATAACGACCAAGCGAGGCTCTTCTGGTAAGCCGAAGATTTCCTACAATGGCAGCTATACCCAGGCATCCGCCATCGCCTTTCAGGAACACGTAAGCGCAGGTCAGTACGTCCAATTATTTCGGGAAGGAGACCTTAACGACGGTAATGGGTATGATTTTACCTATGACGACCAGGCACAACAAAATTTTGAAACGGGCGCGCCCGGTTTCGAAGGCGGTAACTGGGTAGATGCCCTAATCGATAACGGTGCCCCGATGCAGCAGCACAGCCTAAGCGTGTCTGGAGGTTCTGCCGCGATCAAGTATTACACCTCTGTTGGCTTTACCGAACAGGAGAGCTACTTCCGATCCCGGGATTATGACTACGGTAGGATCAACGCCCGTTCCAACATTGACGCAAAAATTAATGACAACCTAAGTTTCAACCTGGACCTGTCTTACCGCGAAGAAGAAATTAACCGGGCGTCGAATAATATTAGTGCCATCTGGAACGAGCTGGGTACCGCAAGGCCTGTTCTCCCGACAGAATTGCCGGACCCAAGTATCGGTACGCCTTACTCCGGCTTCTCCCAGCGTAATCCTGTAAACTCAACCACTCGTTCCATTGTAGGAACTTATGACCAGATCAGTAACGTATTCCGGGGTAAACTTGGCGTAGACTATAAATTACCCTTTCTGCCCGCTCTCACCATTCGGGCGGAACTCAATGCGGAGCAGCTTGACCGATCTACGAAAACCTTCAGCAAGCCTACCGACCTGTACCAGTATTTACCAGAATCGGACACCTACCAACTGGAAGCCACTAGAAACCCCGTTAGCAGCATTGCGGATGCGCAATTCCGTCGGACCCAGATTTATCCACTGATTTCCATGGAGTACAAAGAAACCTTTGGTAACCACAGCCTGAAGCTGCTCGGTATTGCCGAACAGCAGACGCGTAAGTTCAGTAGTATTAGTGCGAGCCGTAGAGAGTTGCTCTCTACCTCCATTCCGGAGCTTTTCATCGGTTCAACGGATCAGCAATTGAACGACGGCAACTCTGGTGCCGACATTGGCCGCAAAAGTGTAGTCGGTCGTCTGAACTACAGCTTCAAAAATCGCTACCTTTTCGAAGCTACGATGCGTGCAGACGGTAACGTGCTGTTTGCTCCCGCAGCCCGCTGGGGCTATTTTCCCAGTTTCTCTGCTGGTTGGGTGATCTCGGAGGAATCTTTTTTCAATTCTTCTAAGAAGATTGATTTCCTTAAGCTGCGCGCCTCCCACTCCCGCCTGGGAGACGATACGGCCAATGGCCTTAACGGTTACGATTACCTGACGGGCTATGACCTCAATGGCATCTACCTCTTGGGTGATAGTGAAGGGCAACCTCGGATCCAAACCCGTGGTCTGGTTAACTCGCTGTTGACTTGGGAGATTCTCACTATGACAAACATCGGACTGGAAGCAACCCTCTTCGACGGTAAGCTCGGTGTTGAAGTAGATGTATTTCAGCGTACGCGAGATGGCATCATCGACGTAAATGTGGAAGATGTTCCTTCTACCTTCGGTGCGAACCTGCCCGTCGTAAACATCAACTCACAGGAAAGCCGGGGCATAGAAATTGCCCTGAGTTACGAGCAAAGAATCGGCGATTTTAAAATTGACATCGCTCCGAACTTCTCCTTCGCCCGCTCTAAGTGGCTGGAGGTAAAGAGCCAGGAAGACTTTACCGACCCCGATCAGCAACGTCTTTTTGAACTGGACGGTACGCTGGTCAACCGCTTCGTTGGGTATCGCAGCGATGGCATCTTCATGAGCCAGTCAGATATTGATGCTTACGAGGTTATTCAAGACGGTAATGCTAACATGACTATTCGGCCCGGTGACATTCGGTACCGAGACTTGGACGGGGACGGAGAGATCACTTTCCGTGATCAGGAGGAGATTGCCTACGCACCAGGTCTACCAGAATTAGTAGGGGGGCTTAATCTTGGAATAGAATATAAAGGTTTTCGCCTGAGTGGTCTGCTTCAGGGTGCGTCCAATTTTAGCATCAATATTTCGGGCAATGCTCGCAGTCCGTTCAGCAATAGTTCCATTCCACTGACGTACCACTTCGACCACCGCTGGCAGCCAGATCCTAATAACCCTGGCGTTAACATTAACCCCAATGCCAGCCTGCCGGGTATTACCCAGGCACCCGGAGTTAATAATAATCGGACATCCGACTTCTGGGTGAGGGACGTAACCTATCTCCGCCTAAAGAATATTAACCTTTCTTATTCCCTTTCTTCCAGGGTCTTATCAAAGATTGGGTTCAGTTCCCTACAGGTATACGTTGCGGGGGAAAACGTCATAAGTACTAACAACCTCGGCATCTATGGGGACGCTTTTGACCCGGAAGTATCACCTGGCAACCCTGCTAGACAGTATCCTATTACAAGGTCATTTTCCCTTGGGCTAAGAGCTTCTTTGTAAATTATCAAATATAATTTAGGTATGAAAAATATAATACATTATCTCCTCCTCGGGATGCTGCTCACCTTCTTTGCTTGTGAAGACCCTTTCGAGTTAACGCCTACCGACATCATTTCCGGAGCCGTCGTTTTTGAAGACGAAGGCCTAGCCGATGCTTTTGTTGCTGATCTCTACGGTCGGGCTCTCCTTCATTATAACTCGGGTCAGTCAAATTATGAAATGAACTTGGTGAATGCTTTCGGTGGAGAGTCTCGCAACTTTGCCCCCTGGCAATCTCCCTTCGGACAGGTAATAGACGTTGACTTTAATGAGAACGGTGCTGGTGTTATCTCGCACTGGCCTTACAATACCATTCGCGAGTGTAATGTCCTCGTCGAGAATCTTCCTTTGTCCACTTCTCTAGACCAGGACTATATCGCTACCCGGGTAGCTGAAGCCCGGTTTATTCGTGCCTGGGAATACTTCCAGATGGTTATCCGCTATGGAGGTGTACCCTTGGTAACGGAGGCTTTATCCGCAACTGCGGATCTGGAATCGCTTTTTGTGAACCGAAATTCCGAAAAGGAAATCTATGACTTTATTGGTGCTGAAATGGACGCCATTGCCGCCGTCTTGCCGGAGCAGGCAGACATCGATGGCCGCGTCACCCGGTGGGTAGCCTTGGCATTAAAGAGCCGGGCGATGTTGTACGCTGCGAGTGTTGCCAACTTTGGCACTCAGCAACTTGATGGTCTGCTCGGTTTCCCTTCCAGTGAGGCAAGTACTTACTACCAGCAGTCGTTGGCGGCCTCCAAAGAGATTATGGACAGTGGCACCTTTTCGCTTTACCGTGAAAGTAACGATCCCGTTGATAACTTCATTAACCTCTTTCTCGACGAGAGTGGAAACTCGGAGAAGATTTTCGTAGAAAAATACGACTTCGAAGCTGGTAAAAGCCATCGCTGGGACAATACAGGAATTCCAGCAGGCTTCGGCTTCGGCTGGAATTCTAACTACCCAGTTTATCTGGAAACGATGGAGTTGTTTGATTTTACCGATGGTACCTCGGGCATGGTGGACCGCGCTATGTTTGATGATGCAACGCCGATAGACCCCGCTCGCTTTTTTGGAGAACGGGACCCGCGTTTCCGCGCCTCCATCTTCTACCCTGGTGCTCCCTTCAAGGGAGGAAATTTCTATTCCCACCGGAGTACCGACTATACCGACCCGGGAACAGGAATGGTGGTACGAAATACTGGAGCAGGGTTCATCGTCCCCGGTTCTGACGGTTGGCCGGGTTCTGGGCACCCCCGCCACCGCGGCGGTAACCCGACTGGCTTGTTGACGCGAAAGATGATCAACCCCGAGACCCCGGATGGTACAGGCTCCAGTACGGACGTGATCATCATGCGTTACGGAGAAACCCTGCTCAATTACGTAGAAGCCGCCTTCTACCTGGGTGATCCTAACGGCGACCTGGCTACGGTCTTCAATGACCTGCGTGATCGGGCGGGTATGCCAAGCCTAATCACAGGAGAAATCACCGAAGACCGCATCCGCCAGGAAAGAAGGGTAGAACTAGCTTTCGAATCCCAGATTTTCTGGGACCTGAGAAGGTGGCGTATTGCCGTGGAAGAACTGCACACCGTTCAGCGGCACCGCACGCACTTCCGCTATAACTACGATACCGGTATGTACACTATTGCCATCGCCGACGGCGATCTGGGCAGGGTACGCCTACACCCGGAGAAAAACTACTATTACGCTCTGGGCTTGAACCAGATTGCGGATAACCCCAATCTAGTTGAGAACCCTGGGTACTAATATCGGGTAAGAGACCAGGAGGATTGATGTACAAATATGACATTCTCACGGGCTCTTTTTTTCTTAATCTAGCGGGGACGCAGGATGCAAGTATTGGTTAAGGGAGCAAAGTCCAACGGCCAGCGTATTCTGCGTTCCTTCCTTTTTTAGGCGGATTTTATTGGAATTGTTGCTAATGAACGGGTGGGGATACCCTCAACCGGATTATCTAACCGACTATTTCATTTGATATACCGTCAAATACCCATCTGTTGTATGAGAATTAAGGCAAACTATATTTTCGTAGGTCGGGGTTGCTTGATGGCTAAGAACAAAACCAATGTTCCTTGCTGTCCAACCATTTATTGCCTCCTGCGTCCGCGCCTCCTACTCTTACCCTTCCTACTATTACTCGTAATGTATGGTTGTGGCCCTTCCGGCACTGCGCCAGAAAAAACACCCGCAAAGAACGTGTTGGTTATCATGGTGGATGACCTGAACGATAACATCGGATTGTTTGGAGGCCACCCGCAAGCCTACAGCCCGAGCATGGATCGTTTTGCCCAGACCGCCACGACTTTCGCCAGGGCCTACACGGCAGCTCCCATGTGCGGACCTTCGCGTGCAAGCTTATTCTCCGGAGTCTACCCCCATCATTCCCGCGATTTCTTCCAGGCGCCCTGGTATGACTTCCCGGTACTGGCCAATACCCGTACGATGATGGAGCAATTCAAAGATGCGGGCTATAACGTGCTTGGAAGTGGGAAAATAATGCACCACAACCAGGCGGATTTGTGGTCCCATTTTGAGAACTCCGCAGATTATACTCCAACACCCTTCGATGGAGAAAAGCAACTGCCTCATCCAGACGTACCTGTTCCCTTTTCCGATATTGGTTGGGTCGATGGTTCCTTGGGGCCCTTCATTGACCTAAGTGATCGTAAATCGGCGGAGGGTAAACCACTACACTGGACTACCGGAAATTCCCGGACGGGCTTTAAACCCATGCGCTACGTAAATGATGATGATCGTGACCCGACGCCCGATGAGGTGAACGCAGAGTGGGCTGCGACTCAAATCAAAGCCCTAGAAAACGCTACTACCGACCAGCCTTTTTTTATGGCCGTAGGTTTCTTAAGGCCTCATACACCGCTGGTGGCGCCACAGAAATACTTTGATCGTTTTCCGTTGGATGAGTTGGAGCTGGTCGACATCCGTGAAGGAGACGGTGACGACACCTTCCTGAGTGTTTCCTACCGAGGAGAAGTATTTACGCTTCAACGAGGACATAAAATGTTCGCGGCCATCTCCGAGGCTTACGGTGATACGGAACTAGGACTTAAAAAATGGACGCAAGCCTACCTGGCCTGCGTGGCAGCTGTTGACGACAATATCGGCCAAGTACTCGAAGCCCTAGATAATAGTTCACTACGAAACAACACCATTGTTGTATTGGCAAGCGACCACGGCTTTCACATGGGAGAAAAGGACTACCTCTACAAAAACTCTCTGTGGGAAGAAAGTACCCGGGTGCCGCTGATGATCCGGGTGCCGGGTATGGGTGAAGCAGGTCAAGAAGTTGACCATCCGGTTTCACTTATCGACATCTATCCGACTCTGGTTGATCTATGCGGACTACCAACCACCACCGCAAAAAACGAAGTGGGCCATAATTTGGACGGTCACAGCCTTCAACCTTTTATCCAGCAACCGAAGACGAATAAGTGGCCCGGTCCAGCGGGTGTATTATCCGTCGTCTACGCAGGAAAAGCGACCGACAATGATCCGGCCCGACAGCACTATGCGCTACGAACTGAGCACTTTCGATATATCCGCTACAACACGGGGAAAGAAGAACTCTACGACCATCAGAACGATCCGAACGAATGGTTCAACCTGGCTGGTTCAAGCCCCGAAAACTTGAAAAGACAACAGGAACTGGGAGCCACGTTAGACGAAATGCTTGCCCGCCCTTGAGGATGACCAGTGGTCGAGGAATGAAGTTAATGATAGCCTTTATGGGCTAAATATGGTCACGTCAGGTGACGAATAGAAGGATATCCATAATTAATTTAAATGATCAAGAATTCAATTTATCTACTCTTTTTTCTGCTTTTACCAAGCTTAATATTAGCTCAGGAAGAACTAGTTCTTGATGCCACGTGGGAAATCATCTTTGATGAAAACAACGAAGGCAAGAATGCTGACTGGGTTACGGATGCGGGATTCAGGGCTAATACGGATCGTCGACCGATCGCTGTCCCTTCTGTGTGGGAGACCATCGAAAAGGACTACGAGGGAGTTGCCATCTACCGACATGATTTTGATATGCCGGAGGATTGGAAAGGTAAAG
>JAPKCQ010000483.1 GCA_026421165.1 Lewinella sp. | reverse complement strand
AGGGAACTAATACTACGCTCATTTACGCGTAAAACAGTAAACAGCCGTGAGCCCTACCGCCCTGCTGTTAAAGCCTACACTGGCAGCCAGTGAATTAGGAAAACCACTGCCGCGCACCGAGTAGGCTAAGCTAAACGACGGAATCACCTCCAACCCAAGCGTGAACCCTTCGCTCACCGCCAACTGAAAGCCGAGCACGTAGCCAATGAAAGGGTTAATGGTCATTTCAAAAATATTATTGGAACTAGCCCCTGCAGAGATGACGTTCAGCGCAAGCCCAGGTTCCCAACCGTAGTGAAAAATAAAGTTTTCGGCTACTGGAACCCATTTCTCGCGACCAAGGGCTACTGCGCCTCCAAAACCGACCACGCTCACATCCTGAATAACACTAAGCGAGGCGTTGGCGGAGAGCAGCCGGATTCTCCCGTAGCTGCCATCGTCTAGCTGTTTTTTGTAGATGAAGTCAAAGTCCTGCAGGCTAACCAACCGTAAGCCGATTTCTTCGGGTAGGCGAGTGGAAGAAGCTTCCTGCGCCGAAACACCGGCTCCAACGAGAAAGCAAAAAAGAAAACAGAAGAGGTAATTGAAGGTATTCATTGTAAAAGAATTTAGTAATTGAATTCACCTTGTAGCCCCCCCCTTTCAATCAGGTTTCGTGGCAAGCCCTAGCTTCCTTTAAATACTCCCTAACGTTTGCCCTCGGCATCCGACTTCTCCTCCAAATAACCACGCACCTTTCGGAGCAAGCCGAGGCCCGTATCCCACTTCTCCCCCAAGCGGACTACAATGACGTTGGAAGAAGGATCTACGTAGAGAATTTGACCGAGAATGCCCTGAGCGTAAAACTCATCCGTAGCCAGGTGAATGTGGTAAGTTGCTGGTTCCGACCTCTCCTTTTCATCTACCAGCGTATGAGCGACCCGAAAAGTATCTGCCGCAGCGACGGCGGAGAGCGAATCGGGAAAAACAAGCTCCTGACCGCCACGCTGGGCGACGTTGCCAATGCCGTACCATTGGTACTGGTAATTCCCGTTTTCCAGATTTGGTGTAACCGAAGCTTTCACCCAGTCAGCGGAAATAATTTGCTGGCCGTTCCAGCCGCCACCCTCAAGGTAAAGACGGCCGATCTTAGCAAGGTCGCGGGCGGTAGCGGCTACGCCGGCGTAGCCCTTGGCGGAGCGGTTGTGCTTGTCGTCCAGGCTCCACTTGGCGGGAAACTCCATGCCCATTGGCTGCCAGACTTTTTGTTCCAGGTATTTCCCCATGTCCATTCCACTGACTTTCTCTACCATGATCCCTAACAGGGCGGTGGAAGCGCTTTGGTACTGGTGAACGGTCCCGGGCTCATATTTAAATCCCAGCTTACTCAATTGCTTCAGCTGATTGTGGCCGTAGTAGAGTTTGGCCATGTCCGCAAATGGATTGGAGTAGCTTTCCTTATAGTCTAAGCCAGACCGCATATCGAGCAGGTGCCGAACCGTCAAGTTTTTGAACATCGGATCCGCCTCCCGAAGTTCAGGAATATAGGCGGTAATTGGGTCGTTGATGTCTTTGATCAGCCCCTCGTCTACGGCAATACCGACCATCAGAGAAGTGATCGACTTCGAGACGGA
>JAPKCQ010000228.1 GCA_026421165.1 Lewinella sp. | reverse complement strand
AAAAGGCCGAAGGCCGTCTAAAAGCGCGCAGCGCGTCTAACTCTAAGTGCTTTTGCGTTTAATAACCGGCACTTCTTTAACCACCATCTGAAGCGTAAGCGGCATCCGCCCTTCAAGCAATTGCACCTTACCCCGGCGCATACTGTCGGAGACCTCTTTAGTGTAGTGGCGGATAGTGATGAGCTCAAGGTGGCGGTCAACGGTGGTTTTGAATTCTTTATCGACCAGTTTGCAGAAGCGTTCTACCCGGTCATCAATATCATTGACGACTACGTTGAAGGAGATGGCGGTATTCTGCATCATATTCACCTGCAGGCGGGTGGTGGTGATGTGTTCGAAGAGCTCGCGAATGTGGTGCTCGGCTACGAAGCTAAAGTCGCGGGTGGAGATGTTGACGAGGGCTTGCTCTTTCTCAATCGCGACCATCGGCGGGTAGGTGTCTCCGGCATCACTGCTAATTTCGGTGCCTACAGCTGTAGGGTCCAGGAAGCTGCGAACATACAGCGGAATACTTTTATTCTGCAGCGGCTTGATCGTTTTTGGGTGGATGATACTGGCGCCATAATACGTCATCTCGATGGCTTCCTTATAGCTGAGGCGGTCGAGTTTAGAAACGTTTTCGAACAGGCGGGGATCGGCGGTAAGAACGCCGGGAACGTCTTTCCAGATGCTCATCGCTTCTGCATCGAGGCAGTAGCTGAAGATGGCAGCGGAGTAGTCGGAGCCTTCCCGCCCGAGCGTCGTGGTGAAGTTCTCCGTGGTGCAGCCGATGAAGCCCTGGGTGAGGACAAACTTTCCGGTATTGAGCACGGGCGGTACTGCACTGGAGATCCGGCTCTGGGTTTCGGGCCACTGCACCCAACCTTCACGGTACGTATTATCGGTAATGATGCAGTCGCGGGCATCGAGCCAGCTGGTGGGCAGGCCGGCGTGGTTGAGGTAGGCAGCGACCAACTGGCTGGAGATGAGCTCGCCGACGGAAACGATTTGGTCGTAATCGTAATCGTAGCTTTCGTTCGGTTCATCTTCGAAGACCCACTCTACGCTTACGAAGAGGTCGTTCAGGGCTACAGCCAGTTCTTCCGGAGCGTCACCGAAGAGTTCTTTAACGATAGCCATGGTAGCATTGTGGAACTCCGCCAGTTTGTGGCGAGCAGTATCCACGTTGCCATCGGTGTACGCGCGGGCGATCATCTCCAGGGCATTGGTGTTCTTGCCCATGGCTGAAACGACGATCACCAGGCGGTTACCTTTATAGGTTTCTAAGATATTAGCTACGTTGCGAATTGCGGCAGCATCCTTTAAGGAGGCACCACCGAATTTGAAGACGTTTAGGGATTGGGCTAGCATCGGGGGGTTAAATTTTCGCGAAGATACAAAGTGAATAACTGAGTAAGCTGCCGCTATTACTACTCACGGCGCTACGCTTACTCGATTCAGGTGAGCAAGTAAAGCGCCGCGAACGGTACTTGCGGCAGCTGGCTCATTTACCCGCCAACCCATCAACTCAGTTGTTACTACCTTAGCCCCACCAAAATCCATCCGAGGTGACTCCAAAAGAGGTACTGAAAAAATACTGGAACTACGATGATTTTCGGCCAGGTCAGGCGGAGATTATCGACGCAGTTATGGCTGGCAAAGACAGCCTCGCCTTGCTACCAACCGGCGGCGGGAAATCCATCTGCTTTCAGGTGCCCGCACTCGCCAAAGAAGGCGTAACCATCGTAGTTTCCCCGCTCATCGCCCTGATGAAAGATCAGGTTCGTCAACTAAAGGACCGGGGCGTGGTGGCCGACGCGGTATACAGCGGAATGCGCAGGCAGGACATTGACCGCATCTTCGACAACGCCGTCTACGGAAACACCAAACTGCTCTACATGAGCCCCGAACGATTGCTCACCGACCTGGCCCGCGTCCGCATCGCAAAGATGAACCTCGCGCTGATTGCCGTCGATGAAGCACACTGCATCAGTCAGTGGGGCTACGACTTTCGCCCGCCCTACATGAGGATTGCAGAGTTGCGGGAACTGCACCCGGAGGTCCCAATCATCGCTGTCACGGCGACCGCCACGCCGGAAGTGGTGGTGGATATTCAGGAAAACCTTGAATTTAAAGCTAATCACTTTGTTCTTCAACAAAGCTTTGGTCGTGATAACCTCGGCTACGTAGTGCGCTCGCCGGAAAGTAAGGACAAGCAGGTCCTGGAAATTCTGAAAGGCGTACCGGGTACCAGCATCGTCTACGTTCGCAGCCGGGGCCTGACCCGCAAGATTGCGCTGAACCTGCAGCGCCAGGGTGTTTCTGCCGCCAGCTACCACGCCGGGCTGGAACCCAAAGAAAAAGACCGCCGCCAGGAAGCCTGGATCAAGGGTGAGCTTCGCGTCATCGTAGCCACCAACGCCTTCGGGATGGGTATTGATAAGCCAGACGTGCGCAGCGTTATCCACTACGGCCCGCCGGACAGCCCTGAAGCCTACTTTCAGGAAGCAGGCCGGGGAGGGCGCGACGGTAAAATGAGCTTCGGCATCATGCTCTATCATTCCTTCGATGGAGAGCGGCTGCGGAAGAACTGGGCGCTTTCTTTCCCAGAGATTACGGAAGTGAAACGGGCTTACCGCGCCCTGGGTAGCTACCTCCAGCTGGCCATCGGTGGGGGAGAAGGGGAGAGTTACGATTTTGACCTCGTCGCCTTCTCTAACAATTTTGGCTTCGATGTCCGGGGAGCTTATAGCAGCATGAAGGCACTGGAAAGAGCCGGACTCATCCTGCTTACCGAAGCCGTCCACCAACCTGCCCGCATTCAGTTCATCGCCACTAAGGAGCAGCTCTATACCTATCAGATCAAGCACCGGGAGATGGACAAACTCATCAAGACCATCCTACGGACGAGCCAGGGCGCCTTCCTCAATCCGGTTAAAGTAGAAGAAGGTGAACTGGCCAACTTCCTGGGTATGGAGCTGGAGAACCTCCACCGCACCTTCCGCAAACTTGCCGGCGAGGGCATCATTGACTACTTTCCGCAGAAAGACCTCCCTCAGGTTGTCTTCCTCCAGCCCCGTATTGACCCTGACCACCTACGGATTAACGAAAAGCAGTACCGCTTTCTTCGTGAACGTGCTCTCGAACGGATTGAGACGATGATTAACTACGCCGAACACTCCGGTTCGTTCTGTCGGTCCCGGACGCTGCTGAAGTACTTTGGCGAATCCGCACTCGTCGACTGTGGTATCTGCGACAACTGCCGGAAACGGAAACTCCCCGGTAACCCACCGCTCACGCCCAAAAAACTTTACGGAGACATCCTCACTCGCCTGGAAAAAGGCGAAGGCCTCACGTTGGAAGATGCTAGTAAGACCTACGGCCCGGTTAGGCAGAGAAGCACCGCCGAAGCCATCCAACACCTTATCAACGAAGGCCTCATCGTGCAGGAAGGCCGCAACCTCCGGCTGCCATGACAATCATCTGTCTCGTTATCAACGACCTCGCTCAGGACCAGCGGATGGACCGTATTTGCACCTCTCTCGTCCGGGCCGGGCATGAGGTGACTTTGGTGGGTCGGCTTTTGCCCTCCAGCAAGGAGCTGCCCGACAAAACTTACCGCCAGCACCGTATCCACTGCCGCTACGAGAAGGGGAAATTGTTCTACGCCGAATACAACTATCGTCTGATTCGTGAGCTCCGTTCGTGGCACTATGATGCGATCTGCGCCGTTGACCTGGATACCCTTCTTGCTGGCGTTCGGCTTACTACGTCCGACCGGCATAAACTTGTTTTTGATGCCCATGAATGGTTCAGCGAAACGCCGGAGGTGGTTAAGCGGCCGTTGATTCGGGGGGTTTGGCGCGGACTGGCCAAAGCGCTCGTCCCCAAATCCGACGTAAGGTACACCGTTGCACCGATGCTTGCGGAGAAGCTCGCGGAAGAGTATGGCGTTCCCTTCGGGACGGTTCGTAACCTTCCGGTCCGTCGGGTTTCATCAGTTGGCCCTTCGCCTTCAACCTCCCCTGTACCTGCGGCCGCGCCTACATCAGAAACGCCTTCAACACCACCATCGCTCCAAAGGGGGCGCGCGCAAAGTGACTATTCCTCGGATAATATCGGACATAGTCCGAAGCTCACTGCACCTAATCACACTCTTTACCGACTAATCTACCAAGGTATGCTAAACCCGGGGCGTGGACTGAAGACAGTCCTCGCCGCCATTGCGTACCTACCAGAATGTGAACTTTGGCTGATCGGCGATGGCCCGGAAATGGAAGCCCTCCAAAAGTGTGCGGAAGATTTTGGCATCACTAATCGCGTTTGGTTCGCAGGTTTCCGCCCGCCCGCAGATTTGCCGGCGCTGACGGAGTGTGCATGGCTGGGTCTTAACCTGCTCGATGCCGTAAGCCCCAGTTATTACTATAGTCTGGCCAATAAAGCCTTCGATTACGTCCAGGCCGGGCTTCCTTCCGTACAAATGGCCTTTCCGGAGTACTGCGCACTGCAAGAAGAATACCGCTGCTACGCCCTGATCGACCGGCTCGAACCTGCACGCCTGATCGCCATCATCGAGCACCTGATCCAGACACCCGAAGCTTACCAGAAGCTAGTGACTGCATCTAAAAGAGCTGCAGAAGAATTGGTTTGGGAGAATGAAGAGGCGAAGCTTTTGGAAATATGGAAATCCCTGTGTTGAATATTGGTAAAGTCAACCTACTGCTTTAGGATGTGAAAAATGGCGACTACAGGGGAGCCTTTCGGCCGTTCGTAATAATGGCATTTCTTGGTAACTGCGTTCGCAAAGCGAACGCTCAATTATCGGGTAACTTAGCGGCCAACAGACCAAACAACCAATTACCAAACAACCAGAAGCCCAACAGACCAAACAACTAATCTCCTGCGCTTATCTTTGTGCGTATCAAATTTAAGTCCTTCCGAATGCAACTACGTTTTTTCCTATTTGCTCTTACCGTACTCGCTCTGGCGGGTTGCCGCAACGATTTTTCTCTCGAAGCTGACTACCAGGACGTTCCTGTAGCCTACGCCTACTTCAACGCTGATGACGATCGCCACTTCGTCCGCGTCGAAAAAGCCTTCCTTGAATCTGGCGGTAACGCTGAGGCCATCGCCGGGATCGCCGACTCGATTTACTACGGAGCCGAAAACGCAACGGTAATTCTAGAAAACATATCCCGCAACGAAAGCCGGGAGATGGAACGGGTGGATGCGCGCGATTTCGGTCGTAACCGTGCCGATGGTATTTTCGCCCAGTCGCCAAACATCGCTTACACCCTCACTGATCAGGAATTGCTCCTGTCTGGCGGTAACAAAATTCGCCTCACCATTCAGCGCCCCGGAGAGCCGGATGCTGTGGCCGAGACCGACCTTATCCCAGAACTGGAAGTCATTCGCCCTGGAGAGATGGTTCGGGTAGACGATTACCCTCGTCCAGTGGCCATCGTCTGGTCTAAAGAAGACGGTGCTGCTATTTATGACATTACCGTCTTCTTTACCATCCGCGAACTTTACCCCAGCGACCCGTCACGCAATCGGACCGTTCGCCTGGAATGGCCGGTGGTTTCCGGCTTCGTTCCCGGCCCCGAGCAAAATTCTACCAACCGGGTTAACTACGATATCCAGAGTGAATCCTTCTACCAGTTTATCGGTGGGGCTTTGGAGGAAGACTCCGACGTTACCCGACGCTTCCAGTTCTTCGACGTCCAGGTCGCCGCAGCCGGGCAGGAGGTTCTCGATCGCCGTAACCTCGAGAACGCCAACGCTGGCATCACCAGCTCGCAGTCTCTTCCACGCTACAGTAACCTTCTCGGAGGATTGGGCCTTGTTACCAGCAATACGTCCTCTCTTAAGGAAGGGATTCAGTTTGACCCCGGTAGCCTGGATAGCCTGGAAGGCGGTATTTATACGCGGGACCTTGGGTTTCGGTAGAAGCTAGAAAGTTAGGAGCTAGAGAGCTAGAAACTAAGTGCTTCCTGGCACCGAAGTAGTAGACCACAAACAACTTTTATATTCGATTGACACGGCTATAGTTCGCGGTACTTTGGTCCTGCGCTATTAGTTGCCCTTTAGTGCAGCGCCCTGGCTTCCAAGCGAGATTGTAGGTGCGGGTGCCGTTGGGCGCGGCCGCAGGTGCAGCAATAAGGTTTTGGGAAGCAGGGGACGGAGCACCGTTAGCGGAGGAGAACACGCTCGAAAAGCTGAAAATAATGAGGGTTTCGGTGAGGGCTGCGCCGCCGAGCCAGACGAAGGCGGAAGGGATTTTCATGGTCAACGGGGTTTTAGTTATGTGTTTATAGCAAGGATGCTGCTCCTTCCCTTGTCGTGCTGGTTGGACTTTGTAAGTGTAACGGTTTGGTTTGTGAAGTAGGGCGTATGTTTGTTGCACCGGACGTTTCCTTATAATCATTTACCTAGCCGATGCTACCAGCACTGTTGTTTAGTCTTATTTTTCTGCTGCCTGCATGGTGGCTATGGCGCGGCAGGCTCCGCGCTTGGGCCGTGGTACCGCTCGTAACCTGTTTTATTCTGACGGTCTTCACCCTCGCTATTAAACTGGACGATGCAAGTCACCGCCAGGCTATTAACGATACGGAGGTCTTGCTTCGCGAACTTCGTATGGCTGATCTCTACCTTGTTAACGACTTCACGGATACTGATGAACTCCTGCTACTTACGAGTATGAGCAGCCAGGCCTTGTTCCGAACGGCCTCCTTCATACCTGAGAAAAAGGAAGCGATTGATTCTGCTTTATACCTCATGGCCTCATGGGTCGCGGACCGGAGCAACCTACGCCAGTGGCAACGTAACGCTAACTGGGACCGGGAAGTGTACTTTTTGGCACACGCCGGAGCAACGCTTGGCCATTATCAGCTTTTGACCAACGACCTCACTTTTGAACAGGCCTTTAAGAACATCGGTGAACATCTGGGTAAGCGGTTACAGCGCGGCCGGTACAAACACCTTCTCAGCCGCCCGACGGAGGATTTCTTCCGTCCGGCAGACAACGCAGCAGCGCTTTATACCCTCAGCCTGTTCGATGAGCTTTACGGCACCGAATACGCCAGTACAAATTATAAGGACTGGGCTGGTTACCTCAGAGATGAACTTTACTATGCTGAATCCCGCCTGCCTTGTTCGGCGTTCAGTGCCACCAACCGTTGTACTCTGGAGCCTACTGCAACTGCGACCGGCCTGTATATCGCTTACCGGGCCGCCGCAAGACCGGAAGATATTGACAACGATATCCCCTGGAGGGAATGGCTGCACTATTTTGGAAAAACTTCGCTCAGTCCCTTCAGTCTCGGCATCAGGTCGAATATGCGCACAGGAGAAACACCTCGCTTTTGCGACCAAACCGCCTATCCTTTGGATTGTAACCGTTATGAGAGTGCCGTAGGGCTGTGGGCTGCTGCAGAATATGGTGGGGACTATACCTAC
>JAPKCQ010000227.1 GCA_026421165.1 Lewinella sp. | reverse complement strand
GCTGGTAGAGCCATTGGCACGCATGACCGAATCCGCAAGGATGGCGTTGCGGAAGGGAACCTGTTCATCTTCGGTACAGTAATAAATAAGCGTTGGCTGCTCGGGTGCCCAGTCGTAGGTGTCGTTGTCCGCGAGAGCGATATTGATGGGGTAGGTGGGGTCTCCTGAGCGGAGAACCTCCCGGATGGAGTCCTGAAAAATTGCGTTAAATTGATCTCCGTTCGTCATTAGTAAATTGTCCAACTCCGCGTTGAACACCGTAAGGTTGATTTCCTGGTCTGCGAACCGTTGAATGGGCTCTAGGTAGGGGGGAACGAAGGCTTGGGCGAGGCTGTCAAAAAGACTGTAGACGTAGTCGTAACTGATGTACGTATAGGCAATGTAACCTGGGAGAGTGGCATTGCCGTCCTGAAAGATCGTCCCAACCATTACTTCGGAAATACTGTACGGCCCGGAGAGGTGAGAGGCTGCCGTAACGGTAAGGCCATCATCGCCAGGGTTCGTCGCGATGTCGCGGTGTAGCGCGGCGGCGGCATGGCCTCCCTGGCTGTACCCGGTGATGAATAACTGGTCGTTGAACTGAGCGATTGCCTCCTCTTCCATCCATTTTTTTACGGCAATGACCATGTCACGGCCCGCGCTTGCTTCCGTTTTGGCGTGGACGTAAGGGTGGCGGCCGTCGTTGTCGCCCAGGCCGAGATAATCCGGAGCCAGGCCGATGTAACCCGAGGTAGCTATGGCCGCAACGAGGAAACGCTCCTGAATACCTTCTCGGCTGAGTACGGCTTCCCGTTCTCCGCCTACCGTTCCGTGGTTGTATACGGCAATGGGAAAACTGATGTCATCCGTAGTAATCGGTATAGTCACTAGGCCACTTGCGGTATCCGGTTGGCCAAAAGCATCGACGGTGGTGTACTGGACTTTATAGTTCTGTAAATTGTACTCCGGCGTAAATGGCAGAATCAGGGAAAGGATGAAGCTGGACTGAACGTCTTGCACTTCCACGTCTACAACTTCCTGAGCGGAAAGATTGGTGGTGAGGGCGCAAAGAAAAAGTAAAAGGAGGTTCTTCATGGTTAGGGCTTATTATTTGGATGAAAGTAAGAATCTTTGGTTTCGGTTATTGAGGTTGAGCGCCAGGTTTTTTTGATGCAATTACCTAGGGTTAATACCTTAAAGCCATTGTCCGCCAAACTTGTCCACCAGCACATTATCGTATTCATCTGCTTTTGCGAAGAGGTGCTCGAAGCGGGGTAGGGCGGTCTCCACCGTTAGGTAGCGGTCGTAGATGAGCAGGGAGAGCACGATGTCCTGACCGAAAGTAGAGAAAGTCAACTGCTGAAGTTTATAGTTCTCTCGCAGCAAAAAGGCGAAGAGTTCTGCGTTGGGTAGTTCGGGTAGGGAGCATAGGTAGGCGTCACCAGTCACCAGCCCGGAGTCTTCGTGATAGGCCAGTTGAATAATGGCACTGCCCTGGCGGATGCTCCAGAGGTTGGGCCCGCGACGAGCCATACGGGGGTCGTGGCCTGCGGTTTTTATGATGGCTTCCACTGTCGCGGATACGCCGGTTGGTTGGTAATCTTCGACCATCCCTGGTAGCGTGAGTTCGGAACCGCAACTAGGACAGAAACCAGTAGTATTTACTGCGGTTTCGTAGGTAACCGTCTGGCAACTGAAGCAGCGGGCAGCGGGTTTTTCCTTACCCCCAGCATAATCGCTGAGGCACTTATTTACAACAGTAGCGGGCAGACTAAGCGCCCGGCCTTTGCCTTCTTTAATATCGTACATATTAATGCCCGCCAATTCTCCCGCGGCGTTGAAAAGCGGCCCGCCGGAATGAGCGGCTTCCTGCCAGGCGTCGTGCATGATGAAGCCGATGCCGTGGTGTTCGTGCTCTAGCTCGAGTACCTGCCCGTCGCTTACCCGTAGCGGATGACCGAATTGTTGACCGATCGCAGTTACCGCTTCGCCCACCGCCGGGTCTGAAGTTGCTAGTAAAAGCGGCGGAAAATCCTGGTGACTATCCGGTTTTAGGAAGGCCAGATCGTAGTACGTATCGAGGTAAACCACCTTTGCTAGTTGTTCGGCACTGGTTTCGCTGCCAATCACGACCGTTGAATTGTCGCGTACTAAGTGCTCGTTGGTCACTACGAGGCCGTGATCCGGTAGGTATACACCGGTTCCGGTACTGAAGGGGGTAGCTACCTGGAAAACGTAGGGGCTTAGCATTGGGTAAAGTTAATCACTGAGTTCGAGAGTAAGGGGGGGAACTGACTTACGACCGCTGTTATCATTCATTTACCTTCGGTGCACCTTCGTGGTCGCTGCGCGCATTCGCGTGAGGTGCGTAAGCGTGGCGCTGCTAACGGTACTTGTGGCAGCTATTCTCATATTCTATGATTCTCGCATTCTATGATTCATTACCTTTGTGCCAATGCAAAATCCTTTCGATTTTTACCAACAAACCGCCACTGAAAACGCGGAAAAAGCAAAAACACTCCAGAGCCGTTATGATCGTCTGGCGCTCGTACGCCTGGTGGTTTTTATTGGATGGCTAGCCTTGCTGATTGTGTTTTTTAGTAATAATTTTTTGGTGGGGTTGATCGTCTTTACCATTACTATTCCTTTTATAGCTTGGGGCATTCGGAAGCACCTGGAAATTCAGAGAAATGCGAAAGAAGCGGACGTTATGGCCGACCTAGCCCGGGGTGAAATTATGGCATTAGAGCACGATTTTAACCGCTTCGATGGCGGAGCGGATTTTCTTGACGCACTCCACCCTTTCGCGGTCGATCTCGATGTTTTCGGTAAGAAATCACTCTTTCAGTTCCTTAATCGCACCGTTACGGCTCCGGGGCGAAGTCGGTTGGCAGATGCATTGCTGGGCAACCATAATGAAGCAGAGGCGGCGCGAACGCGGGTGCAAAGCAAGGATTTAGAAACAAGCCCCAACTGGTGTCTCCGCTTCCGAACCATCGGCCACGAACTCAACGACGACATCGGGAACTTCGATCGCCTCCTCGGATGGCTCCAACGGCCGGCCGTGGCGCCTACTGACGGGACGCGCATTCTACTCTTCATCGCTCCGCTCCTAACCCTGGCATCTCTGGCCTGGATGCTGCTCATGACGCCCTGGCAACTTGGCGTTCTCGGCCTGCTACCCGCCGTCTGGCTCTACCGGAAATTTATGGAGACCATCGCCGCAGAGCACGCCCATACCGCAGTAATGGGAAGCTTACTCAAAACTTACGCAGCCTTGCTCCACCACGCCGAAACCCGGCCCGGCGGCATTGAACTGACCGGTAGTCCTCAGCAGGCACTCTCCCGTTTGTCCCATCTGATCGGCCAGCTCGATGTGCGCTACAATTCTTTTTCTATCCTACTCGAAGTAGGCGGTCTCTGGAGCCTGAATCGACTTCGCAAACTCGACGCCTGGCGCGATGCCCATAAATCCGATCTACCCGGCTGGCTAGCCGCCCTTGCCGAAACCGATGCCCTCGTAAGTTGGGCAACCCTCCGCTGTAACCACCCCGAATGGTCCGATCCCGTCTTTACCGGGGAGCCTGTAGTAGAAGCCGTAGGCCTCGGCCATCCGCTTCTCTCACCCGTCGGCCGCATCACGAACGACTTCAGCATCAATACCGACGGCCACATCCATCTCATCACCGGCTCTAACATGGCCGGCAAATCTACTTGGTTACGAACGGTAGGTATCAACCTAGTTCTCGCCAACGCCGGCGGCCCCGTCTGCGCCATGACGAGTAAGGTCGCCTCCAGCACTTCTAACGTCAAGCCTCCGCGTAGCGGATATTCTGCGGCAACTCCGGACGTGGCGCCGTCGCGTAGCGATAAGGAGAGTCCGGGGGCGTCACCCTCCTTCCCCGGTATTCTACGCACCCGCCCAAACCTAAACGTCTGGACCAGTATGCGCACCCAGGACGACCTGAGCGAATCCACCTCCAGCTTCTACGCTGAACTAAAGCGCCTCAAAGCCATTATCGAAGCCGTTAGTAGCCCCGACCAGCAGGTTTTCTTTCTTCTTGACGAAATACTGAAGGGCACCAACTCTCGTGACCGACATACCGGTAGCCGTGCCCTCATCCGCCAGCTCATCCGTGAGCGTGGAGCGGGCATTATTGCCACCCACGACCTCGAACTCGGCGTCCTCGAAGCCGAACCCGGTAGCCGCGTGGAAAACTACGCCATGGAAGTACAGGTCTCCGCTGCCGGAGACCTCGTCTTCGATTATAAGCTCCACCCTGGCGTCTGCCAAAGTTTTAACGCGACCGCGCTGATGGCGCGGATGGGGATTGATATTCCGGAGGAGGAGATTCGCCTGCACCATGAGTGAGTTGTTGAGTCACTGAGTGACCCGCAAACTCACCAACTCTGCTGTTCGTAACCTACCTTCCCAAAAAAAGCCAGCAACCCATGAAAATTCTAGTCACCGGAGGAACCGGCTACATTGGTTCCCACACCATCGTAGACCTGATTGAAAACGGCTTCGAAGTCGTTAGCGCCGATAATTTTTACAACTCCCGTCCTTCGGCTCTGGAAGGCATCGCGGCCATTACGGGTGTGAAGGTGAAGAACTATAATATTAACCTTGCTGATCGCACTGCGACCCTGGAAATGTTTGAGAAAGAAAAATTCGACGGTGCTATCCACTTTGCCGCCTACAAGCTGGTGGGTGAGAGCGTGGAAAAGCCGCTGGAATACTACCGTAATAACGTCAACAGCCTGATCAACGTAATGGAAGGCTTGAAGCGTCAGGGTAGTAGCAACCTGGTCTTTTCTAGTTCCTGCTCCGTCTACGGTAACGCCGATGAATTGCCCGTCACCGAAGCCACGCCCCGCAAGGAGGCCGAAAGCCCTTACGCGCTGACCAAGCAGATGGGGGAAGATATGATCACAGACTTCTGTAAAGCGGTACCGAGTTTTAAGGCCATTTTACTTCGGTACTTTAATCCAGCCGGCGCGCATGAGAGTGGTAAAATTGGAGAAGACCCTAGCAATCCGGCAACGAGTCTCGTCCCGGTCATCACCGGCGTAGCTGCCGGTAAGCGGGACAAAATGACCGTTTTTGGTACCGATTACGATACGCGCGACGGCAGCTGTGTGCGTGACTACATCCACGTGCAGGATCTGGCCCATGCGCATACGCTCGCTCTGCAGTACGTGATGGCCGGAAAAGCGAAGTCCAATCCCTCCCTCTTCAACCTCGG
The DNA here is from genome assembly GCA_026421165.1 of Lewinella sp. Taxonomy (GTDB): domain Bacteria; phylum Bacteroidota; class Bacteroidia; order Chitinophagales; family Saprospiraceae; genus Neolewinella. The sequence goes on along the minus strand of JAPKCQ010000227.1, from coordinate 2,218 downwards.
TATCGGGGAAGGGCTAACCGTTCTGGAAGCTATCAATGCCTTCGAAAAAGTGAGTGGTGTGAAGCTCAACTACGAGCTTGGTTCCCGCCGTGCGGGTGATGTCATCGCCGTTTATGCAGATCGTAGCCTCGCCACTAGTGAGTTGGGGTGGGAGCCTTCGCGCGGGGTGGAGACTATTATGCGTACGGCTTGGGCTTGGGAGCAGAGCCTTTAAGGAGGAAGTTCCAGTCGACCAGGTATATCTTTACCTCATGCCTTTCCGACTTCCCCTGCACCCGCGTTCGCGCCAAATCATCCTACTGGCAATAGCCCTGTGGAGCACAACGCTTGCAGCCCAAAGAGACACCATCCTTCCCGGCATTGGTGAGGACGATGAATTCCAGCAACAACTTATCGAAGACGTACTCGCTAACTCCGAAGACGATACGGACGAGTTTACCTTCAACGCTGCCTTCGACCTGTTGGAAACCTACCGCCGCCGCCCCCTGAATCTGAACAAGGTGACCTACGAGGAACTGGAAGAAACCCTACTCCTTAACCCCATCCAGATCGGCCAGCTACTGGATTACCGCGAACGGATGGGCGGCCTGTTAAGCGTCTACGAACTACAAGTAATTCCTGGAATGAACCTGGAAAGCGTCCGCCGTTTGGCCAAATTCGTCCGCGTGGGAGGAGACTTGGACGATGCGAAAATTCCACTCGGACGAATGCTGGCGGAAGGCGATCGCGAGCTCTACTTCCGCGTACAGCGCCGTCTGGAACGCACCCGTGGCTATGAAATTGAGCCGACCGATTCAACGAGCGCTTACTTTGGTAGCCCGGACCGTATTTACACCCGTTTTCGCCAACGCTACTCCAATAAACTAAGCTTCGGCATTACCGCTGAAAAAGACCCGGGCGAAGCCTTCTTTACCGGACCGAATAAAAACCGTGGCTTTGATTTTTACAGCGCCCATTTCTACCTCGCTAGTGTGAACCGGACGGTGAAGGCCGTTGCGCTGGGTGACTTTGCCGTCAGCTTCGGCCAGGGGCTTATCCTCTACACTGGTTTCGGCTTCGGCAAGAGCAGCCAGACGACCAACGTAGCGCGCGGCGGACCCGTACTGAGGCCGTACACCAGCGTGAACGAGGCCAGCTTCATGCGGGGTGTCGGAACGACACTAGCCTTTGGCGATAAATTCGAATTCACCGCCTTCGGAAGCCGGAAGGGCAGGACCGCCAACATCATTTCCATTACCGACACACTTGATGTCGACTTGGCAGATATCGGTATTACAAGCCTAAACATTACCGGCTTTAACCGTACGCCGGGGGAAGTGGAAGACCGCAATTCCGTTACCGAAATCAACTACGGTGGTAGCTTCCGTTACCGGGCCAGCCAGCGTTTTCAGCTGGGGCTGAATGTGCTAGGCACTAATCTCAGCCGGCCGCTGGACCTGCGCGACCAGTCTTATAACCGCTTTTTCTTTCAGGGTACCGACCTGGTGAATGCCAGCCTTGACTATCGCTATCGGTATAAAAACTTTACTTTTTTTGGTGAATTAGCTGGCTCGGATAACGGTGGGATGGCCCAGATTCATGGCCTTATGCTGGGGCTCGACCGCTACGTCGACCTCTCGCTCGTCTACCGTAACTACGGCGTCGATTACCAGGCCCTGAACGCTCGCCCCTTCGGAGAAACCAACGGTGGCCGCAACGAAAACGGTATCTATATGGGGGTCGAACTCCGCCCCGGTAAACATTGGCGCGTAAACGCCTACTATGACATCTTTCGCTTCCCTTACCTCCGCTTCAACATCGACGGACCGAGCGAAGGCCACGAATACCGCTTCCGCGTCACCTACTGGCAAAAACGCAAGCTGGAGACCTACCTTGAAATCCGATCCGAAACTAAGGGCTACGGAACGGACGGCGACGAATCTGTCTTCACTAATCTCGACCCGGTAGTACCGCGTACCCGTTTCCAGGCGCGGCTGCACTTTGGCTACAAGATCAATCCGTTTCTCGAATGGCGAAGCCGAGCCGACATCGGTTTTACGGAAGATCAGCTGAACGGTCGGGAAACAGGTTTCATGGTTTATCAGGACTTGCACTACCGTCCGCGCAGTTCTTTCAGTTTCAGTGCCCGGATGGCCTTCTTCAATACCGATGGTTTCAACGTCCGCTTTTATCAGTACGAGAATGGATTGCTTTATAACGCACGGGTCCTACCGTACTA
>JAPKCQ010000226.1 GCA_026421165.1 Lewinella sp. | reverse complement strand
AAAACAATTATTTCTCTGTTGATGCTGGCTGTCGATGGGCTTATCGGTTGGGCCGACGCCAAACTAATTCTTGGCGAGCGAGATCCGGAGGCCACTCCGTTTTTACCCGATGGCTACTGAGTATAACTGCTGCTCTATTATTTCCGTTCTGGCATTTAATAGTCGTTGGCACCCATGAGTTAAGCCCAGCTCATTAAGAATTGGTTAAAACACTGGAAAGATATTGTGGCGACCACCTGACGATTCGACTTTTTCGCGCCTCATGTGTTTAGAACATAACCAACAATACATAATGACATCCATCCAAAATTTCACCACCAATATTAACTGCGGTAGTTGCGTCCGCTCCGTCACCCCTTTCCTCGACGAAGTAGAAGGTGTAACCATCTGGCGCGTCGACGTAGAAGACGACCGCAAGGTGCTAAGCGTTGAAGGCTCCGCCTCCCCTGAAGAGATCATTAAAATGGTTGAAGATGCTGGGTTTGATATTTCTCCTTTGGTATAATGAAGCTTCGCTGCTAGTAAGGACGACCGCAAAGAATCGCCCTTACTAGCAGTTCTTAATCGGGCCGCATTCGCTAGCGCGAACGCGAAACCACCTGAAGTAACTAATGGTACAATAGGACTATCACGCTAAATTAATGACCAGCCCTCTACAGCAAATTCGCCACCCTGCCGCCAAAAAAGCGGACGTAGAACTCTGGTGCAAACGCGACGACCTGTATACCGCCGCGCCCGGTACCGCCCTTCAGGGCAATAAGGTCCGCAAGTTAGAGCCGGTTATTCTGGCTGCTCTTGCGGCACCGGTAAAGCCTTTGCTTTTCTCCTTCGGCGGCGCATTCTCTAATCATCTTTCTGCAATTGCTACGGCTGGTCGGGTTTATAATCTACCCGTCGTCGTTTTCGTACGTGGAGAAGAGGCAGATAACCCCGTTCTCGATCAGGCACGGGCGGATGGTGCGGAGCTCATCCTCATCAGCCGCTCTGAATACAGGATGAAAGGAAACCACGGCTGGCTGCTAGCAAAACGGGAAGAAATCGCCGCTCGTTACGGCATCGCGAAAACCTCGGCATGGCCCGTCCCCGAAGGAGGTAGCGCACCAGGCGCAGCGGAAAGTGTCGGTAAACTCTACCTCGAAATCGTTGAAGAGCTGGGTTCAGTCCCCGACTATGTCTGCCTCAGCGCCGGAACCGGCTGCTCGGCTGCCGGCGTAATCTCAGCGGCGTCCTCAGCTACCCACGTGGAGGTCTACCCCGCCCTCAAAGGAGACTGGATGACAAAGGAAATCATTGGCTTCCTACCAAATATCGAAGGTAAAAACTGGTCCTGCATTTCTGATTACCACTTCGGAGGCTACGCTCGCTTCCCGAAGGAATGGGTTTCCGAATCTAACCTCAGCCGTTCAACCTCCCCCGGCACCCGCGCCCTCGCCCTAATTGCGGACATTGGCCAGTCGGGCATGCCCCCCCTTGACCCCGTTTACAACGCTAAGCTATTCTACGGAGTGCTGGATCGAATACGTAAAGGCGTTTACACCAGGGGAAGTACGGTGGTGGTCGTGCACAGCGGAGGGATTTATTAGCGAATCGACCGCAAGGGTTGACGTTCCTTAGGAACGCGAATAGAATAAAACCAGATTTTCTGACCTGGCGTTTTTGTTCCTGCTGTCGCCAAAAATCCTTTGCATAGCATCGCTACGGAAATTATTTTTGGCGACAGCAGGGGCAAAACAAGACGGTCAGAAATCTGGTTTTATTTTGTTTGCGCTCCTTAGGTAATGATTCAGACTTTTCCGCACGAATACCCCTTACTGCCGTTCACTATTCACCTCCGCTCCAACCACTCCACAAACAAACGCATTCCGAAACCGGTAGCTTGCCGGTCCTTAGCGTAAGGCCCCGCTTTAATGGCGACGCCCGCGATATCAAAGTGAATGAAAGCAGGGTGATCTTCGGTAAAAAATTCTAAAAACTTGAACGCATCGATAGCTCCGTTCACGGGCCTACCGGAGTAATTCTTAATGTCGGCCACGTCGGAGTTAAGGCCGGCCATGTATTCATCCCAGACCGGAAGTGGCCAAACGCGTTCTCCGCAAGCATCGCCCGCCGCGCGGAAGGAACTAACCAGCTCTTCGTTCTTGCTCATAATGGCCGCACACTCGTAACCGAAGGTACGAACGGCACTGCCGGTAAGGGTGGCGATGTCGATCAGCACCTCCGGCTTAAAATGTTTGGTAGCGTAGCTTAGTCCGTCGCTCATTACGAGCCGCCCTTCCGCATCGGTATCGATAATCTCGATCGTTTTACCGGAGTGGCCGGTGACCACGTCGGAAGGTTTATAGCTGAGGGCGTCGACGGAATTGTCCGTACTCGGTACAATACCGATCAGGTGGACGGGAAGTTGCAGCCGCGCCGCCGCCTCCATTGCTCCGAAGGTGGCCGCAGCGCCGCCCATATCTGATTTCATCAGGTGTAGATTAGTGCTTGGCTTGATGGATACGCCGCCGGTATCGAAGGTAATGCCCTTACCGATGATCACTACCGGACCCGTTTTTTTCGGTACGCCCTTTCCTTTGTATTCCATGATGATGAAGCGGGCCTCGTCTTCACTTCCGCGGTTGACGGCCAGGAGCGCGCCCAAGCCTTCTTTCTCGCATGCCTTTTTGTCGAGCACCTTCACTTTATAGCCATGTGCTTTGCCTGATGACTTTGCCCAAGCGGCGAGGTGTTGCGGGCGCTTCATGTTTGCCGGTGCATCCACCAGGGCCATAATGCTGAGTTGAGTCTCAGCCATCTCCATTTCCCGGGCAATTGCTGCTCTCCCTTTTTTAGACCCGATGCCGGTGCTGATGACCATTTTATCATCGGCCAGGGGATGGTTTTTTCTCTCACTCTTCCAACGACCAGGGTCGTAGGTGCCGAGGAGAAGGCCTCCTACAAAAGCAGCAGTCAGGGCGTGATCGCGGGGTGCATCGACGAATTCAACCTCAGCTTTGAACTGCCCGGCTTCCTTGTGGCTCAGTTGATGAGCCAGATCGCGCAGCTTCGATGGAGTAGCGCCTTTCGGCAAGCGGACGACAAAACCGTCGGGCTTGATGGTCCGCAAGTAGCCGCCGGGGCTAATACTATTTTTTAGTTCTTTGGTGTCCTCGGCGAGGAAGCGGATGGTTGTAGATTCGGATATTTTCATAGTAGGCTAAAGGTAGGAAATTTGAATCTCGGTTGCCGTCGGTTTTTCGGGTCTTCTCTCTGTAGCGAATTAATGGGCCGCTTAGTTCCCTTCGGTAGTCGCGACCATTTTGATTTCACAGCGTTTTGCACAAAGGTTGAAGCAGCGTTTAACGGTATTATCCGCACGATAGCTCACGCTCCAAATATTCCTCCCACTTCCTTCGCCTCCCTTCGGGAAAGCGGCCTCCTTTTGTGTACGACGCACACACTGGCTTATCTCGCTGTGCTAGCTTACGTTATTAAGCTGCCAGAAGAGATGAAGAAAAAATGGAGAAGGCTAGCGCAGTCCGCGTGCTTTGAGGTTTTTTACGTAGACGCCAATGTTCCGCCCGTGCCCCGCCAGGGTCTTGGAGAAGTTGTGCAGACCGGAGTTATCCCCGATGGCGCACATGTAAACGTAGTCGTGCTCTTCGGGATTGAGCACGGCTTCGATGGCACTAATTTCGGGCATCGCGATGGGTCCGGGGGGCAGACCGTAGTTGAAGTAAGTATTATAAGGATGGTCTACTTCGATGTGAACGTTCAGCACCCTTTTAACCCCGAAAGCGCGGGTGGCAAAGACGGCGGTGGGGTCGGATTGTAGCTTGATGCCTTTTTTCAAGCGGTTAAGGTAAAGGCCGGCGATGCGCGGCTGTTCTTTACGGGCGAGACTTTCGCTGTGGACGATGCTGGCCAAGGTATAAGCCTTGGCCGGCGTCAGGCCCTGTTTTTTGGCCTTAGCGCGTCGTTCCTCGTTCCAGTAACGGTCGTGCTCCTTAATCATCCGCTCTACAAACTCCTTCGGCGTCGCGTCCCAGTACATTTCGTAAGTGTTGGGAATGAAAAGGGTTTGGAGGGTTTCTTTGGTGTAGCCGATGCTTTTGATGTAATTTTCATCCTGCAGTAACTGCACAAAATTCAGACTATCCCCATCCAGGAAGCGGGCGGCTTTAGCGGCTACGTTTTCGGGCTCCCGCTCTATGGTGAGGATGACCTTTACGGTTTCGCGGCCGCCGCTGCGGAGTTGGCGGATGAGGTCTACGTAGCTATCACCAGAGGTTAGGCGGTAGCGGCCAGAGCGCATGGGGTCGCGCTTCCAGGTCATCCGTTCAGCAATAGGATCAAAGATGACGCGGTTGGGTTCCACCCCTTTCGCGGCCAGGCTGTCCATCACCTGTTCGTAGTTAGCACCGGCGGGAATGGTGATCACGATCGGTTCGCCGTCGGGGACTACCGGGGCTACCGTTACGGTGTAGAAAGCAAATGCTCCCACGACAAGGCCGATTATAAAGAAGAAGAAAAGTATTTTCTTTAGCATCCGGTTGTTGAAATTTTCAATGGCGAAAGTACGCGGTTTCCGGCGAGAACGCAGGTGCAGTGCGAGAGACAAGGAAGCAAAGTCAAAGGGGTTGGTAGTAAAAGGTCTAATATTGCTCCTTCTCACTAGGAAAGTCCCCCGACTTAACGTCATCAACGTACTGTTCAGTAGCATTCTTGATAACGTCGAACAACTCCGCGTAACGCCGCAGGAAGCGCGGATGGAAGTCTTTAGTGATACCTAGCAAATCATGGGTAACGAGCACCTGCCCATCGCAGTCCGCCCCGCCACCGATACCGATGGTCGGGATGTCGATAGACTCCGTTACTTTCTTCGCCAGGTGTGCCGGAATTTTCTCCAGCACCACGCCGAAACAACCGAGTTCTTGCAGCAGCTTAGCGTCTTTTACCAACCGGCGCGCCTCAGCTTCTTGCTTCGCCCGAACGGTATACGTTCCGAATTTATAGATGGACTGCGGCGTGAGACCAAGGTGCCCCATCACCGGAATTCCCGCCGAAAGAATGCGACTGACGCTGTCCTGCACCTCCTCGCCTCCTTCCAGTTTCACGGCATGGCCACCGCTTTCCTTCATGATCCGGATGGCTGATTTCAAAGCCATTTTACTATCACCCTGATAAGTACCGAAGGGTAGATCGACAACAACGAGTGCCCGCTCTACGCCCCGCACAACGCTGGAGGCATGGTAGATCATCTGGTCTAACGTAATGGGCAGGGTCGTTTCGTGACCAGCCATCACGTTGCTCGCCGAATCTCCAACCAGCAAAACATCCGCTCCGCCGGCATCCAGAATGCGGGCCATCGAGTAATCATAGGCGGTAAGCATGGCAATTTTTTCGCCAGCCTCCTTCATGGCCCTCAGCGTCATGGTGGTGACGCGCTTGACTTCTATTTTCTTGTGTACGCTCATAAGGGGAAAGATAGTTCGTTAGTTCGTTAGTTTAGGCTGTTAGCTTGTTGGGTAATGTGACCTAGCAATTATTAGAAAACACTCAGATTGACTGTGCTCTTCATATTCTCTGTGCTCTTTGTGAACTCCGTGTTCTCTGTGATCCGCATATTCTATGTGCTCTCAACCAAACACCTCCGCCAGCAACTCCTCCAATTCTCGCTCGTCCACTTCATCAAAGGACCCTTCGAGGGTAGAGTCTACATCAAATACACCAAGCAAGGAGCCATCCGCACGCCGCACCGGCAGTACAATTTCCGACCGGCTATTCGGGTCACAGGCGATGTGTTCTTTCCCCTGAATAAGACCGTGGGTATCGTACACAATCACGGCCTTACCCGTCGCGGCAACGGTACCACAAACGCCCCGCCCAAATTTAATGTACAGGCAACCCAAAGTGCCCTGATAAGGCCCGATCACCAACTCGTCTTTCCCACGAACGAGATAAAAGCCCACCCAGTAGAAATAAGGAATATGCGTTTTAAGCAGACAGTTGATGGTCACCATTTTCACCTGCTCGTCGGCTTCGTCACCGAGAATACTAAGGATCGCCTGGCGGGCGGCGTTGTACACTACGCGCTTCTGGTCCGGGCTAAGGAGCCGGGAGGGTTTGATGAAGTAGGGCATTTCTACTGCTGCGGACATTGTTAGTCTGATTAGTGTGTTAAGGCAAACGCGTTAAGTAAAACGCGCCGTACCAACACTCATTGATGCTGATACATAAGGCTTGTTTGCTTAAACTGTTCGCTCGGAAACACACCGAGTTTCCTTTTAGATTAAAATAAGCCAACTGTATTTTGTTCCGGCGCGTTTCAATGGTCCATCTTAAAACGAAATCCTCATAGAACCTACCGCCTTCTTCCTCGCCAAATCTGGCCGCGAAGCCCTCGACGTCCCGATCACGAACGACCGTCTGTACGTCCGCCAGTACGGTAACGGGGCCAAGATCATGATTTCTGTACACGGTTTCGGGCGCAACGGACGGCGTATGGAACGGCTGGCTCTCGCCCTGGGCCAGAAATATACCACCTTCGCCCCCGACTTGCCCTACCACGGTAAATCAGAATGGGTAGAACAGCGCTACTCCCCCACCGACCTTGCCGACATCTTCAACACACTCTTAGCTGACTATCAGGACCGCCCCGTTTACCTACTCGGACACAGCCTCGGCGGCCGTGTTTTGAGCAATACCCTACCCTATCTCAATCATCCGGACATTCGCGACCTGGCCCTGGTAGCCCCCGATGGTGCAGGTGGACGCTACACGAACTGGATCGACACATTGCCAAAGACGCTCATTAGCCCGTTAGCAAAATTCACCGAACGCCCGCGCTATCTGCTAAAGCTGAGCAATTTTCTACGGCGGCGCGGCGTCATCAACCGCTATTCAGCGGAGTACCTGAACCATAACCTTAAAGATGGGACCTTCCGTCGGCGCATGGCCGGAAGCCTACGAAGCGTATTGATGTTCCCTCCCAGCCCCAACGAACTGGAGGCGGCACTCCGCCAACGCAGCATCACCGCCACCGTTTTTGCAGGAGACCGAGACCCCCTATTGCACCACGAACGGCTGGAGGCGGTGTACGGCCCCTTACCCTCCGTGCGGGTCATGCCTTATACCGGAAGTCACTTCTTACCCGAGCAATTGCTCTACGACTATTACCTTAGCCGTTAAATACCACACTTTGAGTCAGCTCTCCTACGACAACGTCGGCACCCTGTTAGACCGTACCACCCGCCTCCTGAAAGCGCATTTCCAACGTGCTTTCAAAGACGCGGAAGTAGACCTGACACCCGAACAATGGGTAGTGCTCGATCATCTTCACAAGGAAGGTTCCTCCTCCCAGACCGAACTGGCCAACGGAACCTTTAAGGACGCACCCACCGTCTCCCGCATCATCGATAAGCTCGCAAAGAAAGGCTTAGCCGCAAGAAAGCGCTTCCCCAACGATCGCCGTCGCTATCAGGTCGCACTAACCGCAAAGGGGGAATCAATTCACGAGCAACT
>JAPKCQ010000225.1 GCA_026421165.1 Lewinella sp. | reverse complement strand
CAGCAAGAGGAGGCAGTTTTGAACGGTCAAGGCTTGAAAGCACAAAACTTTAACACTTACCCCTAAAAATAGGCCCAAAACATGGGCAAAATGAATTAAGACAAGCAAAGTTGACAAACGAAAAAACGCAACCCCACATATACATTGGGGTTGCGTCTATTTTAAGTGAGCCCGGCAGGTTTCGAACCAGCGACCGCCAGATTAGAAGTCAGGTGCTCTATCCCCTGAGCTACAGGCCCATTTGAACGGCGAAGGTAATACCTTTTACTTTCACCTTCCCGCCCGTAACAGGAAAATTTAACGGGAAGTTGCATCCGTCCGCCGCGCTATCCGGATAAACACGTCAATCTCCGCGCAAGACTCCAATTTAACGCCCCGAAATTCGCGCGTTTTCACCGTAAAGGGCATCCGCAGATCGATGTAGTCATCGGTATAAGTAAGGATAAGATAATGGCTATGCGCGCTGCCGGTTTTTTTGTCCAGCGGAATCAAATACCGGCGATGGGGTGGAACAATGCGGCGCAGCCATTCGTGAACTCCACCTCGAACGCACAGCATGATGATTGGTGGGAGATTAGAGGGCGGAAAGAATTGGCGAGAGGTTACGCCCTCCACCCCTCGCCATGAAAGGCAGCCCTCCGGGCAGGCCAAAGATATTCTCCCCGCCCCATCCGTAGCGGCATGTAACCGCCGACGACGCAAAGACTTCCTTCGTGTTCATTGTCGTTTCCGACGAACATGAAGGCCTAAAATCTTGTACCAAACCCAAATGAAAGTTATTAGAAACCTTAGAAAAAAGCCTTTCCTGATTGCTCTTTTTGCCGTCTTCGCTATCAGCATTGGCTATATATTCAATCAGCTGCAGGAACTCACCCGTTCGCAGTGGAACGATAACAAAATGACCGAGGTCTTCAACAGCGGCGAATACGGAGAAGCAACCTTAGCCTACCTCGAAGGGCCAAGCCGCAAGATTCGTTTCCTCCAGATCGGAGAAGATCCGAACAAGCCGATGATCGCTTTTATCCATGGCTCACCGTCGAGCAGCTCGTTCTGGGCGAATATGATGAAGGACAGTACGCTGCGAGCTAACGCCAACCTACTGGCCATCGACCGGCCCGGCTACGGCGGCAGTGGGCTAGGCCAACCGATGATTTCCGTCAAGGAACAAGCTAAGAACGTTGCTGAAATAATCCGCCGCCGCCGGCCGGGAAAAGACAAACGCTTGGTGCTGCACGGCAGCAGCTACGGCGGAACGGTGAGCGCCCGCATCGCGATGGATTACCCGGAAGAGATCGACGGCGTACTACTACAATCCGCCAGCACCGCTCCCCGCGAGGAGTTCACTTACTGGATATCCTACCCTGCCAATCACTGGAGTATGAGCTGGATGATGCCCAGTTCCATCCGCACCGTCAACACCGAAAAGCTAAACCATCAGCCCCAACTTGAAGCCATGGTGGACGGCTGGAAAAACATCACCGCTCAGGTAGTAATTGCCCACGGTACGGCCGACTGGCTGATCTATCCGCCCAACGCCTACTTTTCTTGCGACCAGCTGGTAAATGCAGAGGAAGTCATCCACCACATGCTCGCGGGGAAGAAGCACAACCTGATTAAGACGGCGCCCGACCTACTCAAGAAGTACATCCACTACCTGTTACAAGAACCGGTGCAGGACACTATCCTGTAGCTTTTCAGGAGCCCTTAAGCCCAAGCCTTAACAACAACGGTAAACCTGAAATTTTTCATTCTCGCCTACCACCAGTACTTCATCGAAATAGCGGCGTAAGTGAGTGGCGTAGTTCAGATGACGGTTCGCAACCACTACAAGGTGGCCTCCCGGGCTTAGCCTGTCGCAAGCAGCTAGAAATAAATCCGTGCTCACGTTAATGTCCGTCTGGAATTCGTCGTGGAAAGGAGGGTTAGTGACGATGAGGTCAAAGCGCTTTGGTTCAGTAATTTCACTTAACGCTCCCACTTGTAGTACTATAGACCGCTCAGAATAGCCGTGTGCGGCCAGGTTCATTTCCGTAGAAGCAATTGCTACGCGGGATACATCGTAAGCCGTCAGCTTAGCATCAGGATAGCGGCCGAGAAGATAATCACCGATGACACCGTTGCCGCAACCGGGGTCGAGGAGTTGAGCTGGAGCGGGGAGTTCCGCGAGGTGCTCGTTCGAGGTCCATTCGGTGAGTAAGAACTGGGTGGCGTAGTCGATGTGGTTAGCGGAGAATACGCCGGGGTATTGCTGGTATTTAATGCCTTCGAACTCAGTTTCAACCAGAGAATTTTCCGGAGGGATAACGGTAAAAAAGTCATCGAGCATAATCAGCCGGGCTTTTTTGTAGGCGCGGCTTTGGGTTACCGAGGCGGCGTACTTAGCAGCGATTTCAAGTAGCCGTGGGGTAAAGTGGCGGGTTTGGAAAGCGCAGGCCAGCTTAGTTCCCGGAGTTGCGGTAAGGGCTACGTTCCGGAGGTAGAGTTCGAAAAGCTCGAGGGATTTTGGGACTTGGAGTAGGTTGATGTTCGTTCCCTCGGTCGGAGTTTCCAATAGATTTTCCTTCTCCGGCTCAGCCCCGGAGTTGTTCCGTTCGTAGCAGGCCTGCATTCGTTCGTAGTGAAGGGAATTGTTGCTGACGAAGCGTTTCTTTTGGGCGCTGACGCAGGTGCAAAGAACGCCTTCCCGATCGTGGTAAACCGTAGCGGCTTCCGCCGCAAGATCAGGGCTTTGCTCCTCCGCCCAGTTGAGAAGCAGTTCATCCGCAGGCTTGAGCTTCGGCTCCTTCGGAGAGCCTCCCAGGGCGTTGGTGGGGAAGGTCAGGAGTTGGCCGTTGTGGGTTACCGACAGGAGTTTGGGTTTGCGCATAGGACGAAGGTAGTGTACTATGGCTCTTCGCAGCGCTAGCCAGTGGTAAAAGGGGCGGATCACTGAAGTAAGTCTAAATGTAAAACGCACAATACACTAAGAGATGCGCGCTGTAACCTGTAGGTGTTCTCTGCCGTCTAACCATTCACAGCACCCGCGTCCCCGCCCATATTGCGCATAGCCCTACGCACCAAATACACCAGCCAAATTGTGACCACCACATCAATACCCACTGCGCCGTAGTACACCCCGTTGAGCCCAAAATAATGCGGTAAAATCAGCATCACCGGCACAAAAAACACCAGTTGCCGCGCAACGCCCACGTAGCTGGCGTACTTCGGCCGGTTGATTGCCGGTAACCAGGTGAGCGCATTGAAGACCAACGGCAAAAGGGGCAGGATGAACATATAGAGACGGAAAAAAACAATGTCCTGATCGGTAAAGACAAAGTCGGGCAACACCAACCGCAGGCTAAGTTCAGGAAAGGCGTTCATGAATATCCAGAAGGGAAGAACAAGGAAAAAACCGGTACGGACGAAGAGCCAGTAGGCAGCCTTCGCCCGGTCCATCTGCCCCGCCCCGTAGTTAACCCCAGCGATGGGCTGAAGGGCACGCATGAGGCCAAAAAGTGGCGTCATCAACAGCAACATGATTCGGTTAGCCGCAGCAAAAAACGCCAGATCACGCTCTCCGTCCGGACTAACCCCGACGATGGCATTAAACACCACCATCGCCTGAATCAAGCCCATTATCCCCAGGATGAAGCCGGGAAGACCAAGCTTCAGGATACGCTTAAAAACCTCCGGATGATAGGCAATCGAAACCACATCGCTCCGAAAACTAGCCTTGCCGGAACGAAAATACCGTACCTCGGCAATGCAATAGAACAGCATCCCGATGTTGGAGGCCCAGGCGGCCCCGGCAATACCCATGTCTAGGTATTTGATAAAAATTGGAGTCAGGATCAGGTTAAGACCGAGGCCGTAAGCCATCATCCTGGCCGCCACGTTCATCCGCCCTTCGCCGCGGATGATAAAGTTGAGGGAGAGACCGTACGTCCAGAACGGCGCAGCCCAGAGTGTAGCGCGGAAGTAAGTAACGCCGTAGAAAAGTACTTCCCCATCGCCCCCCATAAGCGCCACCATCTGCGGAGCGAAGAAATAGCTCGGTACAGCAAAGAGCAGGCTGGTGATCAGCACGATCAGATTTACATTCGGCAGGATCCGTGCCTGCGTTTCCTCGTCTTCCTCCCCGATGGCAATGCTGAGCAAGTTAGCCGCACCGGTACCCACCAGATTGGCCAGGCCCATAGTAAGCCCCACAAGTGGGTAGGCAAGGGCGATTCCCGCAAGCGCCGCCTCGTTCATCAGCTGCCCGACAAAGACGGTGTCCATGAAGGCGTTAAGACCATACAGCAGCATGGCCGCGATGGCTGGCAAGGCCAGAGTCCGCATTACCTTGGGCAGGGGCCCGTTTAAGAGGAAGAGGCGCTGGGCGGCCATAGTTTACCGTTAGGTTTTGGTTCGTTTAAGAGACAGGATTATTTACGCGCAAAAGTACGCTTTGCTCGTCCAGTATATTTTCAAAAAAGAGACTTGAACGAATAATTCCTGTAGATACACCTTCCCCACCTCACCTTCTCCTTCGTCTTCCTCCAAAAAAGCTGCCCCGGCATGCGTAGCGTAGTAGCCTCCCATGGCAAGGCACCTTTACCGGTGGAAGAGAAGACAAAGCAGCAGCAAACCAAAACAGCCCCATCACTCATAACGAGTAATGGAGCTGTTCAGCAGCCTTCGCTGCGCGGCTACCGGTGGCGGTCAAGCCGTTTATAAGTCGGAGCAAAGCCCCTCACCTTTAGTTTTTCACAAACTTAAGGTTCTGCCGGCCACGGCCGTTACTGAGTTGCAGCGAGTAAACGCCGGAAGGCAGGCCTGCCGTTTCCAGGGTAAACTGCTGAGCTCCGCCAGAAAGCTGGCCCAGGTCGAGGTTCCGAACCGGACGACCAAGCATATCGAAGACACTTGCCTCCACACGGTCTGCTTCCTCCAGCGAGAAACGCACGGTTGCTTCGTTGCTGGTCGGGTTAGGAAAGAGGCTGAAGTCGGTAGCAAAATCCAGCTCTTCCACATCCGTGACGATGTCACCGATAAGTTGGAAGAAGAAAGAACCGGGAGCGTCGGAAGTCAGGCGGGTGGTTACCCGGATGTAGTAGATTTCGTTTTGACCCAGTGGGAAACCGTTAAAGAAAGTCTCTACATCAAAGTTATCCGCATCTGTAACGACACAGGTGACCGGAAAGCCAGTTGTATCAACCCGTTCCATACAGCTGTTGAATAAGTCGACGTAGAAAACCTCAGCAGCGTTGTCATTATCTCCGGAGACACCGAATTGAATCCCAACTTCCTCGTTGCCCAGCGTTTCGAAGGTGTACCATACGTCGGAGAATTCACCCCCGTTCTGGTTGCCCAGACAGTTGGAGAACAAGTAGCCTTCGTTGATGAAGCTGCCGCCCAGAGTGGTACCAAGAGTAATGGAGTCGAAGGTTTCGGCCGTTTCGAAGGATACGATTGGCACGGGAATGGCATCGCCACAGTCATCGTTTACGGGTGGGTCGATCGGGGTGGTAGAGATCAGGTCAAATGAACCTGTTCCTACGGCGCTTGCGTGGCTACCAAGGCGGAGTACGTAAGTTTCACCAACCATCACGTTGAAAACCAATTGCGAAGTGAAGTTGGCACAGCCGCCACCGTCATCATTACAAGTGAGCAGGTCATCGGAAGCAGGAGGGCATGCGGAACCAGGGCTGTACACCGCTAAACGGGTATCAAAAGTAGCCGTTCCACAGGTCGTCCATTCCACCGCACCGGTAAAGGGTGAAGTAAAGGTGTACCAGATGTCGTTGGTAGCCGTATTTACGCCAAACAGGAAGCACGGGTTGTTGTCGTGTTCCGGTCCGTCGGTAATGGCGTCAATGGTGCTGAACGCCTGATCCATACCCGTTTGAATAGGGGTGGCGTTGCCGCAAAAATCATTCTGAGGCCCATTCACAATGGTAAGCTGTACGGTGCCGGATCCCATCGTGACTGGGATGGTATCGTTAGCGAAGCCTCCCATACGCAGTACGTAGGTAGTTCCATCAGCAACAGGGAAGATAACAGCGGAAGTGTTGTCATCACATCCGGTGACGTCGTCGTTACTGGCAACGAGGTTGTCGTCAGACGCATCACAGGCAGCATCTACAGCGTAAATAGCCATACGGCTATCGAAATCAGCTGTACCGCAGTTGCTCCATTCCACTACGCCAGACATTGGCGCGACGAAGGTGTACCAAATGTCGGCGGGGATAGAATCGTTCGGGTCACCGAAGGCAGATTCGTGGTTGGCGCCGGCAGGCCCGTTAGCGGTTGCGGTGATGGTGGTGAAGGCAATTACCGAGTCAATTTCGATAGCGATAGCATCGGCACAGTTGTCGTTGGCTGGCTGGGCTTGAAGCACACAAAATGATACTGTAGCCAGAAGGCAGGAGAGTATAAGTCTTGACATAAAATATTGAGTTGATTAAAAGAATATGTAATACCTGAGGCCGGCCAACATGATGGTTAACCGTCAATTAAAGTAGTAAGGTAAGGATTTCATTTGTTAAGGCAACAATAGTAAGCCCAAGATTCTGAAGAGTTGATCGATAGTTTCACGGTAAAGACCCAACGGTAAGCCACAAAATATGATATTTGCACACTTAAACGTAAACATCCAATGCGCATCACAATCTCCGTTCTTCTGCTATTATTCCTCACCGCCTGCGGCCCAGCCACCGAACCAACCGCAGCAAACGAGCCCGCTCCGCCCCCAGTTACCCCCACCGACGAGCAGGTGACCGGCGAACCCGCTATCGATAATATCCGCCAGCAGCAGGCAGAAATCGACCAACTTTTCAAGTCAGGAATGCTGCAGCAGCAAAACGTTCAGTACGTCTGCGAGGGCATCCGCGGCATGGCCGAAGTACACCAGAAAGACGGCCGTCCGGTCCTCGTCCGCAACACCTACAGCGACGGTGAAAACCGCATTATTACCGACCGTTTTTACTACAAAGATGGTGAGCTCTTCCACCAGTTCTCCGAAACCCTCCGCTGGGAATTCGACGGCTCCATTAAGCCCGATCAGAACGGAAATGAGGTACCAGGCGTCATCAATCACGTCGCCCGCTACCGTTACTACATCCAGGAAGGCGAAGTCGTGAAGTTCCTGAAGCGCAAGTTCGACTTCTCCTCTTTAGAAGGTCAGCCAACTGAAGAAGACTTCCCGATTGAGGAAATGACGCCCGCCAACGATTTACCTTACCGCACGAAGCTCGCGCAGGCCGCTATTGATGATGGCAAGGTGGATTGTACCGTATTTAAGTAAGGCCAAATAGGCGGTGCCCCGAGGGAGCCCGAGCGGTAGCGAAAAGTGTGACATCGTACTCCTCGCTACCGCACAGCCCCTCGCCCGTTACTCCCCAAGGGTTTCAAACCGAAACCGCTCAACCAAACTAGGGATATGCGCCCGCTCCATAATCTCCCGCGCCCGCGCCACCTCCTGCGGTTGCGTGGCGGCCAGGTCGTTTTCTTCGCGGGGATCCTGCGTAAGATCGTACAACTCTATCGTCAGGTTGCCTTTATGCAT
>JAPKCQ010000224.1 GCA_026421165.1 Lewinella sp. | reverse complement strand
CTTATTGTTCTGGTCCCGATTGGTGGCCAGGCAGGGCCGCTTATTGTGGACCAGGTACCTGGTGAGAAAGTGTTTATGACGGTCAGTGACACCGCAGATAGTCCCCAAATAACTGTACTGCATACTATTCTGGTACAGGAAAATGACCTACGGGATCCGAGTGAGGAAACGCAGGAGGAAGAGGAAGAAGAAGAACCTTCCGACAGTTTCAGAGCGACGGCCTTTCAGTACCCACTGGTTGATTGCCGGCCGGAGTGGAATGCTTTTGTCTTTCACCAATGCGGGCCGCAGCTATTCAAGCGGTACCTCCATTTTCACGCACTTAAGTTGTTTTGCTAAACACGTTCATTTTCTGGATTTATCCAGACTGAATAAATCGTTTCCCCCTCTATTATGGAGTTGCGGGAGCCGGTAGGTGTTTCAATAAAGCAATAGAACAAGTGAATCAACAAAATAATACGCTCCCCACGCCTAAAGACTGGCTGGCGGGGCTAAAGGAGAACTTTGTCCCCGACCTAACGGCGGGCTTCGTGGTGTTCCTCCTTGCCCTCCCCCTTAGCCTTGGCATCGCCAAGGCATCCGATTTCCCTCCCGTAATGGGGCTAGTATCCGCCATTATCGGCGGCTTATTAGCGACCTTTCTTACGGGCAGTAAACTGACGATCAAAGGCCCCGCCGCAGGCCTCATCGTAATCGTGGCTGGTGCCGTAGCCGAATTTGGCGGCGGCACTACCGGCTGGCAACTTACGCTGGGCGTAATGGTCGTGGCTGGCCTGCTGCAGATTGCCTTCGGCCTATTAAAATTTGGCAAGTTTGTCGACTTTTTCCCACTTGCCGCCGTGCATGGTATGCTCGCGGCCATCGGTCTGATCATCATCGCCAAGCAGTTGCCGGTGCTGCTTAATGTAGACCCTGGATTAATGAAAGGGAAAGGGCCACTAGAGCTTTTCGCTTCGATCCCTGAGTTTTTCTCGAACCTGGACCCCAAAGTATCCATCATCGGTGGTATCAGCCTGGCAATTATGTTGGGCTGGGGCTTTGTAAAGCACCGGATCCTGAAGCAAATCCCAGCGCCTTTACTGGTGCTGCTCTTTGCGATCCCCGCCGGTATTTACTACAACCTGGCGGCCTCCCCATCCTACACGCTCGTTAAGGTGGGCAACCTGGTGGAGCAGGTCGGTTACCAGGCTGATTTTTCCGGTATTTCTATGCTGGGCGTTTTCATTAAATACGTCATTATGGTTGCCCTGGTGGGCAGCCTCGAGAGCTTGCTTACGGTAAAAGCCATCGACCAGCTTGACCCTTGGAAAAGAAAGTCTGACCCGAATAAAGACATCATCGCCGTGGGTGTTGCGAACACCTTTGCGGCCTTTATCGGTGGCATTCCGATGATTTCCGAGGTGGCGCGTAGCTCCGCTAACGTCGCTCAGGGTGGCCGGACCCGCTGGGCAAACTTCTTTCACGGTATTTTCCTGCTGGGTTTTGCTTTACTGGCCTACCCCTTGCTGGAGATGATTCCAAACGCGGCCCTTGCGGCCATGCTGATCACCGTCGGTATTAAGCTGGCTCACCCCAAGGAGTTTTTGCACACTTACCAGATTGGGCCGGAGCAACTCGCGGTCTTC
The DNA here is from genome assembly GCA_026421165.1 of Lewinella sp. Classification (GTDB taxonomy): domain Bacteria; phylum Bacteroidota; class Bacteroidia; order Chitinophagales; family Saprospiraceae; genus Neolewinella. The sequence goes on along the minus strand of JAPKCQ010000224.1, from coordinate 5,913 downwards.
GTAACGACGGTCTTCTTTACGCTCTTTGAAGACCTGCTGGTCGGTATTGCTGCGGGCATCGCACTGAAAATTATAATCCACCTGTTCCGCGGGGCTTCCTTCAAGTCGCTCTTCCGGTCCAACACCCAGATGAATGACGACGGAGAGAACGTTACGCTCACCATGGGCGAAGCGGCCTTGTTTACCAATTACCTTGGGCTAAAGAAAATTCTGGATAAAGTTCCGGAAGGTCGCCAGGTGAGGGTTCTGCTGAGTAATACCCGCCTGATTGATCACTCCGTGATGGAAAACCTGCACCACTTCGAAGAGGACTACGCCCGCTCCGGCGGTCATGTAACCCTCGTTGGTCTGGAGGGTATGCGCTCCGTTTCCAGCCACCCGCTGGCGGCACGGGTGATGAATGGTAAAATGGGGCAAGTACCTCTTGCTACCACCACGTCCACTACTTCTGGTCATTTTGACGAAGCACACGTACTGCACGAACTCGCGCACTACCTGCCCGGGCAACTGGCCTTAAAGGACTTCGTCCACCACAACTCTCTGCACGCTTTTCAGGAGGAGGAGTTTTTCACGGGGATATTCAAAGCTTCCCGGATATTTGGTATCCAAGCAACTTTCAACCTCAACGAATACCGCAAGCTTTACGCTCAGGGTCGTATCCGTCCCGAAATACTAAAACGGGTTACTGAAGAGCAAAAAGGTGCTAAAAACGCGGATGCATGGTTGGTGAGGTTGCTGGAAGGCAAGTACAACCAGCCCTACAACCCCAAGGTAGGCCGCCTTCGTGCTGGCTGGAAAGAGAACCACATTATTGACCTTGACAACCAGGTGCAACCGATCCTCTTTCGGATTTTAGCCAGCTACCTGGATCAGGGTATCGCCCTGTGGCACTTCCCATTTGAAGACCAGGGATTAATCAGCGCGGTCCGGAAGCTGGAAGAAAACAGTTTCACCAGCTTCTTCCGGTCAAAACGTGCCAAACAGCTCTTGTCCGCCGAAGACCTTAGCCTGAAGAAGCTATTGGATTTGGTGGTGGGCCAACCGGCGTTTTATAAAAATTACCTTTTTGACCAACAATTCGCGCACAAAGGCTGGAGCGGCTTTGTCGCTGCGGTGGAGGGTACGCCCGATACCTTACTTTACCAAAAGAAGGTGAGCCTGCACGACTTGCTGCTGCTGGAACTACTTCTGGAAGTAGATGCCCTAGACACGGTACTGGGCAGCAAATGGCAACCGCTGGCCGCCGGCCGTACGGATACCCCCGAGAATTACTTCGCTGACGACTCTGCCAGTGAACGGGAAGAAGTGCTTAAGCTCTGGCAATGCGCCTTTGAGATGGATTACTACGATGATGTACTCAGCGGGTTGGATCAACTGGCCAAAAAGCCTCAGTTGGAGCGTCCCGTCGCTCCTTCATTTCAGTCCCTCTTTTGTATCGACGACCGGGAAGACTCTCTCCGTCGGCACCTGGAAGAAGTAGACCAGAACTGCCAAACGCTCGGTGCTCCGGGTTACTATGGTGCGGCTATTTACTTTCAGCCCTTCGGCGGCAAGTTTTACGAGAAGAATTGCCCCGCTCCGGTAACGCCCCGTCACCTGATCAAGGAAGTGGCGGTGACGACAACCCGCAGTCGCGGGCACTTTCATGACAACCGCTCCCACACCATTTTTCGGGGGTTCCTGGCTACATTGTCGCTAGGCCTTTGGGCCAGCGTGCGATTGATCCTGGACCAATTTCGGCCGCAGATGCGGCCCGACATCGCCGATGCCTTCAGCCACATGGACCCGGCGGGAGAATTGCTGATTGAGAACGTTGATCCTAACCAAAAGGAGAACGGACTGCAGGTTGGTTACACTGTACCAGAAATGGCCGACGTCGTAGCGGGAATTCTGACAAGCATTGGGCTGACGGATAACTTCGCGCCCCTTGTTTACGTCGTTGCTCACGGTAGCAGCAGTGCCAATAACCCACACCACGGAGCGCATGATTGCGGCGCTTGTAGTGGTCGACCAGGAGCCATAAACGCACGGGTATTCGCCTTCATGGCCAACCATCCCGAGGTTCGTCTGCTGCTTCAAAAACGTTCACTGCACCTGCCTGCGGGCCTCCAATTTATTGGCGGGATGCACGATACGGCCAGTGATGAGATCAGGTGGTACGACGAGCAGATCCTGACGGCAGAAAGCGCAAGCCTGCACCGAAAGCACGTTGCGACCTTCGAAACGGCCCTGGACCTGAACGCCCGGGAGCGGAGCCGCCGGTTCGCATCTATTGACCATACCCGCGACATCAAAAAGGTACGGCGCGACATTAAAAACCGCTCCGTTTCTTACTTCGAGCCGCGCCCGGAACTTGGCCACGGCACCAATGCACTCTGCTACGTTGGTAACCGTGCACGCATGAAGAACCTCTTTCTCGACCGCCGGGCCTTCCTGCAATCTTACGATTACCTCCAGGATCCTGACGGCGCGGTATTGACCAAAGTAATGGCTCCGCTACCCATCGTTTGTGGAGGGATCAACCTGGAGTATTATTTCTCCCGTATGGACATCGAGAAGATGGGGTCCGGAACTAAACTCCCCCACAATGTGATGGGCCTCTTTGGTGTAGCGAATAGCTCCGATGGTGACCTGCGAACAGGGTTGCCGCTGCAAATGATCGAAAACCATGATCCGGTCCGCCTGCTCATGATCGTTGAACAACGCCCAGAAATTCTGATGAAAGTCATCAAAGCGGACCGGGCGATTTATGACTGGTTTGATAAAGGGTGGATTCACCTGGTTGCGCTATCGCCCGATGATTGGAATTGCTACCGATTCAACAATGGTCAGTTTGAACGGTACAAGCCACTTAAGGAGGTGACCAATACTAAGGACATTCAAGGCGTCATCGTTAAAGCGCCGGAGATGACCACGAACCACATTCTTGACGCGACGAAGGAGAACATCCCCGTCCACGTTTTCGACACCCTTTAAAAGCCCCTTAACCATGAGTAATTTACTACCACTCCTCCTGGTGATCCCGCTTTTAGGGCTCATCATTGGCTTCAGCTTCTCCAATAAGGATGAGCGCGCCATTTTTCTGGCTTCTGTAATTAGCATTGCCGCTAACTTCCTGCTACTACTGGGCTTAGCCGTTGACTGGGTCAGCGGCGGCTTTTTGCCACTGGATTATCGCGGCCCTGTTCTTTTTCGTGCCGAAGAAATGGAATTCGACCTGAACCTCCTGCTCGACGGCTATTCCTTCACTTACGCGCTGGTTGCCACTTTCCTGACGGGGCTTATACTTTTCTTCAGCCGTACTTACGTACACCGCGAGAAAGGATATAAGCGCTTTTACAACAACCTTAAATTCTTCTACTTCGGTTTAATGCTGGTGTTACTAGCGGGAAACCTGGAGGTACTTTTCGTGGGTTGGGAAGTTTTGGGGGTTACTTCTTTCTTCCTAATCGGCTTCTATCGCGAGCGGTATTTACCCGTAAAGAACGCGCTGAAAGTAGTGTCGCTTTACCGCATTGCCGACGTTGCTTTGCTACTTGGCATCTGGATTACGCACCACTATTTTGGGCACAGCGTCAATTTCGTGAGCGTTGAAGGACTGCATGATGCTCAGGACCACATTCTGAATGAGCGCATCTACCAGTACGCCATTCCTGGTTTGTTCCTATTGGCGGCCCTGGTCAAGTCGGCTCAATTCCCCTTCTCCTCCTGGTTGCCCCGGGCCATGGAAGGGCCGACAACTTCCAGCGCGATATTCTACGGCTCGCTGTCGGTACACATCGGCGTTTTTCTGCTGATCCGCACGGCTCCTTTCTGGGAAGAGAACCTGGTTTTTCATTTATTGATCGGGCTGTTTGGCGTCGTCACTTGTATAACGGCGACGATCACGGCACGGGTTCAATCTTCAATAAAAACGCAGATTGGGTACTCTTCCGTCGCTCAGATCGGGCTGATGTTTGTATGGGTGGCACTGGGTCTTCACTGGCTGGCGCTTCTTCACTTTGTGGGTAATGCCATGTTGCGGTCTTACCAGTTGCTGGTGTCCCCTTCGGTACTCAGCTATAAAATTCACGAGCAGTTTTTCCACTTTACGCCGCCGGCGCAACCGGCAACGGCGTCGACCTGGGACAAGCTGAAACTGACCTTTTATATGCTAGGCGTCAAGGAATTTAACCTCGACCGTTTCCAGTTCAACTACCTGTGGAACCCCTTAAAAAAGGCCGGACGTTTGTTCTCCTTCATGAATGACAGGTCTACTTACGTGCTGGCCCTACCGCCCTTTCTGATCGGGCTTTACGCCGTGTACCACCAGGACCTCCTACCGGGATGGCTGGTTAGCTACCTACCGGAGACTTTTGCGGCCATTGGCCTGGTCTTCATCCTGAAAGCCTTCGTGGAACGCGGTTCTGCGCTGACGAGCTGGGCGCTGATCATCGTCAACCAGCTTTACCAATCTCTAGCCTTCGGTTTCAACGAGGAATTCGACTTTACGCAGGTACACATCTACCTGAGCGGTATTTTCATTTCCGGATTTGTCGGTATTTGGGTGCTCAATAAACTTAATCGGGGTGGAGAATCAACCTTACTGAACCGGTTCCACGGGCACGCTTACGAGCACCCCCGGCTGGCCTTCGTTTTCGTGGTGGCTGCGCTGGGGTTGGCGGGCTTCCCGATCACCCCGACTTTCATTGGCGAAGACCTCATGCTGGGCCACATCCATGAAAATCAGCTGCCTTTGCTTTTACTGATCGTGCTGAACCTGATTCTGGACGGATTGGTGATTTTCCGGATATACTCCCGGATTTTCCTCGGCCCGCACGATAAGGGGTACCACGAGGTTGCTTACCGGTCTTCCTAGTGGATAGCTCGGGGACCCGGAACTTTGTTGTTCCGGGTCTCCGACTCGATTTACTAGTCTCGTAGTGTGAGCGCGGGCTTCGTGACGTTTGCGAAGTATTAGCCTTATTAGGGCGATGGCGCGGGTGCAGAAAAAAGGACGAAAGAGCAATGGCTGCCAAAGCCAGGGTAGCTCCTTCAAACCATTTCTTTGCATCCCGCGGCCGCGCCCCTTATTCTCTACAATTTCACCAACTCTTCCCGGCGTCCCTAATCGCGGCGGGATATTCCCATCTTAAATATGAAACGCTTTAGCCTGATTTGCCTAATTTATCTGGGCGGTTTCTGTAGCCTTTCTGCCCAATTTGCCGACCAGTTTAATGCCTGGTGGATGTACTTCGGCAACCATAAACTAACGGAGAAACTCAGTCTCCACACCGAGTACCAGTGGCGGCGCAGCGGCCTCGTTAGTGAATGGCAGCAATCGCTCCTCCGTTTTGGTCTTGACGTAAAAGTGGCCGACAAAACTACGCTGACCGGAGGCTACGGTTGGATTGTTTCTTTCCCCTACGGCGAACAACCCATCTCGACTAAATTCGCCGAACACCGACTGTTTGAGCAGTTGGTCCTCACCGGCGGTGCTGGTCGTTTCGGTTTCAACCACCGCTACCGACTGGAACAACGCTGGTTAGAGAACGCTACGATCAACGATCTCGGAGAGCGGGTAACCGATGGTTTCCGCTTTAAGAACCGTGCGCGGTACCGGTTTTTGGTGACCTACCCGCTCAGTAAGCCGAGGATGGAAGACGGCACCGTTTTTCTGGCGGCCTACGACGAAATATTCCTGGGCTTCGGCAACGGTATCGTGAAGAATATTCTGGACCAGAACCGGTTGTATCTTGCCTTAGGCTACCGGGTCAATAAGAACTTCAACGCCCAGCTTGGCTACTTGAATCACCGCGTTATTAAAAGCGATGGCCTGCGGCAGGAGAACAACCATACGTTGCAAACCTCCCTGACTTACAATCTCGACTTTAGCAAAAAAGAATAATTAACGCGTACTTACGACCAACGTAA
>JAPKCQ010000223.1 GCA_026421165.1 Lewinella sp. | reverse complement strand
TAGTAAAAGACGGCAGCAACCTCCCCCTCCCCAGCGCCCAGGTAATGCTGCGCCACGGAGAAGCCATCAAAGCATTTGCCATGACGGGAGCAGATGGAACCTTTACCCTCGACCTGACGGCTGCGGATTCAGATTCCTCCATCGTAGAAATCAGGTATTTCGGTTACGCCCCCCGACGCATAGCGTTGAAGGAGATTGACCTGAAAGAAGTACTCGTCGTCATCCTGGAGGGACAGGGGGTTGAATTAAATGAGGTTGTTGTATCCGCCGCAGCCTTGCCGAAAATCTCTAAGGGGGATACGCTCATCTACCGGACGGATGCTTACCGCGACGGCTCGGAGAAAAAGATCGAGGAAGTGATTGCCAAATTACCCGGCGTAGAAGTGGATGAAGACGGTAGCATTAAAGTAAAAGGAAAGCCATTGGACCGCATTTTAGTCGACGGTGAAGACCTCTTCGATAAAAACTATACGCTCCTCTCCCGCAATGTACCCGCAGACCTTGTTGACCGGATCGACATCATCAGCAACTACCAACAAGACGTACTGATCGGAGACCTCTCTACCGAATCAGAAATCGTGCTCAACCTCAACCTAGACCCGGAGAAGAAACGCCCGGTCTTCGGGGAAGTCAGTGGCCAACTGGGAAACAATACGACTAGGGCCGCTCACGGTAATTTCTTCCACTTCGGTAAAAAAACGAAGGCGGTGAATTTCTCTGACTACGGGACACTGGGTAGCTCCTCCTCCGTTGGCGATATGTCGCTCTATAATGTGCGAGGACTAAACGGTCGGCAACCAACGGCCGGAGAGACCGTCCTGAACTCCGAAGCAACCCGTACTCAACGGCTGGTAAAGGCGGGGGACTACCTCGAAAATGAGGCCTACGGAACCGCCCAGACCATTCTGACGCGAATCGGGAAGAAGGCCAAAAATCGGATGATCTTCAACCTCTCCGGAGAGAACTACGGATTGAACGATGAACGGCTGCGGGAGAACATCACCCCAACGGACGTCGATTCCTTCGCCCAGCGCAATGATTATGACTACCGGAGCACCCGTTTCTGGATTATGAACGATTTTGACGTACTGCTGAACCGTAAGAGTAGGCTAGATTTTCGGGTAAACCTAAGCGGTGAGCGAAACCGAGCCCTTGTCAATACGCTTAATGAAAAAATAGGGGAGGCTGGTCCGGAAGAGATTGGGACTGATTTGGCGGAACGGCCAATCACTTACCTGAGCAGCTTAAGGTACGTCCGCCGCCTCAACCCTTCAACCGCCTTGCGGGTAAGCGTGAGTTTGAGCAAAGGGGATATTGACCAGCGGCAAGATTACCGGGGCGCGGTTTACCAGGAATTGCCAGGATTACCCGGGGTGCCGGAGATCACCCAGGTCTACAACCAGAAGCTGAATGACTTAGTACTGGAAGCAGATCTCCTACAGGAACTAGGAAGGTATAAATGGAACCACACCCTGGGGCACCGTAGTAACCGTACACTGACGGAGACGAGCACCTCTCCCTTGGGGACCACACTACCTCCTGCTGAAAATTACGAGTACTCTTTAGGAGAAACCTACCTGGCTTCCAGTCTCTTCCGGAAGATCGGTGAGTTTGAACTTAAAGCCGACCTTACTTTATCTCATTTTCGTTTAAACGCAGGTGCAGTTACTAGTGAAGATGTAGTAGCGTACGAACAGTTTGCACTACAGCCGAATGTGAATGTTGCCTATAAAATAAACCGACGGAACACGCTATCCGCGTGGGCAAAATCCAGCCGCAAGAGCCAACGGGCGGATGAACTGGTGACTACACCATATCTAGCCGGTGGAAGCATCCTGAGTATTGGTCTTGATACCAGTTACCTCGTACGCACGCACGCCGCCGGCTTGAGTTATGGCTATGATAATACCTTTGACCAGTACAGTTATGGCGTAGACGTAAACTACCAGCGTACACCAAATGGCGTTCGTAGTCGCGTTGTAACCGATGACTTTGTAATTGTGAACCAACTTGCTCCTGACTTCACTTCCGGAATGACATCGGCTTCCGTCCGCGCGGCTAAATATTTGTCAGACCTCAGAATGAATCTGAAGTTGAACGTCAATTGTACGGTATTGAATGACCAACTTGACCTGGGCGGGGAACTAGTGGATTTTCAAACCATATCCCGGACAATCAATTTACAGACATCAAAAAAGATAGGCCGTAAATTGTCTTACGGCTTGGGCGCAAAATATTCTGACTTTGCCAGCCGTATTTCTGCGGGGAACAGTGAGCAGCGGCAATTAAAAGGAAAGCAGGAACTTGTCTACCGACCGTCTAAGGTCACTAAATTAAACATCAGGCACAATGCCTACTTCCCCCGCATTGGCACCGGGAACAAAGCTGTTCATTTGCTAAGTGTCGAATTAATTCACGAAATAGAAAAGCAACGGCTAAGCCTTGGTGGCGGTATTCGTAATGCCTTCAACGTACGGACAATTGAAGAGCGGAATGTTTCCGTTTATCAGCGTTATGGACGTACTTATCAGCTGCGGCCGAGAACCTTGTATGTTTACCTTACTAAAACGTTTTAGCATACATCCGAGCTAGGTGGGTACGCGGTTCGACACATCGGATGAACTTCCATCCGGCTACGCCAGGCTGGAAGATGCATCCGATGAGCGAACCGCTCTGTTTTTTCATCGAAGCTGCATGCTTACTTATAACCTTTCTTTGCACCTGCGGCCGCGCCAAATGATTCTTCCGCGTAAAGCATTTAAGCTAGGCTATTTTTTACGCAAAACTTCCGCCAGGTAAGCGCTCGTATACCCCTTTCCACAATCCGCCAAAGCTTCCGGCGTACCCTGGAAAACAATATGCCCACCATCCCGGCCACCTTCCGGCCCGAGGTCGATAACCCAATCCGCAGACTTGATCACGTCCATATTGTGCTCAACAACGAGGACGGTATGGCCCCGCTCCACCAGTGCATTCAAGGCGGTGAGTAGAATGGCTACGTCGTGAAAATGCAGGCCGGTAGTTGGCTCGTCGAAGATGAAAAGGATGTGCTCGCCCTTCTTTTCTTTCGTTAGGAAGCTGGCAAGTTTTACCCGCTGCGCTTCTCCGCCGGAGAGGGTAGAGGACGACTGGCCGAGGGTGATGTAGCCCAGGCCAACGTCTAGCAAGGGCTGTAGTTTCTTTGCCAGTTTCCCTTCCTCCTTGAAGAACTCAACGGATTCTTCAACGGTGAGGCCCAGGATTTCGGTGATGTTTTTGCCTTTATAGGTAACGTCGCGAATCTCGCGCTTGAAGCGGGCACCGTTACACTCTTCGCAGACCAAGCGAACGTCGGCTAGGAACTGCATTTCGACCGTCTGTTCGCCTTCACCCTTGCAGGTGTCGCAGCGGCCACCATCTACGTTGAAGCTGAAGAAGCCCGGTTTATAGTCGCGGATTTTAGAGAGTTGCTGGCTGGCCATCAGGTTACGGATATCGTCGTAAGCACCGACGTAGGTAACCGGGTTGGAACGGCTGGATTTACCGATCGCGCTCTGGGTAACCATCTCCACGTTCGTAAGCTGCTTTACATCACCGGTGAGGCCGGAGAAACTGCCAGGAGCCTGGCTGCTGCCTTCCCCAAGCTGTCGGCGGAGGGCGGGGTAGAGGATGCCTTTGATGAGGCTCGTCTTTCCGCTGCCGGATACGCCGGACACTACCGTCAGGGCGTTCAGCGGGATTTTAGCGTCCACCTTCTTCAGGTTGTGCATCTGGGCTCCTTTGATGTTGAGCCAGTTGGTGAGGCGGCGGCGTTGGTCTGGTACGGGGATGGACATGGAGCCGTCCATATACTTAGTCGTCAGGCTTTCGGGAGCGGCCTTGTGGATGTCTTCGTAGGGGCCGGCGAATACGACTTCTCCGCCGTGAACGCCTGCTGCGGGGCCGACGTCGATGAGGTAGTCTGCTTCGGCGATAATGCCTTCTTCGTGCTCAACAACCAGTACGGTATTGCCCAGGTCCCGCAGCCGTTTCAGGACAGCAACCATCTGCTCGGTATCGCGGGGGTGGAGGCCGACGCTCGGCTCATCGAGGATGTACATCGAGGCGGTCAGGTTACTGCCCAGCGTCCGGGTAAGGTTGATGCGCTGGCTCTCGCCGCCGGAAAGCGTATTGCTGAGGCGGTTGATGGTGAGGTAGCTCAGGCCCAGGTCCATCATGCTCTGGATGCGGTTGCTGATTTCTAGCAGTAGGCGTTTGGCGATGGTGGCGTCGTGCTCGTTCAGTTCGAGTTCTTGAAAATGCTTTTGGAGCAAGTCGATCGGCAGGTCGATCAGGTCGGTGATCGGGTGGCCGCCGACCTTCACGTAGTCGGTTTCGCGGCGCAACCTTGATCCGCGGCAGGTGTGACAGACCGTGCGGCCACGGTAGCGGGCCAGCATGATGCGGTTTTGGATTTTGTAGAGCTTCTTACCGAGGTCGTCGAAGAAACTGGTGATGCCCTTCGCGTGTTTGTTGCCGTCCCAGAGGTCGCGCTTTTGCTCCCTCGTGAGGTCGGAGTAGGGCGTGTGGGCGGGGAAGTCGAAGCGGTTGGCGACGCGGAGGAACTCATTTTGCCACTGGCCGAAGGTGCTGCCACTCCAGGCGGCGACTGCGCCGTCGTAGACCGATTTTGAGGGGTCGGGCACGACCTTGTCTTCGTCGATGCCCATCGTGCGGCCGAAGCCTTCGCAGGTGGGGCAGGCGCCGGAGGGATTATTGTAGTTGAAGAGTTGTGGTGTAGGCTCCTGGAAGAGAATACCGTCGAGTTCGAAGCGGTTGTTCCAGGCCGTCCAGTTGTTGGCGTCGATGTAGACGACCACTTCGCCGGTGCCTTCGCCGAAGCTGGTGCCTACGGAGTCGGCGATGCGTTTGTTGTTTTCTTTGTCTCCGGACTTCACGACGAAGCGGTCGATGAGGACCATCATTTCTTCCTCGTCCGTCAGCTCAGCGAGGGTTTTGGCGAGGTGGGGAGCGTTGGCTTCGAGCAGGTCGTCGATTTGGGTGACGGCGTCGTCGGCCATCACGCGGGTGTATCCTTTTTGCTGTAGTAGCTCTAGTTCGCGGCGCAGCGTCCGGTCGTCGAAGGTGCGGGGTAGGGGAGCGTAGAGGTGAACGCGGGCGCCGTCGTCCATGCCGGTGATGTGGTTCACCACGTCGGTGACCGAGTGGCGCTTCACCTGCTTGCCGCTGATGGGGCTGTAGGTGCGGCCGGCGCGGGCGTAGAGGAGACGGAAGAAGTCGTAGATCTCCGTCAGCGTCCCCACCGTGGAGCGCGCATTGGCCGTCGTGGTTTTCTGTTCGATGGAGATGGCTGGGCAGATGCCACGGATATAGTCCACGTCCGGTTTCTTCATCCGCATCAGGAACTGGCGGGCGTAGCTGCTCAGGCTTTCCACGTAGCGGCGCTGCCCTTCAGCAAAGAGCGTATCCATCGTGATGCTCGACTTTCCGCTGCCGGACACACCGGTGACCACCACCAACTGATTCTTTGGAATCGTCAGGTCGATGTTCTTCAGGTTGTTGGCGCGGGCGCCTTTGATGAAGATGGCGGTGCGTAGGTCGGCGTTGGAGTGGTCTTTGTTCTTAGACAAGGGGGAAGTAGATTTGTAGACTGATAGTGGGGTCTCCAATGTGCGGCAGCTTTATAAGGACGAAGTAGCAGCGAAGCTAATCTATGAAGCTATCACAGCTATCACTCTAATTCGGGCGCGGTCGCGGGATGCAGCATTAAGAATGAAGGAGCAGGGTTGGGAGTTCACACCCGGAGGCTCTTTCTCTTCGGGATGCGAAAATAGGTTTGAAAATTTGAAGGCTTGTGGATATGTTGTGCTTCCTAGAGGCACTCAACCCCGTCTAATTTATTGTACAGACCCTTTAACCCATGAAAAAAACGATAACTACTCTCTTAATGCTTTGTCTGTATTTCTACGGCTGCGGCACAAACGACGTACAACAGGAAGACGGAATGGCCACCTGGAAACTAGGTTGGCGAATGACCGAAAGCGCTATATTAGAGAACTACGAGCTGTCTGTCGCCCAGTTTGATTCCTTGCTGGCGACGGAGGAAACACCCTCCTATAATTTTCTTAAGGTAGGCTTACGCTCTCTAAATAAGGTCGGTAAGGACCAAAAAATGGAAACGGTATTACTTGCCCAGGAGGAAGCTGTCCGGATAAAGCTGTGCCAAAAGGATTACCTAAGATCTACGGAGGGGTGTAAAGGGATTGCTTTTCAGGAGCCTGATGATAAGCGACTGAGCGGTAAGCTTCTGAAGATGCACGCCAGGGACCAGTCCTTCCGTGGAAACTTTATGAAGGAGTTCGAGGATAAGTACCAGCTGGATACCATTGAGTATTCCAGTGCGTGTAGCGCAGATATTGACCTCAACAACCAGTGCTTACTACAAGAGATTATTAAAGAGCACGGATTTCCGACCCTGAAACTGGTAGGGTATGATGCGCTATATGGGGTTTTCCTGATCATTCAACACGCCGATAAAGACCCTGAATGGCAGAATGCTCAACTGCCCTACATCAAGGCGGCAGCGGAAAAGGGCGAATTAGACGGTAGGTGGTATGCGTACCTAATCGATCGAACGGCGGTTAATGCCGAGGAGCTGCAGGTTTACGGTACACAGTTCGCTAAGGTTGACGCAACCGGAGTGGAATTACGCCCGTTACAGGACCCGGAAAACCTGGACGTACGGCGCAGGCAAATTGGGTTGATGCCGATTGGGATGTATAAGAGGTTTATGTTGCGGGGCCTTTGAGGGGGAATTTTACCGATGATTAAGTGGGCTAAATTCTAAATAGACAAATAGTAAGACCGTTCAACTTACTATTAATACGCTATCGGGCTCCCACTTCTGACTGCGCTGGAGGTATACACGGAAAGAATCCTGTAAGGTGTTTGTTCACGGCGGAAAAGGAAAGAAGGATCGCTATACGACGCTGTCTAAAAAATTTCTGAAAGAATTGCGGTCGTATTACAAGGGTTACCTCCCTAAATACTGGCTGTTTGATGGCCAATCTGGGGGAAAGTACAGCAACCGAAGCGTTCAGGAGGTTCTTCGGAAGGCGGTGAGGGTTAGCGGAATTAATCCCTTCTGTACGGTGCATACGCTGCGGCATAGTTATGCTACGCACTTGCTGGAGGCTGGTACATCGCTGCGGCACATCCAGGTGTTGTTGGGCCATGCGAGTAGTACGACTACGGAGATCTATACGCATGTCTCCACGACCGAAAAACAGCGGGTGATTAGTCCTTTAGACCGGTTGGATTGAGTTGCGTGTTTGCCGGGTATTTCGGGCAAACACGCAACTCGGCCGTAGGAAGAATCGCATGATACTGGTCAAACACGCAACTGAATTTTGGCAAAAAGGCTAGGTTTTACTGGGAATTTTGTTAGTTTTGGATGCGTGCTTAAGTGGAGTATGCGCAATGCGTGTATGATTGTGTTGGGGCCAATGCAAAAAAAACACCTAATGATCAATTAGTTACGTTGGCGTTCTGGTTCTGTCGCCAAAGGA
>JAPKCQ010000222.1 GCA_026421165.1 Lewinella sp. | reverse complement strand
GGTAACCCCGGACGTAGTCAGGTGGGTAAAGCCTACGAAAGAGCCCCGAAGGTCCGGATGGACCAACGGGGCTACAAAAAGAAGTTCATGGGATTTGTGGGAGTAAACCCTTATTTCTTGACGCTGTTCACAACAGCGATGAAAGCTTCTGGGTGGTTCATCGCTAGGTCAGCGAGGACCTTACGGTTAAGACCAACACCCGCGGTACTCAAGCCGTGCATGAGACGGCTGTAAGTGGTTCCGTTCTGACGCGCAGCGGCGTTGATACGGGCGATCCAGAGGCGGCGGAATACACGCTTCTTGTTGCGACGGTCACGGTAGGAGTAACCCCATGCCTTCTCAACGGCATTTTTGGCTACGGTATAGACCTTGGATCGTGCGCCGAAGTAACCTTTGGCGGCTTTGAGGTAGCGCTTGCGGCGCGCGCGGCTTGCAACCGCATTTACTGAACGTGGCATATAGCTCTGTTTTTGTGCAGTACGGAGACCGATTGGTTCTTTAGGCCCGTACTCTCGTGGAAAATAGAGATTCCTCGCTGGGAATTTCTTGGGGGTTTAGAGATTTCTCTCTTACTTACACAGAAGGCGCTTGACTCGCTTCTCGTCGGCAACAGAGACTAAGGCACCGTCACGAAGACGAAGCTTGGCTTTGTTGGACTTGTTGCGCATCATGTGCGACGTGTAAGCCTGGAAACGCTTTACTTTACCGGTACCGGTTATTTTAAAGCGCTTCTTTGCACTGCTGTGCGTTTTCATCTTGGGCATGGCACAAGTTTTTTATTAAGGGAGCGCAAAAGTACAATGTTGTCAGTTGTTTACCAAACCTATTGTTGACTTAGATTTTCACTGGGCGTTAAGACTGTCCGGCTTGAATTCGTTATTTCTACGGCGTCCCTCAAAGAACAAGCCTTGCACCTGCGGCCCCGCCTAGAAACAAGCAGCTTCTTACCAACGAACTAAAACCCTAAGGATCCAACACCGCCGTGTCAGTTTTTGCCGAACTGACCTGACAACTTGCCACCCATTAAAAATGGCCTTACTTTTGCATTCTTAAATCGTAATGAAAAATTTTTTCAAGATGTCCAAGAAAAACAACGATCCGGTTGTCGATGATGAACTGTTGAAAACAGTAGGTGCTGAACCCGAAGAGCACGTCCTCGTCGATGAAGTGGAAGCCGGTCTGGAAGACTACCTCGAAGAAGGTGCCGTAGCCGATCTCGACAGTATGGTCGCCAGCCTCGAAGCTCAGGTCACCGAGAAAGACGAGCGCCACCTTCGCCTCTACGCCGAGTTTGAGAACTTCAAGAAGCGCAGCCGTAAAGAAAAGCTGGAGCTGATGGATACCGCCGGCCGGAGAACGATGATGGCTTTACTGCCCGTAGTTGACGATTTCGACCGCGCCGCAAAGCAAGCTGAAAGCGATCCCGATACCAAAAAGGTGTGGGACAGCGGCCTGGGGCTTATCGTCAAGAAAATGATGAAGACTCTCGAGGGCCAGGGCCTTAAGCCGATGGTAAGCACCGGTGAAGTTTTTAACGCCGACTTTCACGAAGCCATCACAGAAATTCCCGCCCCAGAAATGGCCGGTAAAGTGGTGGATACCGTTGAAAATGGTTACTTCCTTAACGAAAAAATTATCCGCCACGCCAAGGTAGTAGTTGGCAAATAAGGGTTCGTTAGGCCCAATACTTAACGACCTCCGTTCACAAGCAATACCAATATGGCAAAGAAAGATTATTACGAAGTACTTGGCGTAGAAAAAGACGCCGACGACAATCAGGTTAAAAAGGCCTACCGCAAAAAGGCGATGAAGTACCATCCGGACCAAAACCCGGACAATAAGGAAGCGGAAGACAAGTTTAAGGAAGCCGCTGAGGCTTACGACGTACTTTCTGACGGCAACAAACGCGCCCGCTATGACCAGATGGGCCACCGTGCCTTCGAGCAGGGTGGTGGCGGCTTTAGTGGCGGTGCTGGCGGTATGACCATGGAAGATATCATGGACCAGTTTGGCGGTATGTTCGGCGGCGGTGCCAGCGGCGGCGGCGGCGGAAGCTTCTTCGGCGGTGGCGGCGGTGCCCGCAGGCAACCACGGGGAGAACGCGGTTCTAACCTACGCATTAAGGTAGCCCTCACGCTGGAAGAAATTGCGACTGGTGTAACCAAGCGCATCAAAGTGAAACGCCAGACCCAGTGTGGAACCTGTGATGGCTCTGGTGCAAAGGACTCTTCCAGTGTATCCACTTGTACAACCTGTGGCGGTGCTGGCGTAGTGCGTCAGGTCCGGTCTACCTTCCTGGGCCAGATGGCAACAACGACTTCCTGCCCAACCTGTACCGGTTCCGGTAAAATGATCAAGGCTAACTGCCTTAACTGTAAGGGCGAAGGCCGCGTCTACGAAGAAGATACCATTGAAGTTAATGTTCCCGCTGGCGTGGAAGAAGGCCAGCAACTGAGTATGCGGGGCAAAGGCAATTCCGGCCGCCGTGGCGGTCCCTCCGGAGACCTCCTCATCAATATCGAAGAGAAGGAGCACGAGTCCCTTCAGCGTGATGGCCAGAAACTGATCTTCGACCTCCACCTCAACTTCGCCGATGCCGCTCTCGGTACCTCCGTCGAAGTACCCACCATTACCGGTAAGGTGAAAATTAAGATTCCGCCAGGAACCCAGTCGGGCAAAATCTTCCGTCTGCGCGGAAAGGGCCTTCCCGCTCTCCAGGCTTACGGTACTGGAGATCAGCTTATTCACGTCAACCTTTGGACGCCCAAGAACCTGACCAAGGAAGAAACCACTCTTCTTGAGCAGATGCGTGATATGGAGAACTTCAAGCCGAAGCTGGAGAAAGGCGACAAGGGCTTCTTCGAGCGGATGAAGGAATATTTTAGCTGATAAGTACTCGGAAAAAATTAATCGCGCCATCCTGCTCGGCATATTTTGAGCCTGAACTTCGTTAAAAAGCCTCGCCAACACTACGGTGTTGCCTACGTTTCGCTTCGCGGCTTCTTCGAGGTTTTGCCTAGCTCAGACTCAAAATATACCAGATCAGAATGTCGCATTAACTCTATCCGAGTACTTAGTGTTGAAATTACCAGTTCACTTGAAACGTTACCATGTGGAATAAATGGAACTGCCACGCTGGGTTGAGCGCTTGTAGCGTGATTCTTAACGTCAGAGTCGCGCCACAAGCGCTCAACTTAATAATATTACTATGCAAAAGGTATTGTACTTCTTCGCTTTGGCAAGTCTGCTAGCTTCCTGCGGCCCAACCATAATATATGAAGAGGAGAAAAAGCTACCTGAAACCGGCTGGGCGTACCAAGACTCTGCTCGCTTCGATTTCTTCATTCCGGACGTAACTCAGGCGTACGACCTTATCTTAAAACTTGAGCACGGCGCCACTTTTCCCTACCAAAATTTTTACGTAAAACTCCACACTGGCTTTCCCTCCGGTAAACGAACGACGGAGCAACTATCTCTCCAGTTAGCGGGAGATTTCGGTGCCTGGATCGGCGATTGCAACAGCGCGGTTTGCGACCAGGAAATCAGCATCCTCCAAAACGCGAAATTCGTGGAGGCGGGAGATTATTACCTGACGGTGGAGCAGTTTTCACGGGAGCCGGCCTTGGGCTCGGTTGTCTCGGTGGGGCTTGCGGTGCAAGAGACTAGTAACTAGAAGCCAGCGCTGTCGTAGGAGCGAAGCGAGCAGTTACCTGCGGTAGCTCTAGTTCTCTAGTTTCTGACGTCTTAATTCCTAGTTCTTACCCCAAATAGCTTTGCAGCAAGTGCTTATTGCGGCTACGGCGTAGTCGACGAATAGCCCGCTCTTTAATTTGGCGAACACGTTCTCGTGTAAGGTCAAAGCGTTCACCAATTTCCTCGAGGTTGAGTTGTTTCTCACCGTCTAGGCCAAAGTAAGAGGCCAGAACCATACGTTCACGGGGGGCGAGCATATTAAGGTTGGCGGTAATTTCTTTGGAGAGTGACTCGGACATGATTTTGAGGTCGGGGTTTGTCTCGTTATCGGAGTGCAGAGTGTCCAGCATGGTGATGTCGGAGTCGTCGCCGGCTACCGGCGCATCAAACGACAGGTGGCGCATCCGGCCGCTCAGCGCCCGCTGAATGTCGCTCAGGGATACCTGGAGTAAGTCGGCTAGTTCTTCCGGTTCGGGGTCCCGCTCAAACTCTTGCTGGAAGCTGGCGATGGCCCGGGTTACTTTGGTGTAGCCCGCGGCTTTATTATTGGGCATCCGTACCAGGCGGCTGTATTCCACGATGGCCTGCATGATACTTTGGCGAATCCACCACACGGCGTAAGAGATAAACTTGAAGCCACGGGTTTCGTCAAAGCGTTTGGCTGCTTTGATGAGGCCCACGTTTCCTTCGTTTATAAGATCGGCAAGGCTTAAACCTTGATTTTGATACTGCTTGGCTACAGAGACAACAAAACGAAGGTTTGCCTTCGTGAGGCGCTCCAACGCTAGCTGATCTCCCTCTCTGATGCGGGCGGCCAGGCTAGCTTCGTCTTCCGGTGTCAATAGGGAGATCTTTCCGATGTCGGATAAATACTTCTCCAGCGCGATGCTTTCGCGGGAGGTGATTTTATTACTGATCTTTAGTTGACGCATGGGTTAGATCCTTTTCAAAACTGATGTAGGTTCGCTTATAAAATGACTTTAATATAGGTAAAGTTTTGCGCTTGGGGGCGGACGGGTATATTTTTTAGTAAAGCGTTTGTAATTATCTCATGTCACCAACGGTAGTATAGCTTGCCTACCGCTTAACGGCGGAGCTGTCTAGCTGAATCTCATTTACTCGGTAGCTGACGTCGAAATCATCGAGTACGGCATCTAGAATTCGGTCGTCACCTTCGGTATATTTTTGCTTCAGCCGGTGGCCGTAGAGGCCGGCTAGGGTGGTCCAGTAACGGGCGGTAAGGCCGCTGCGTAAGTCTTTGATCAGGTCGTAAGTGGGAATATCGAGCTCGCGTTCGATCATCGCCATTAGCACTTTACCTTGTGTTTTGGACATCTTCCTGAGGGGGGCTTCAAACTTCTCTTCGAGTTCTTTTTGCAGGTTTCTGTTGTATCGTCTGCGCTCCCTATTTTTCATATTCTGCGTCATGTATTCCGTTTCACGATAGATGCGGATGGCGTCTACGGCATAGGGATAGGCGCGTTGTGCGTAGATGCGGTAACGGCGGTACTGCTTGTATTCTTCTTCGGTGTTGAAGACTTCAGGGCTGCTCACCGATACGTCGCCGAGCTGGGCTACGATTAGGGTGTCGCCGCAGTCATCGACCAGGTAGGGATAGTATTTACCATTTACTTGGGTGTAGCCGGTTTGGGCGGAGAGTACGGGGGCAATAGCCAGTAGTAATAAAGGCAGTAGCCATACCAGCGGGCTTTTCAGGGCGCTGGCGCAGGTGCCGGGAAAGGTTTTGGAAACCAAAGTGGTGGGAGTACGCATAGGAAGCGGAAAACGATTGTTACTAAAGGTAAATGCTTTTGTCCCGTTCTTAGGTGTGACAAAGGTGTTAAATTTTAAGACTTGGACGGGTTTTAAAGCTTGAGTTTCTCCTCTACAAAGGCTTTTACGACGTAAAGAGGATGTACTCGTCCAGAATCTAGTGATCGGTGGCAACGGTTACGGGGTCTTTACGGACCAAGGAATTTCCGGAGGAGGTGTCGTAGAGAGACATGCGTAGATCGCCATTGCCTTCTCTGTTCACGTTACGAACGTCGGCTAGTCCCACGTACCGGTCTCTACGGGGGGAGAGGCGCTGATCACCACTGCTTCTACCGAAGAGGTCCTTCAGAGTAGCGAAAGGCTTCGGCATCAATGGATTCACCCTTGAAAATTCTAACGGACCATAAGGCCGCATTACTTAGCCGTCAGAGTAGCCTGTAATTTCTTTCCTTCCTCAATCTGCTCATTAGTATCACGAGTAGGTTGGCCGACCTTGTTGAGTTCGACGAGGTAAGCATCACGGAGGGTTTCGAAGCTGGGCAGTAGGGTGTCGGGCATGTTTTTGGTGGGCGGAAAGCGTAGCTTGGTGTGGTCGATCTGGCGACCGTCTTTCCAGAAGCGGTAGCAAACGTGCGGGCCGGTAGCCAAACCGGTGGAGCCGACGTAGCCGATGGTCTCACCCTGGCGGACGCGGGTGCCGACGGACTGTCCGGACTTAAATTTCTGCATGTGCAGGTACTGGGTTGTAAACTGCTTGCTGTGGCGAACCTTAACGAAATTACCGTTGCCGCCCCGACGACCGCGCTCGATAATGATACCGTCGGCCGTAACCAGGATGGGGGTGCCGCGTGAGGCAGCATAGTCGGTGCCCAGGTGGGGCTTCACGCGCTTCTGCACGGGGTGGAAGCGGCGGGGGTTGAAAGCAGAACTCATCCGGCTGAAGCGTACGGGGGACTTCAGGAAGGCACTCTTCATCGGTTCCCCGTTGAGGCCGAAGTACCCCTGGTAGGTGGAGTCCGGAGAGCAGTACCAAAAGGCGTAGATATCGTCACCTCTGGTAGAGTAGCGGGCGGCTTTCACCATGCCGGGAGCGGCGTCCTCTCCTTCAACAAGTTTCTTTTCGTAGACGAGCTGGAAGGCGTCGTCGGGTTGGACGTGGTAGAAGTCTATGGACCACTGCAATGCGTCCTCCATTCGGTCGGTAAGGGCATAGCTGAGACCGGCGCCGGTCATTGCGTTCCAGAGACTAGACTCTATTTTACCGGCGGCGAGGGCGATTTCTGTCTTTACGGGGAGTTGGGTACGCTCGCTGTGCTTTCCTCCTTTGAGGTCTAGGCGAACGTATTCGTAGATGGAGGGCTGGTAGGCCAGAAAATCGGGGCCTTCGGTATCCGCATCGTCGATGATGGTATAGGTCCGGCCGGCGCGGAGGTCGCGCACGTCGAGCAGGGCGTTGAAGACGTTGGCCGCATCGAAGGTCTGTTGGTTGTCGAGGCCCTGAGCCAGGAGGATGTCGGACAGCGTTTGCCCTTCACGGATGGTATCGATGCGTTGGGAGACCGTATCTACGGCTATGCCGTAGCGGAGGGTGGGGGGGATGATTGGGAAAGCGTTTGTCGTCAGCGCTGGCGGCGGTGGCGGCGGGGAAAGACCTACCAGAGAGTAGATAATGGCCGCGCAGGCGAAAAGGCAAAATACGGAAACAAGCGCTACACGGGGCAGGCGCGGTTTACGCTTTCGATGCGGTAAATTCACGTTTTTTGTTTTAATCCTGGCCTTGTCCGGAATAGTCGGGTGGCCGTTAGCTCTTTTTCGAAATGTATAAGTTCTGGGGCAAATATAGGTAAAGTTTTTAACGCTTGTTACTGCTGCGAGCCGCCCTTGACGGCGAGATAGCTCGTTCGCTTCGCGAACTGATGTATCTTACAGAGTTAAGGGCGGCACACATGAAGTTTAACAGAGATGAGAGAGCGTTGTTGAAAAAGGTGAGTGGGTGAATTGTGCTGATCACCCACGGCGGTCACGTCTGCCTCATTCTAAGCACCCTCATACAATACAGAACATCTATATTTGTAGCAACGTTAGATACATTACCAACTAACTCACTCTACCAAAACGTAC
>JAPKCQ010000221.1 GCA_026421165.1 Lewinella sp. | reverse complement strand
AGTCATCGAATGCAACAATGGACCAACCGACTTAAGGACCTGCGACGATGGAAACCCCTCCACCATCAACGACATGGAGACCTTCCTCATCTGCGACGGATCAGTCTGCATACCGTGCATGGGCGTACCCGCCAGCTGCGACGACGATGAAACAATGGTTCGGCCATGTGACGACGGCAACGATTGTACGCTCAATGATATGGAAACTGTCCTCACCGCCGACGGAGCGGTCTGCGAACCCTGCTCCGGAACACCCCTGGATTGCACCAGCGGCCCCGCCTCCATAGTCACCTGCAACGACGGAAACCCAAACACTGAAAATGACCTACAAACCATTCTCGATTGCGACGGCTCCGTCTGTGTACCGTGCCGGGGAACGCCGGTTGATCCCTGTTCGCCCCTAACCTTTCAGTTAGACATTGTTTCGAGTCATGCCGGCGGAGGTGTGAGTTGCGAAGGCGCGGCCGACGCATCGCTACGGGTAAGCAATACCTCTACGAACGTACCACCGGCTAATATACTGTGGAGCAATGGCCAAAACGGCCCGTTGCAAAGTGGACTGGCCGGTGGCTGGTACGCTGTAACCCTGACCGACATCAACGGCTGTGTTGGCATCGATAGCCTGCTTGTTCCTGAGCCTGAGCCGATTGATGTTGCACTGACGGCCAACGATAGTCGGTGCTTCGGTGACGGCAACGGTGCTATCCGGTTCGACGCTGTTGTGGGCGGCACCCAGCCCTACGTTTACAGCATCGATGGCATGCGATTCAATAGCGAGCCACAGTTTAATTTTCTCTCACCGGGTATGTACACCATCGCCGTGGAAGACGCCAATGGTTGTATGTTGATGCAACAGGTAGGCATTGTTGAACCGGGTGAAATCACGGTTGATTTCGGCCGTGACACCATCATCGGCCTTGGCGAAAACATCTTGCTCGACCCTGCCTACAACATAGTGGTGATCGATAGTTTCATCTGGTTGGGTATAGATTGCATCAACTGCCCCCAGGTTGACCTTTCACCTCTTGACAACCTCTCAGTTTCACTCACCATCGCGGACCTGAACGGCTGCACTGGAGACGACGGCATCAACATCGGCGTGCGGACAGATCCCGATGTGTACGTACCAACGGCTTTCTCCCCCAATGGCGACGGGGTCAACGATGTAATCTTCCCCTTCATCGGCAACGAGGTGGAGGCCGTAACGGCCTTCCGAGTTTTTGACCGATGGGGAGCAATGGTCTTCGACGCTGGTACAGCAGCTACAGCACTGGTGGCAGGTAATGGCTCTGTCCCGCGCAACGATCCTAATTTCGGTTGGGATGGGTTCCTGGGCGGCCAGAAGATGAACCCAGCGGTGTTCGTGTACTACGTAGAGATACGCTTGATCAACGGAACACGGGAGGTAATTAAGGGCGACTTTTTATTGATGCGGTAGGTCCATTTGGCGCGGCCGCAGGGTACAAAGAAATGGTATTAAAGCGCAAAGAAAGCGGCATAGGTTTTGCTGGTTAGCTGCTCCCGTTTTATCTTGTCAGAATGTTCATCAACAAAAATTTCTCCCTAAAAGGAGTCTGGAGGTTTTCCGGGGTCCACATCGTCTGGATTACAAGCTGGGCCACGGCCGTAGCGGCCCTTTACCACTTCACTGATTTCGCCTTGAGCGTATCCTGGCTACCCCTTTCGGTCATCGGTACCGCCGTCGCCTTCTACGTTGGCTTCAAGAACAACCAAGCTTACGACCGGCTCTGGGAAGCGCGTAAAATATGGGGAGGCATCGTCAACATCAGCCGGGCCTGGGGCAGCACGACCAAAGCCTACATCTCCAACCAGTTCACGGAAACGGACGTTGCTCCGGAGGACCTCAAAGCTCACCATCAACGGATCATCTACCGGCACATGGGCTGGCTCTACACGCTGCGCAATCAGCTGCTAATCCCAACCTCCTGGGAACACGCCAGCCAGGGAAAGCACGTAGTAAATCATATAAATATGATGCGAAAAAGCCTCGGTATCGGCCTGACCGACGACGGAGAAATCGAGAAGGCCCTCCGCACCTTCCTCCCCACCGACGAGTTTGACCGTCTCATCAACTACCAGAACACCGCCACCCAGATCATCGATCAACAAAGCCAGGACCTAGCAGCGCTACGCCAAGAAGACCTAATCGACGACTTCCGACACATGGAGCTTCAGAACCTCCTCAAAGAATTTTACGAACTCCAAGGCAAAGCCGAACGCATTAAGAAGTTCCCACTACCCCGTCAGTACGGCGCCATGAGTGTAATCTTCGTGGGCATCTTCATCTTTCTACTCCCCTTCGGCATGGTGACCGAATTCATGAAGTTAGGCGAATACGGCGTGTGGCTCTCCATCCCATTTACCGCCCTGATCGCCTGGGTTTATATGATGATGGAACTGGTCGGTGACTATTCTGAAAACCCTTTTGAAGGGCTTGGTAACGACATCCCCATGTTGTCCTTATGCCGGGTTATTGAAATTGACCTGCGGGAGATGTTGGGCGAGACTGATTTGCCGCCTGCTATTCAGCCGGTAAATGGGGTATTGATGTAGTCAACGGTCGAGAGGCTGTGCCTCAAGTGAGGCCGAACGGTAGCGAGGAAGCTGTATGTTTTACTCCTCGCTACCGCTCGGGCCACCCCCCCTCGCCCGTTAGAATGTTCGGTAGGGAGAGTCGAGGAACGCATTGGCCTTCTCCTCCCGGAAACGGGCGGTGGCGTTATCCCAGTGCAGCGTCTCGCCGGGGAAGCGGGCAGCAATGACGCCCAGTAGGATGGTTTCCGTCAGCCGCGCGGAGTAGTCGAAAGGTGCAGTACACTCGTCTTCGCCCAGGCAGGCATCCACAAACTGGTGGTAGTGCTTCGGGCTTTCAGAGCCATAGTCCCGCACGGGTTCGGCCATATTCTGCTCTTTCTCAACGGCGGCGATCTCCGTAGTGATGTCAACGTACGCGCCGTCGACAATCTTTTTGGGCAATTGCATGAAGTGTGGCAGCAGGAGCGTGCCTTCGGTGCCGATAAAGAGAGCACCCTGTTCGGGTAGCACGTCCCCATTGGGAAGTTTAAGTTCTTCGCTATCTGCATCCGGAGCACCGGGCCCATCGTACCAGACCCACTCGAACTCGTCGGTGGTATACTTCGTACCGGGGAAGGTGTAGGTAACGACGTTGTTCACTGGAAAGCCGAAACCGTTGGGCGCACGGCATTCCGTCTTGATGGTATTGGGTACATCGAGTGCCAGTGCGTTGTAGGGCGTATCGAAGATGTGGACGCCCATATCGCCGAGGGTGCCGCAGCCGTAGTCAACCAACTTGCGCCAGTTACCGGGGTGGTAAACATCTGCTTTATAAGGCCGCTCGGCGGAGGTGCCGAGCCAGAGGTTCCAGTCGAGGGTCTCTGGTACGGGATCGCTACCCGTCGGTGCTTCGCTGTCGGTACCCCAATTTTTCGGCGACCAGGCACGGACCCGCTGTACTTTACCGATGATGCCGGATTGGATTAGCAGGGTTGCCAGTTTATAGTCGTAAAAAGAGTGAACCTGGATGCCCATCTGGGTTATCAGGCCTTTATCCGTTGCCATCTTACGCATCGCCCGGGCTTCCGAGACGTGGTGGGTCAGTGGTTTTTGGCAGTAGACCGGCTTGCCCATTTCCATGGCTTGCATGGAAGCTGGTGCGTGGGTATGGTCTGGAGTGGATACGATGACCGCGTCGATGTCGTCGGCCATCTCCTTCAGCATTACCCGGTAGTCTTTGTACTTCTTGGCGTCGGGAAATAAGGCTCCGGCGGCCTCCAGGTAGTTACTATCTACGTCGCAGAGGGCGGTAACGATCACCTTCCCGTGGGAGGAGACCGCTTTTAGGTCTTCCAACCCCATATTCCCGATACCAATGTGGGCGGTGCGGAGGTTGGTAAGCTTTTGTACCACGGCTGCGGTGGCTTCTTCGGCCGGGGTTCCACAGCCGGGAAGGGTTATGGCGGCGAGGGCGGCGGCGGAGGTGGTTATGAATGTTCTTCTTTTCATGATTGGGCTTCTAGCCTCGGACTACGTCCAAGGTTAACTAATGGATAATCGCCTTGCGGGTAGCTTACGGGATAGACGAGATATGAGTTGCAAAGGGTGCGACACCCGTTACAGCCGCTTAATTTTAATATTCCGAAACCAGAGCGCACTATCATGGTCCTGTAAACCGATGTAACCGGTTTTGAACTTACCGTAGTCGGGTGCGTGGCTCCATTTACCGCTGGCTCTCCGCTCTTTCCAGTCTTCTGACCAGGGGACAAAGGAGACCACCATCTTGCCGTTCAGCCAGTTTTCGACGCGTTCCGGGGTGAAGATGATGCGGGTGGTGTTCCACTCACCGGCGGGTTTCAGGTTACGGCCTTCCATGGGGGCGGGGTACATGGCGTAGTCTGCTCCGGTGGATTGCCAATCTTGCAGGTCGGCGGAGTAGCCGAGGCCTTTGTTGTAGCTGGCAATATCGTGGTACTTGGTATAGTTCTCGTCGTCAATCAGCTGGTACTCGGGTGAGACTTCGGGCGGCCCGCCGTAGCCTTCCTTCACGTGGTAAAAGATGCCGCTGTTGCCGCCGGGTGGGATTTTCCATTCCAGGTGCAGTTCGAAGTTGTCGAATTCTTCGGCGGCATAGATGATGTCTTTACCGCCTTCGTATTCGGCGTCGGAGGTTTTTGCTTCGTCGTTGAAGAAGAGGACGCTGTCTTTGATCTCCCACTGGGGTGGTAGGGTTTCGGCGTTGTAGCCGCGCCAGCCTTCGGTGGAAGTGCCGTCGAAGAGGATCGTCCATTCGTCGGCAGAGAGGGTGTCGGTCTTAGTGACCGTGTCGGCAGGAGTCTCTGTTTCGGCTACGGGTTTTGTGTCGCAGGCAAAGAGGCAAAGCCCCAGGAAAAACGGTAATATCTTATGCATGTAAGGAGGAGATAAAGTGATTCCAATAACTGGCCCGTAGTATTTGGGCGCTGAACGCAGGTGCATAACTCGTTGAGAAACGAGCAATGCGAAAATCTGCCGTGAAGCTAATCGACAGGGCGGGAAGATGCAAAGAACTGGCCTTACTTATTTCAACTCGGGTAGCCAGCATCGCTGCCTAAGTAAGCCTTCAGGGCGTGTCTGTGCCAATATTCTTTGAGTAACTGACGGCCAAATATAGCTTAGGGACGCCGTAAAACAACTTACGGCGTCCCTAACTTTACCGAAGAATTTCGTTTAAACAACTGGTAAATTACTCCTCAACAACCGGAACCCCAGACTCAATCCAGTCCAGCATCCGGTCCTTATAGCGGTTGTGTACTTTAGGCCGTTTGATCTTCAGCGTCGGGGTCAACATATCGTTCTCTACCGAAAACTGCTCCTTAACGATTACGATGGCAGCGACCTTTTTATAGCTCGCAAGCTTAGTGTTCACGAAGGTTAGCTGGCCCTGGAGACCTTCCAGCACTGCATCCTGCGGCCGCGCCTCCCCTATCTCACTCAGGGAAACCATCAGAATGGGCTGTGGCATACCAATGCCCAGAATACACATCTGCTCGATGTCGTCGTTACCGACAAATTTGTCTTCGATCTCAGTCGGGACGATAAATTTAGCCTTCGCCGTCTTGAAGGTATCCTTCACGCGGCCGGTGAGAAAGAGATAGCCATCGGCGTCAATTTCGCCCTGATCACCGGTGTGCAGCCAGCCGTCTTTATCGATGGTCTCAGCTGTCTTCCCGGGGCTTTTGTAGTAGCCCAGCATAGTATATGGCGAGCGCGTGAGCACCTCCTGCGTATCTGGTTCGATCCTGTGTTCGGTGCCGTTCTGTGGCCGGCCGACGGAGCCTGGCTTGTTCTCCTGAGCGGTGATCATGTGGCTCGTAGCCCCGTTCTCCGTCATGCCGTAAGCTTCCGATATCGGGATGCCGAGGCGCCCGAACCAATCCTTCGTTTCGGTTGGGATCGGCGCGGCACCGGAGACGTTACAGCGGCTCTTGTCCAGCCCCAATCCGGAGCGAATTTTGCGCTTCACGAGCATGGAGACGATCGGAATTTTCAGCAGTTTGTTCAGCTTTTCGGCTGGCAGTTTACCGAGTACCCCGAGGCGCAGTTTGGTCCAGATGCGCGGCACGGCAAAAAAGAAGGTCGGGCGGGCATCCTGCAGGTTCGCCGCGAAACGGGCGATGCTTTCGGTAAAGAAGATTTCTCCACCATGCGTCAGGCACATCGTTTCGATCACGCCGCGCTCGGCCACGTGGTTGAGCGGTAGAAAGCTAAAAAAGCGGTTATCGCCCTTATAATCAGCCTTCAGTGGGTTTGGGGCCCACAGTTTATCCATCAATTCAATTAGCGCCTTATTGCTCAGCATCACGCCCTTCGGAGTTCCAGTGGTACCGGAGGTGAAAATGATGGTCCATAGGCCCTCCGGGTCTGGCAGCGGGCTGTCCTTGATTGGTTCATTTTCGGCCAGTATATCGCGCCAGGCCTTACCGCGCATGATGTCCGAATTACCTTCGTAGTGCGGAAAGTGGATCATCGGCATATCCTCGGGAACGCCCTTGCGCATATCGTCCCAGACCTCCATTTTTCCGGCGATGAGCAGGTCGACGTCGCCAAGTTCAAGCACCTCAGCGATCTGATCTCCGGTAAGCGTGGCGAAGAAGGGAACGCTCACGTGGCCAGCCATCATGATGGCAAGGTCGGCGATGATCCATTCGCGGCAGTTCTTACTCACCAGGCCGATGTGGCTGCCAGGTTTCATGTTCAGGCTACGCAAATATGCGGCTACACGGCGTGCCATCTGCCCGGATTCGCCCCAAGTGTAGGTTTCCCATTTGTCGCCAAAAGGCTGGTGCAAAAACGGTAGTTTGGGATGCTTTTTTTCGCGGACGTAGAAAGACTCGAGGGTTGTTTTATTGTACATGATCTCACTTTAGAGAGGTAAGGTAGGGAAATAGTCTTTTAGACTGTTAGTTCATTAGTCTCGGCTACTTAACGAACTAATAGTCTAACGGACTAAAAGTCTAGTTCATGGACACAGGCGCGGGATGCCCTGAAAGCAAGTGGAAGAGCAAGAAGGGTTAAGCTTATTAGAATTTTAGAGAATGTGAAGACATTGAAAACAATATGAAAAAATAGTTCTGCTACGGCTTTTAACACCCTCCAAAATTCTAATAATCCTGACCTCTTTTTTACACAATCTGCCCACGGAGCTCTGCCTTTACCTTTAAATACTCCCCATAAAAAGTGCCCATAACCACGGCCGAACAATTAGCAGCATTTCAGAATAAGGTTCGAACAGCAGTCCTGATCGGCTCACCCAAAGCCCTCAAAGTACTTACCGAGAGCCGTGCGAAGTACAACCAAACCCTGGTCCGATACGACCATCGGGCACATGAGGTGATTTTGTGCACGCGAAGCGATCGCGGCCCTTCTCAAGCGAGCCCAGTAGGGGCGACCCCTCGCGGTCGCCCCTACTGGGCCACGTTTTCACTTCATGTGCCCGACAGCAGTATAACCAGGCGGGCCAACGATATTCTCGACCATAAGATCGACAACATCCCCTCCCCCAACCTCCTGGCTATTG
>JAPKCQ010000220.1 GCA_026421165.1 Lewinella sp. | reverse complement strand
CAGATGAGCGCTCATACCCCCCTGACAATAGTACGATAGCCGCACCTTTACCCCGTTAACTGAAGTGAATTTGTATTTTACTTAAACTTATCTCGTTCAAAGTCCACAATAAATGCGCACACAATTATTTCCATTGCTCGTCCTTTTAATTCTCAGTTTTCAGCTGGCCGCGCAGGATAAACCGAACATCATCTGGCTCATGGCGGAAGACATTAGTACCGATCTCTCTTGTTATGATATGCCCGATGTACGCACACCCAACCTGGATGCCATGGCGGCAAAAGGCGTTCGCTTCGAAAACTGCTTCGTGACCAACCCTATTTGCTCGCCCAGCCGCTCGGCGATGATGATCGGCGCTCACCAGGTTAAAACGAATACTCACCAGCACCGAAGTAACCGGGAGGTGCCACTTTCCCTTCCCTATCGTCCCTTTACGCAGCTACTGAGGGAAGCGGGCTACACTACCATTCTCGGCAACCACAGCGTCATGGGGAAAGGGCGAAAAACCGACGTCAACTTCAAACATGAAGCGTTAGGGCCCTGGGACGGAAAAACTACTTTTGGCCTCTTCGATAAGTACGATGAGTTCTTGCCGGAGGACGGCCCATTTTTCGCGCAGATCCAGCTTAACGTTACCCACCGGGGAGGCTGGTGGGAAAGGATTAGCCAGGAATCTCCCGATCGGCATGACCCGAGCAAGGTGACCTTACCAACTTATATGGCCGATGATCCGATCGTTCGCCAGGATTGGGCACGCTATCTTGATCAACTCGAGTACATGGACCGGGAAGTCGGTATGATCCGCCAGGAATTGGAGAAGAAAGGGCTTTCCGACAACACCATTATCATTTTTATTGGAGATAACGGCCGTTGTAATATCCGTGGCAAAGGCTACCTGCACGACCCGGGGCTGCGCATTCCGTTGATCATTTACGATCCTAGAGATAAAGAGGCGCGGCCGCAGGTGCAAAGTGAGGTTATAAGCGCCACGGACATAACCGCCACCATCCTCGCTTACGCCGACGCGGAACTGCCGGCCTTCCTCACGGGAAGTCCCATTTTTGATAAAGGCTTCAACCGCAAATACGTGTACGCCGCACGTGATCTTTGGGATGAGGTGATGGAAGACTCCCGCGCCCTAACCTCCAGCCGCTGGAAATACATCCGCAACGATAAACCAGAAATACCCTTCGATGCCGGCCAGGCTTACCTCGAGTTTTACCGTCCTGCGGTGCACATCATGCGAACCCTACGTGATGGTGGCCAACTCACACCGGAGCAAGCCTTTTTCTTCCTGCCAACCAAGCCCTCCGAAGAACTCTACAATCTGGAAAATGACCCGGAAGAACTAAACAACCTTGTTGGAGAAAAGGCCCACCGTCGCACACTCCGCCGACTACGCAAACTCACCAAACGCTACGACCGGAAAATGAAGCCCGTTTCTGACGTTTACCAACCCGTCCGTCCCGGAGCAGTAGATATTCTGGCTTACATCAAAAAAGAACAACCTGAGCTTTACCAACGTATGTTAGCGGGGGAAGAGATTGGCTTCGGGAAGGCCAGGAAATTGTACCTGGCAAATAAGCAATAACGAAATAACCCTAAACCCGCACTGTCTTTAAACACATCAACTAAGTAATGAAGTATACCCATCTTATCCTTGCTCCTTTAATCCTTCTACTTTGCACCTGCGGCCCCGCCTCTGAAAGTCAAGTAGTCACACAGTCAAATAGTCAAACAGTCGGTCAGGCAGATAAGCCCAACGTCATCTTCATTTACCTCGACGACCTCGGCTACGGCGATGTAGGAGCCTATGGCGCTACAGAATTGAAGACGCCAAACATTGATGCACTAGCGACAGGAGGTGTCCGGTTCACCAACGGATACGCGTCGTCTGCAACCTGTACACCGAGTCGATACGCCCTCCTTACGGGAATTTACCCCTGGCGAAACCAGGATGCCAAAATCCTGCCAGGAACGGCTCCACTTATCATTGATACGGGCCAAATAACCGTGCCCAAGATGCTAAAAAATAAAGGTTACCACACCGGCATAGTGGGCAAATGGCACCTGGGGCTTGGTACCGGAAACGTAAACTGGAATGAGCGGGTAAGCCCGGGCCCGAACGAGGTTGGGTTCGACTACGGCTACATTATGGCAGCGACCCAGGATCGGGTACCAACCGTGTACCTCGAAGATGGTTATGTAGTCGGTCTCGAAAAAGACGACCCCATCGAAATTGACTACAAAAACAACTACCCCGGCCAGCCTACCGGCAAAGACAACCCCGAGTTGTTGACCATGAAATGGCACCATGGCCACAACAGCACCATTGTCAATGGCGTGCCGCGGATCGGTTTTATGAAAGGTGGAGAAAAGGCTAAATGGAGTGATGTGGACATGGCTGACCACTTCCTAGCTTATGCACAACGGTACGTAAAGGAACATAAAGAAGAACCCTTTTTCCTGTACTACGCCCTGCAACAACCACACGTTCCCCGCACGCCGCACCCAAGGTTTGTAGGAACCTCCGGCCTGGGGCCACGCGGTGATGTGATTGTTGAAGCAGACTGGTGTATTGGCGAATTCATGACCACCCTGAGAGAAGAAGGACTCCTGGAAAATACGCTCATTGTTCTCACCTCCGATAATGGCCCTGTCCTTAATGATGGCTACTATGACAATGCGGTAGAAAAGAATGGTAGCCATACCTCCGCTGGTCCCTTACGCGGCGGAAAGTACAGCCTGTTTGAAGCCGGAACCCGGGTACCATTCATTACCTACTGGAAAGGCAAAATTGAACCAAAAGTTTCTGACGCCCTGGTTTGCCAAATGGACCTCCTGTCGTCAATAGCAGCACTGGTGGAAACTACTACCGACCCCGTTGATGGGCAAAACCTGCTTTCAGCTTTTATGGGTACCAGTGACCAGGGCCGGGAGGAATTGGTGATTGAGGCTACTTCACGTACGGCGCTGCGCGAGGGCGATTGGATTATGATCCCTCCTTACCCAGGCCATCCGGTTAATAAGCAGGTAAATATAGAGCTGGGTAATGATAAGACTTACCAACTTTATAACCTTAAGGATGACCTTGGTCAGCAAACCAACCTCGCCGAGGCCAATCCGGAAAAGCTGGCGGCTATGGTGGAAGCTTTTGAAGCGATTCGTGGGGTTCAGACGGCTGAAACACATCAGCTTAAGCTGGAATAGCGCCTTTATTCTGAGGCCGTACTGAGACTCATGGCAAAATGGATATTTACGCACAAGGGATTAGGCCCCTACTAGCCTCGCTTTGCGAACGCAAAATCACCTCATGTGGCCGACGGTAGCATAGTTTGCCTTATCTTTTCGGTTCCATAACACAACTATTACATGCGCTATCTAATCATTCTGATGCTCTGCCTCGTTTCGCTCAGCAACCTCTCCGCCCAGTCCAAAGACCTTATGGGCTTCACCCCGATATCCGCTGCCGAGCAGCGGGCTACCGAGGCAAAGTTCGACGGCTACATCAACCCCAGTAACCTTGATGAATGGATGAAGTATATGTCTGCCCGGCCCCACCACGTTGGCTCGCCCTACGGTAAAAAAGTGGTCGACTTCATGGCCGATAAGTTCCGGAGCTGGGGCTTTGAGGTTAAAGTAGAACGGTTCGACGTCCTCTTCCCCACCCCAAAGGTCCGGGAGCTAGAGCTGATTGCACCCACGACCTACACGGCCATGCTGCAGGAACCACCCGTTGCCGGCGACACCTACACCGAGCAGACCGACGAGGCACTGCCGCCCTACAATTGCTTCTCCATTGATGGGGACGTGACCGCCGAGCTGGTCTTCGTCAACTACGGCATTCCTGCCGACTACGAAGAGCTCGACAAGCGGGGAATCAGCGTCGAGGGTAAAATCGTCATCGCCAAATACCAGGGTTCCTGGCGGGGCATTAAACCAAAACTGGCGGCGGAAAAAGGCGCCATTGGCTGCCTGATCTACTCCGACCCGGCCGACGACGGCTACGTGAAGGGAGAGACCTACCCCGACGGAGCCTGGAAAAACGAATACGGCGTTCAGCGCGGTGCCGTGATGGACCTGCCCATGCAGCCGGGTGATCCGCTGACACCAGGGTACGGCGCGGTGGAAGGCGCGCCACGCGTCCCCATTGAAGGCAACCCCGTGCTCACCAAAATTCCCGTACTGCCCATTTCGTACCACGATGCTAAGCCGCTGCTCGCAGCACTCGGCGGCCCCGTTGCCCCCGGCAGCTGGGCGGGTGGTTTGCCCCTAACCTACCGCATCGGTCCCGGTCCGGCAATAGTCCACCTCAAAATCGAATTCAACTGGGACCTAGCCCCGGCCTACGACGTGATTGCTACCCTTCAGGGCAGCACCTACCCCGACGAGTGGATCATCCGTGGCAACCACCACGACGCCTGGGTCCACGGCGCCAACGACCCGATCAGTGGCATGGTAACGGTAATGGAGGAAGCCCGTGCCGTTAGCGAACTCGTCAAGACCGGCTGGCGGCCCAAACGGACACTCAAATACTGCGCCTGGGGAGCGGAAGAACCAGGTCTGCTGGGCAGCACGGAATGGGTAGAGACCCACGCTGAAGAACTCAAGAAAAAAGCCATCGCCTACATTAATACCGACGGTACCGGCCGGGGCTATCTGAACGCTGGCGGCTCCCATACACTAGAGAAATTCTTCGGCGAAATTACCGAAGAGATCGAAGATCCCACCCACGGCAGCAGTCTGTTGGATCGCCGCAGCGCCAAGAGCCGGGCTGATGGAAATGATGCTTTAAGTCACTTCCCACTCTCCGCCTTAGGTTCCGGTTCTGATTATTCTCCCTTCTTCCAGCACCTAGGTATTGCCGCCTTTAACATTGGTTTCGGAGGCGAGAGTAGCGGCGGAGAATACCATACAATGTATGATTCTTACGAGCATTACAAACGCTTTAAGGACCCGGATTTTCGCTACGGCGCAACGCTGGTGAAGGTTGCCGGCCGTACGACACTTCGCCTGGCGAATGCAGATGTCCTCCCTTTTGAATTCAACCGCTTTAGCAAGACGGTCAGTGGTTATGGTAAGGAAGTGATCGCGCTCGCAGATGATCTCCGCGCCTCCACCAAAAAAGAGAATACGCTGATCCTCGATGGCATCTACGAAGAAGTCGTTGCTCCCGGAACAACGCTCAACGTACCGAAACCGAAGGCGGAAGTCCCCTTCCTCAACTTCGCACCGCTACAAAGTGGTCTGTACCGTATCGAAGCACTGGCGGGTAAGTACGACGCGAGCGCGGCCACCAAAGTATCCGCCACCGACCGCCAAAAGCTCAACCAACTCTTCAAAGACCTGGAGCGTAGCCTAACGGACGACTCCGGACTGCCCCGCCGCCCCTGGTTTATTCACCACGTCTATGCCCCAGGATTTTACACCGGCTACGGGGTGAAGACGCTCCCCGGCGTCCGCGAAGCCATCGAGCAACGAGACTTTGTGGAGGCGCAGCAGCAGATTGAGAAGCTGGGTAAAGTGTTGGAGCGCTATGCCGCTCAGATGGAACAGATTATTGGGTTGACCAGCGTGAAAAAATGATCGAAATAGTATTATTAGGCCATTAGGCAAAGAAGCTTCCGGAAGCGAAGCAGGTTTTAGCGGCGCGAACGCAGGTGCATGGTGAAGTTGAACGGCAAAGCTGATAAGGCCGTTCAACTTTCCTATTTAATTTAATGCATATCAGGGCGTTGTTGCATAAAACATCTCCCAGAAAATCAGCCAGTTACAAAAATGTAAAAAATAAACCCAATCGAACTTTTCCCTTTTTTGACAAAGCCAACAAATTTTAAATTGTTGAATACTTTATAAAGGATGGTTTACGAAATTTTATATTTTTTTAGTACAAAACCCTCCATTATCTATGCAACAACGCCGCATAGCAGTGTACACGGAAATATGTTATAGTTAGTTTAAGCTGAATAGAACGGACAGGTTTCAGCCCCCTAAAGCTTATATTTGTTTACACCCCTATTGAACACAGAATTTGTATGCACCGCCCCTACCAACTTATACCGCTGTTATTTATATCCATTTTTTCACTACCTCTCCTGGCCCAAGATCCCCATTTCTCCCAGTTTTACGCCAACCGCGTCTACCTCAACCCAGCCTACGCGGGGCTGGACGCAGGAACGCAGCTTACCCTCAACTACCGGGACCAGTGGTTCGGCGTACCGGACGGAGCAGGAACGCCCTTTAGCGGCGGGTATCGGACTTATAATGCAACCCTGAACCAACGACTGCCCTGCTTTGCCGGCATCGACCGGGCAAACGTCGGGCTGGCGGGTTCTTTCTTTCGGGACGAGACGGGATCCGCCCCTTTTACCACTTCGGGCGGCTCACTGGCTTTCGCCTTCGAATATGCGATCCATGATCCATCCTGGAATAAGAAAAAAGGTCTTGCGCGGCTGGAAGGGCGGATAGGAGCTCAGGTCGGATACATGCAGAGTACCATTAACAGTAGGCAGTTCATTTATTCCTACCAGCTCGATCCGGTTGTCGGGTTACTGGGTAATTCCAATAACCTGAGCTTGAGTACCGGCCGCTACCCTACTATGAACATCGGAGGAATGCTAAGGGGATCGGTTAAGCACGGACTGAATGATTACACCCTGTTTTCCGTCGGGGCGAGTGTTTCCAACGTCAACCAACCAGACATTTCACTGGAAGACGGAGCTACTGATATCCGCCTCCCAATGCGCTCAACCCTTCACTTCGGCTTCACCCAAAAGATCACCTCCCGGCGGGGGACCAAGCACTACAACCCCATGTACCTCGCGCCCCAGTTCCGGTGGGACAGCCAGCTTAACGGGAAGCTGAACCTGTACACCCTGGGCACCTACGTGCTCGGCCGTGGCTACTATTCTGGCATCTTCGTTCAGTTCAATACGCCCAACGATCCGGCGACCAACACCGGTGCCGCCATCGGTGGCCGCAATACCAACGCCCTGATTTTAAACTGGGGATTCGACCTGCGCTCGGTACTGGACGTCGGCAAACGGTGGCGGGACCGGGACACCGGCTGGATCGTCGGTTTCTCTTACGACCTACCCGTCAGCGGCGTCAACGCCGGCGCCAGCCTTGGCTCCCTGGAGATCAATTGCCGAATTTTGATCTCTGAGCTTGGCCGGACTAAGTGCCAGGTGCTTGGTAAAAATGAACTTTATAAAGGGGCTACTTGCCCGGTTAGCTTTTAGGAGTTCAAACTCCCCCCTACTCTATTTGATTAACACCGACTTACCCCTTTTACGATGCGCTTATTTTTTCTTTTTGTGCTGGCTTTGGCTTGTACTGGCTTTGGCTGGGGGCAAGATTCTCTGGCTACTTTTACGACTACGGCTGTAGGCTGTAACGAGATCAGTTTTATGCCTGACGCTGACAACGCGAACTCCTATACCTGGGACTTTGGAGATGGAGAGACTTCAACTGAAGAAAATCCTACGCATATATTTTTTGTTGACAACCCAGGGCTCGCGTCTTTTGATGTGACGCTGATAACTGGTGGTGAGTGTGTTGCGGATACGGTGACGCAAGACGTAAATGTTAACGTAGACTCTTTGCCTGACCCAACGATAAAGAGT
>JAPKCQ010000482.1 GCA_026421165.1 Lewinella sp. | reverse complement strand
TTGTGATCAGGTGCATACCGCTCTTCAGGATGCACAAACGGAGATTCAATCGCTCCAGGCTGTTGACCAAAAATCAACTCCTGCTCCTAACAGAACTGATGGTTATCCTGAACGAACCCGCTCACGGCTTCAATAAATATAATCGAGTGCGTATAGCTCATGCCTTAGCCTTGAGTCGCTACACGCCTTCTTGACTATCGTCGAAACGGCGGCTAAACTGGGCGTCAACGTATTGGCATATATCGAGGACCGTGCCGGGGGAGACAAGAAAATGGTATCCTTGGCCGACCGTATTCAAGCTACTTGCGCTGAATATTGACCCATTAGTCTTTGAACGGATACCAATGAAACAATAAACGTAAAACTGCTACGAACCCTAAATTTACCTACCGGGTGATCAGACCGGGGCCCAGACAAAACAAAGCATCCAAAATTGAGAGTCCAGCCAAATAGCCGTGCCGGTCGGTAAACACCTGAGGGTAGGGTAGAAGTGCCGAGGGAAGATCGTTCGGCCTTGAGAACTGAGGATCCTCGGGGTAGATAAAGTCATCCGTCACGTTCTGGTTTACGGGCCATTGGAGTAACCTAGATATTGCTACCGTGAGCCTCTGGTTGAGCTCCCAGAGCGTTTCTGGCTTAGTGCGGGGGATGGCAAATATTTCCTCGGCGTAGAATTCGTAAAAAGGAGAACGCCCGTAGGCCGTTCGGATGCTTTGTTCGTGTTCTCGCCACCAATCACTGCGATAACTGATGCGTACGTCACGGATGGGCTTTCGTTGGTGCTTACCCTTCTCCAGGGGAACAGTCAGGGTTTGGATGCCGTTAGGTCCGGCGATTAGGCAGCGGTTTCGTCGGCCGCCTTTCTGGTAGTTTTCATGCCCTTCAACGTGCCATGCACCCGCGTCCCGCGCGCCGATGAACCAGTGAGCGGGAGGGAAGTAGGCTGTTGTACTCAGGAGAGGTAGTTGTTTTTTCATTACGCGCGGTTTCCTTTTTGGGTAGCTTCGTAGTTGTATCTTCGCTCGATACTCGATCTCCGGCTTCGCCTACGAAAAGTGAGGCGTCGGGGGAGAAAACCGAGTAAAGTGAAGTATTTCTTAACAGCGGTCCTTGTAACAATAAACTGCTTTCGTTGTTAGCAGGCAAAAGTAAGCCATCATGGAGGATACCTCGATCTTCGAAAAAAAAATTGACCCTTTATATCAAGCAGGCGGTGCGTTAGCGGCTGTTTTTGTGTTCATTCTCGTTGGCTCAGTTGTTTCTGCCGGTACGGATGATTTAGTTACCCACAAGTGGCCCTGGCTCTGCGCTGCCAGTTTTCTCTTGTTCTTTGCCTTATTTAACGCCATCATGAGCGCTACGTCGGATAATCTGATGAAGTACTGGGGCCGGAGTATTTACTCTTTCCTGGGCCTGGCGGTCGGTTCCGGTCTTTTGGCCTGGGCGTTTAGTGGGCTGAGTATCGGAGAAGCGGGGAGCTATAAATGGATCTACTTCGTTGTCACTTTTGGATACCTTGTTTTTCTATCCATGATCGCTTTCATGAAGAAGATCGTTGAATTCGCTCAAAAAGAGGAATGGAACCGGCCGAAATTACGTCAGAAGAAACGGAAACGTTAGACGGGCTTCGCCCTTTTAGACGGGCTTCGCCCTTTTAGACGGGCTTCGCCC
>JAPKCQ010000219.1 GCA_026421165.1 Lewinella sp. | reverse complement strand
TGGTTCCATTTATCCGTCCACTTAGTGGGTGGCACGTTTGCCACCGTGGAATAGATGATGTTTTTAACCCCAAGGTTGGTTACCAGCCGATCCACCACATCCCATTCCTGGTCCGTAAAGCGGATTACCGGCCCGGTCAGCTTTCCGTTACGGAACACCCCGGCCTTAACCGAGGTATTGCCAATATCTATGGCCAGCTGATGATCGGTAGTGGTGCCCATCATTGGTAAAGTCGCCTATAAGACGCACGACGAGGTGGTCGAGGTTCTTAAGTAGGCGTTAAAAATTTGGTTTAATGCTTAAAGTGACGAATTCCAGTTGTCACCATGGCCATCCCGCGTTCGTTACATGCGAAGATGGAGTCTTTGTCCCGAATGGAACCTCCGGGCTGGACTACGGCGGTTATGCCCGCATCGTGCGCAATCTCTACGCAGTCGCTAAAGGGGAAGAAAGCATCAGAAGCCATCACCGCTCCTTTGGTGTCAAAACCGAAGGTTTCCGCCTTGTGGATCGCCTGTTTCAGCGCATCCACCCGGCTCGTTTGGCCGCAGCCCATTGAGATCATCTGGTTGTCTTTTACCAATACGATGGTGTTGGACTTCAGGTGCTTGGCACATTTATTAGCGAAGACTAGATCCGTAACCTCCTGAGTAGTCGGTTCACGTTCCGTCACCGCAGTAAAATCAGCAGCACCTTCTGTTTTCAGGTCTGTACTCTGTACGACAACACCGTTAAGCAGTGTCTTGAAGCTCTTAGTCTGTTGGTCGAGGTGATGGTACTGTAGCAGAATACGCTTGCTTTTCTTGCTGAGCAGCTCCCGGGCAGAATCGGTAAAGTCTGGCGCGATCAATACTTCGTAAAAAAGCTTGTCGATTTCCTGAGCAGTACCGAGCTCTACTCGCTTGTTCGTAATGAGGATACCTCCGAAAGCAGAGATATTGTCTGAAGCGAGGGCAGTATGCCAGGCCTCCACCTGAGTAGGCCGCACGGCAACGCCACAAGCATTGGTGTGTTTCAGGATGATAAAGGCTGGATCTCCACTCTGGAATTCCCGCATCATTCCCACGGCAGCATCAATATCGACCAGGTTATTATAGCTAACTTCCTTCCCGTTAAGTTTGGTGAACATTCCGTCCATACGGCCAAAGAAGGTAGCCTTCTGGTGCGGGTTCTCTCCATAGCGCAGCGGCATGGCGTTCATCTGGCTGATCTTCAGAGCTGGCAGGCCTCCGTCTTCGTTGAAGTAATTGAAGATCGCAGTGTCGTAGTGGCTGCTAGTAGCAAAAGCGCGACGGGCCAGCTGGCGACGATCGCTCAGTTCGGTAACGCCTACTTTTTTGTCGAGGATGTGCTGTAGGGTAGCATAGTCTTCCCGGCTCGGCACAATCACCACGTCGTTGTAGTTCTTTGCCGCAGCACGAATCAGAGCGATTCCACCAATATCTATTTTCTCAATGATGAGTTCTTCCTCTTCAGTGTTAGCCACCGTCTCCTCGAAAGGATAAAGATCAACTATAATGAGGTCTATTTCGGGAATGTCGTACTTGGCTAGTTGGCCGAGGTGATTTCCTTCCCGGCGGGCCAGAATACCACCGTGTACTTTGGGGTGCAGCGTCTTTACCCGACCGTCTAGAATAGATGGATATCCAGTCAGGTCTTCTACGGGCACAACCTTAATACCTCGGTCACGGATAAAGGTCTCCGTTCCTCCGGTGCTATAAATAGTTATTCCCAGTTTATTCAACGTATCCACGATTGGGCCAAGGCCGTCTTTATGGTATACGGAGATCAGTGCTGATTTAATTTTCCTCTCGGTCATGTAGCCTTGCGGTTTTGAGGGCACGAAGTTAGTCATTTAGTCATTTAGTCACGTAGTCAAGTAGTCAATTAGTCACGCGGCCAGTTTGGAGAAAGAACAAAGTAGGCTATTTGAATTGGCTTACGCCCCTCTTTTTCCTCAGGAAACTCCTAGTACCCAGCCCTCATGACGGAGTACTTGTTTGCGCTCCATCTTACTAAGGTTATCCGGGCCGGCAAGCCAGTTGCCAAGAACTCCGGCCTGTTGCTCAGTCTGCAGCCACTGTATATAGGCCCGCACCTGCGCCTTATCCGGGATGGTATGTTTACCCTTCAGCGGAATCATGCTAGGATAAATTTCAGTATGTACCACACAGGGGCCTGCAGGAATCCAATCAGCAAACCTGGTTTCGAAAGGCCAGATGAAGCTATTTGCTTTTAGTACATCGTTTTTAAAAGCCAGCCGGTATAGCCTAGGAATACCAAGTAAAGCTTGGCTGCCTACGCTTCCGGCGTAGGCAAGCTTCCAACCTGGCTGCATTTTTGGAACGCGCACTTCCACCAACCTCCGTTCTGATAATACCGCCCGTTTATTCACCACCGGGTAGCTAAAATCCCGTTTCGAGCCTAAAAAGATACCACTTTGCCCTGTCGGGACTCCCCAAAAAGGGCCACTACCCAAACTGATGCGTCGATTTAGTTCTGCGCCTACGGTAAAACGGTTGTTGTAATTATCCGCCTCATCAATAATCAACCGATCCAACAACTTCCAAAGGTGCTTCCAGGGGTGCTTCTTATCTATGCGTAATGCGGCGCCCAAGCCCTTGGGGTATCCTAAGACGAAGTCCCAACCAACCAGCACCCGCTTGTTGGCCTTTATCAAGCGAATGAGCTTTCTCTCTACGTAAGCAACAGCCAACTCCCGGGTACGAAAATACCTTGCACTCACCCGGCCCGAGGCACTACCCTCCCCTACCCAAATAGCATCTTTGGTAGGCTTAACCGGACTTGGCTTGGCGCGTGAACTCCAATCAACGGCAATGAAATAATCAAATGACTGCAAGGCTACGTTCTCTTTGTTGCGAAAATAGCTTGCGTTGAGTCAATATAGAGACAAACCCAGGTTAATTTTGAATATATAGGCACCAAACCAGCGTTCCAACAATTAGGCTGTGGCACCATAAAGGGCCTCCTTCTTAACCGTAATCTCTTTGGAAGTAAGGTAGTCATCATACTCTAGCAAGCTGTCAATCATGCCGCCGGGTGCGATTTCGATGATCCGGTTACAGGAAGTCTCCACTAGCTGATGGTCATGTGAACTCATGATGAAGTTACCCTTAAATTCTTTCAAGGCGTTGTTCATCGCGGTAATCGATTCCAGGTCAAGGTGGTTCGTAGGCTCGTCCAACAAGAGAAAATTAGGACTATTGAGCATCATCTTGGAGAGCATACAGCGAACTTTTTCTCCGCCCGAAAGTACGCTAGAGTCTTTATGCACTTCTTCACCGGCAAATAACATCCGGCCCAGAAAGCCACGAATAAACTGTTCGTCTTTGTTTGTGGAATACTGACGCAGCCATTCTACCAAGTCTAGCTGATTGCCCTCCTGAAAATATTCCGCATTCTCGTTCGGGAGGTGCTGCGCTGTGATCGTCTGGCCCCACTCTATGGTGCCAGAATCAGGTTCCGCATCGCCGGCAAGAATCTCGTAGAAGGCGGTAAGCGCAGTAGCTTCGCTGCTCAGCAGCGTAATCTTATCCCCGCCGTTCATGATGAAACTAACGTCGCTGAATAAGACAGTCCCGTCAGGACTCTTTTTACTCAGTCCGTTTACTTTCAGAATCTGGTCTCCGGGCATACGCTCAGGCTGAAAAGCGATGAAGGGATATTTACGAGAGCTGGGCTGAATGGTTTCGATATCGAGCTTATCCAGTGCTTTCTTTCGGCTCGTAGCCTGCTTCGACTTGGAAGCGTTGGCACTGAAGCGCTGGATAAATTCAAGCATTTCAGCGCGCTTCTGTTCATTCTTTTTGTTTTTGTTCGATCGTTGCTGGAGCGCTAACTGGCTTGATTCGTACCAGAACGTATAGTTGCCCGAATAAATATTGGCCTTCTGCCGGTCAATATCAACGATATGGGTACAGACCATATCCAGGAAGTAACGGTCGTGACTGACAATGATGATGGTATTCTCAAAATCGGCCAGAAAGTCTGCTAGCCAGTGTACGGTCGCCCCGTCTAGGTCGTTCGTAGGCTCATCAAGCAGTAACAGGTCAGGATTACCGAAAAGAGCCTGCGCCAGAAGTACTTTTACCTTCTCCGGGCCGGAGACTTCTTCCATCGACTTATAGTGAACATCCTCCTTTATGCCCATATTAGAGAGCAGTTCGGCGGCGTCAGAGTCAGCAGTCCACCCCCCCATTTCACCGTATTTGTTTTCCAATTCAGCAGCGCGCATGCCTTCAGCCTCCGTAGCTTCGAGGTTCATGTAGATGGCGTTCTTCTCCTGCTCCATGGCGTAGAGAATTTCATGGCCCATCTTCACCGTTTCCAACACCGTGTGCTCCTCGAAACCAAAGTGGTTCTGGCTCAGTACGGCCATCCGTTTGCCTTTTTCGAGGCTGACCTGGCCGCGGGTAGGGTCCAGTTCGCCGGCAACTACCTTCAGGAAAGTAGATTTCCCTGCTCCATTTGCCCCGATGATGCCGTAGCAATTACCGTGAGTAAACTGTAGGTTCACTTCATTGAAGAGAACGCGTTTACCAAATTGTACCGTTAAGTCATTTACGTTTAGCATAGTTTCGGAGCTTTTAACGGGCGCAAAATTACGGCTTTTTATGCGGCTCAACCTGATGATTTAAGAAAGAGTGATTTTGAGGTTCCTTTTTGGCGCGGCCGCAGGTGCAATGAAAGGGTTTTAAAGCGCAAGGGTCGTACCGAAACCCAAGCCATCATCCGCCAAACGCTGTGCTTCTTTACCTCTCTCCGTATCCTGCGTTCGCGCCAAAAAGAACGGCGGAGTACACCGATAGCTGAAGTCAGGCCAAAACTCCTCAAAGAAAAGCCCCCCACCTCCGGGAAAAGAGGCGAGGGGCTTTCAATAATCGAACGAATAAACAACTTACTCGATAATCACGCGGTGCGTTTCCGTCTGGTTACCCACGGAAACGCGCAGAAAGTAAACGCCCGCAGGCTGGTGCTCGGTCGGAAGGTTGATTACGCCCGTACCGATCGGCAGGAAGAATCGCGGTGCTACGAGGTTGCCGCGAACATCG
Organism: Lewinella sp.; assembly: GCA_026421165.1. Taxonomy (GTDB): domain Bacteria; phylum Bacteroidota; class Bacteroidia; order Chitinophagales; family Saprospiraceae; genus Neolewinella. Next base: position 2,579 of record JAPKCQ010000219.1, on the reverse strand, counting down.
AACAGCTGGACGCTTACGTCCCCTGCACTATTCGCCTCATCGGTCATCTCAACGTGAACCATCCCGTTGTTTGCTGGGTTGGGGAATACGCGACCAAGCGAGTTAAAGACGCCTGCAAGTTGCATTTCCACAACATTAGACACCATATCGCCGTATTCAGCGTCAATCATCCGAACACGGTAGAACGTCCGGCCGGCAAGCGGGCTAACGTCTTCCTGGCGGAACATTGCCATATCATTTCCAGAGATAAAGACAGGTGTAAATACTTCAGCAACGGCTTCAAAATTTTGGCCATTCGTAGAGCGCTCCAACGAGAAGGTGTAGTCAGACCCATCAACCGGCACCTGCCACTCGATGGTTACTTCACGAGCAACGAGATTATCTATAGCCCCATTGGCCGTCAGGTTACCACCACAACGGTTGGGATTGTTGATCACCGAAATATTACGAGTCTGCGTACTGGTACAGCCGTTGGCCGTCACGGTAAGCGTCACGCTGAAGGAGCCAAAGGTTACCCAGCTCGTAGTGGCGAGTTCGCCCATGGCACTCTCCACGCTGGAAGAACCAGTGAAGTTCCAGGAGATCACCGCACCCGTACCGGGGTTGGCGGCCTGGAAGATCGCGTCTTCGCCGACACAGATGGAAGCCGGGCCGCTGATGCTGGCTACCGCCTCATCTCCTACTTCAACGGTAATCACGTTACTTTCGATGTACCGACAGTTGTTACGGCGTACACAACGGGTGAAGAAAGTGGTTTGAGAAACCAGACCGGGAGCATAATTTATACTGTTCGTATTAGGGATCGGTTGCCAGAAGCTAATGTCCTCGTTCGGGTCATTGGTGTTGAGCATCCAGAGGTACTGGATGTCGCCTACACCGCCGGTGGCTGGTGCAATTTCTACGAATGGTTCCGAAACGTTACCCGGTCCACAAAGCTCCTGGCTAAACCCGATGGTACCAGGATTGACGACATTCTCAATACAAGGAGAAATAAAGCCAACGTCGATCGTGAAGTTAATTTCGTCCGGTCCGACGGCGTAGAAGCTCGTCATCAGAGTAGCCGGGTTCATGTCGCTGTCCGTCTCGTCGTTTCCGACGTTCGCAACCGTAGGCATAAAGCCCATCGGCGGACCAAAAGTAACCTTATATGTTCCCGGAGGCACGGAGAACATATACATACCCGTTGCGTCGGTGGTCGTAACGTCCATATAGGTACCGTCCTGGCTGGTGACCGTGGCGGTAACACCCTCAATACCAGGTTCGCCAGGGTCCTGCTGGCCGTTGCTGTTGTTGTCCTGCCATACTAAATTGCCAAGCTTAGCTAGGCAGTCGTCAGTCAGGATAAAGGTGCGTTCTAACCTGGGCGTACAGTATTCAAGACCATCCTGATCAGTAGGTGGGTCCGGAAGAAATTCAGCGGTAACCGTGTAGGTACCAAGCGGCAGCGTCATCGGATTGATTTCCGTCACCACTTCACCGTTGATGGTAAACACGGTCGTACCTGGTAATTCTTCGCCTTGTAGTTGGCCGAAGCCTTCCAGCATGAATGCAGCGTCAAAACGACAAATTTCCTCTGGAGGTAATTCCTGGAAACGTACTTCGGGAGAGAAACACTGGTTACTAATGGTCAGGGTAGATGCACCATTACTCAATACTGCAGTGTACTGGAAACTATCAACCAGCATAAACTCCAGGGAGTAAACGGCCATATCACCCTCCACCGATACCTGCGGAATTACGGTACCTACCGTAATAGGATTTAGAGCAGCCGGAGGATCAGCACTGTTCAAAAAATACATGTTTGTACTGGAGAGAATAGTCCAAGTCTGCCCGATACTTGCCCTTACTTCCACAACTTCCGTGAACTGACCATCGAAGTCAGTGGTATTATTATTTAAGCATTTGCAGGGATTAACAATAGTGACGCCCGGGGTCGAGAAAAACCCAGCATCTACGGTCATATTAAATTCACCCGATGCAAGCGTGTAAGCCTCCGTCATGCCGCCCATCTCAGGGTCACCGTCACTGTCAGTTGTATCGTTTCCCGTATTGGCGAGGGTACGTACATCGCCGGATGGTACGACAAATAGTACGAAGTAAGTTCCGGGTTCGAGGCCCAGGAATGCATAGTTACCGTTCTCGTCCGTACGGGTAGAGTCAATAATAATATTTACGGAATTTTTCAGATAAACGGGGTAATCTTCAATGCCGAGGTCGCCGACATCTTGTTGTCCGTTGGCGTTAGAATCCTCCCACACGAAGCCACCCAGTCCTGCCAGTGCACGCAGGGTCTTGGTACATTCAGTCGTACAACCGGAAAAGTCAGTAACGGTAACGGAGTACGTTCCAGCGGAGAGGTTACTAATGGTTGGTGTTGTAGCGGCATTGCTCCACGCGTAGGTGAAGGGCGAGGTACCACCATCCATGGCAACTGAAAGCTGTCCGTTATTTCCCGCAGTTGATTCCTGGCCAACATTAACTTCACAGGTGAGTTCGGGTAATTCACCAAGAATGATTCCAGAGGTTACATCCGTACAGCCGTTAGCATCGGTTACCGTGACGGTGTACGCAGCTGCCGG
>JAPKCQ010000218.1 GCA_026421165.1 Lewinella sp. | reverse complement strand
ACCAAAATACCAAACCATGCTACAACAATTCAACCAAGCCAACAAAGACCTTAAAGTATACATCGATGGAGAGCTCGTCCACCGCGATGAGGCCAAAATCAGTGTTTTCGACAGCGCCGTCCAGGGAGGAGACGCTGTCTGGGAAGGAGTCCGGGTGTACAACGGCCGTATTTTCTCACTCGATGCTCACCTCGACCGGCTGTTCGACTCTGCCCACGCAATGCTCTTTGAAGGAGTTCCCTCCAGAGAGGAAGTTAGTACAGCCATCTTCAAAACACTGCGTGCCAATGGTATGCGCGACGGCGTCCACATCCGCCTCACCCTCACACGGGGCCTGAAAATCACTTCCGGAATGGACCCCAGGCTCAACCAGGCTGGTTGTACCCTGATCGTCCTAGCCGAGTATAAACCGCCGGTTTACCCCCCTTCCATTACGCTGGCAACGAGCTCCGTACGGCGTAACAGCCCGATGAGCATCGACAGTAAGATTCACCACTGCAACCTGATCAACAATATCCTGGCGAAGATCGAGGCCAATAACACCGGAGCTGACGCCGGGCTGATGCTCGATAAAGACGGCTACGTATCTGAAGCCAACGGCGTAAACGTATTCACCATCCGCCGCGGCGTTGTTTATACCCCACATGCCGACTACTGTTTGCCCGGAATTACCCGCGCTACGGTTCTACAACTTTGCGCAAATAACGGTATTCCCGCCCTAGAAAAACGCCTTTCACTCACCGAGTTCTATACCGCAGATGAGGTCTTTACTACCGGCACAATGGGCGAGCTAACCCGCGTAGAAAGTATTGATAGCCGGAAGATTGTGAACAAGCACAAGTCATCTGTTCTTGACCGGATCAACGGGCTATTTGGAGAGCTTACCCGGACACAAGGTGTAGAGTTTTAGGCGACCTTCGGTCTTTTAAACGCTATGCTTTTAGACGCCTACACCTTTTAGGCTACCGTAAGTTAGGTTACGACTGTTCCCTGCAGTGGCCTAAAAGGCCGAAGGCAGTCTAAAAACATAGCGTCTATTTACTTCACCAGTAATAAGAATACCCAACGTAAGGAATCGGTGGCGGGAGGAAATTAAGCCCCTCCTCCTGCACCGTAGCGATACCGAAGTTCCAGCGATGGCGGCGTATACTAAGGGCGGCATTAAGCGTTGGTAGTAAAACCAGGTTATTTCTTCGGAAGCGGCGCTCCTTGGTCAGTACCATCAGTGCTTCGGTGTAAACCGTCCAGCGTTTGCTTAGCTGAACGCCCAGGGCCATCCGGTGCGCCCAGGCGGTGCCGTCAAGGCTGGTATTATCGTAAAGCAGGCCGGTGCCGATGCTAAGGAAGCGGCTGCTGGTACCTATCGTAAGCATTGCGTGTACATCTCCAAGCAGGGCCAGCCGCTCGCTAAAACTTTGAACAAGTGGTACATAGAGCATTTTATTACTTACTCCGACGTGGATCAGCGGGGATAAGCTCCAACGGGCGCGCTGCGTGGTCAGGATGCCGAGAGGACCGCCGAGCCCCACACCGATCTGGTAATGTTCGTTGAGGCTCCATTCCGTCGTTGCATACAGCAGGTTGATGACCTTTACCTCTCCCTTTGAGGTATAAGGCAAGGCCGTTGGCTCGTAAGTAAGGTCCGTAAAGCCAACGGGTTGGGTAGTGGAATATAGTCCCCCCGTCGGCTGTTTCTCTTCTTTAAAAACGCCCAGAAAACGCAGCTTACTCGTAGGTATGATCGAAACCTCCGTTGCGGAGCGGACGTTGAAACGAATATTTTCCTCGTCTACTTCTAGAGCGGTACCCAGCAGTTTGGTGTAGTCCAGTAAAATGAGCTGGTGGAGCTGTTCTTCATCGCCGAGTTTCACATTGTAGTGAATGCGAGACTCGTAGTTCTGGGCAGTGAGGCAACAGGTAAAAAACAGGGCAATGCTAAAAAATCCTAAACGCATAGAGATTATACTGGTTAAATAAAGATGTCCACACTTTGAAACGTCAAGGTAGGCAACTTACGTTTGTGTTAAGGAGGAAACTTTCAGAGAGACCGTATTCAATGCTTCAGGTTATCTTATTGCCAGAAATTCACAACTCCCAAATTATGACCGAATCCAGTTCAAGCTCCTTTTCATTTATTGATGTGGTCACCCACCGCCCCAGCCGCCTCTTCATCATCCTGGCTGGTTTTTTCATTGCTAATGCATTGGTGGCAGAGCTCATTGGAGTTAAAATATTTGCGCTAGAAGATACCCTCGGACTTAAGCCCTGGAACTTCAACCTCTTCGGCGAAATAGGTGCCCTACAGTTTTCCGCAGGAGTACTATTGTGGCCGGTTGTTTTTGTAATGACGGACCTGCTCAATGAATATTATGGCCAGCGTGGCGTACGCCTGTTGAGCTACCTCACCGTCGGGCTGATCATTTACGCTTTCCTGATGATCTTCCTAGCCATCCTGCTAGTCCCTGCCGGGTGGTGGGTGGAGCAGTCGGTGAGCCAGGGCGTACCGGATAGCCAGGCAGCTTTTCGGGTAACTTTCGGGCAGGGGCTCTACATAATCGTAGGGTCAGTCTCCGCTTTTTTACTTGCGCAGTTGACGGATGTTTTTGTGTTCCAACGCATCCGCCGATCTACCGGAGAGCGGTGGTTGTGGCTACGGGCGACCGGCTCTACCGTCGTTTCTCAACTGGTGGATAGTTTTGCAATCCTTTATTTAGCCTTCAAATTAGGTCCGGAATTATTCGGGGGGCTGATTGAGCCGTGGCCCTGGTCAAGAATACTCGCTGTGGCGACGGTGCAATACTCCTTTAAGTTCATCATGGCGATCTTAATGACTCCGGTTATCTACCTAGTGCATGGTTGGATTGACCGGTATTTAGGGCACGAGGTGGCAAAGCGAATGAAAGCAATCGAGTGACTCATCAACGCTCTAAACATAAATATCAAGAATACAAAGCCCCCCAAACACCAAACTAGCAACACCATTAGTGGTGAAGAATGCCAGATTAATCTGGCTAAGATCCCCAGGTTTAACAAGCGAATGCTGGTAAACGAGGCAGGCCAAAAACAAGCCTCCCGCCAGAAAACTCAGCCACGCAACCTGCGGATACTGCTGTGCCTGATAGCTGAGTGCAATAACGAGCACCGAAGCACATAAAAAATGCAGTGCCCGACCGAGACGTAAAGCATTAACGGTCCCCAACCGAACGGGAATAGAAAAGAGAGCTTCTTCCCGGTCAAAGCCTTCATCCTGGAGTGCGTAAATAATATCAAAACCAGCAACCCATAGCAGCACAACGACGCCGTAAAGCACCGGCAGTAAAGCCCACTGAGCAGTAACCGCCAGGTAAGCGCCGATGGGCGCCAGGGCAAGGCCCAAACCCAGCACGAAGTGACATAAGTACGTAAACCGCTTAGTATAACTGTAGCCGAGAATAACCAGTAAGGCCACCGGAGAGAGCCAAAAGCAAAGTGGATTCAGTAGCCAGGCGCACAGAATAAATAAGCCGCAGTTCAGAAAGATAAAACCTAATGCGGACCTGCTGGAAATTACCCCAGCAGGAATTTCGCGTACGGCTGTCCGTGGGTTTTTACCATCAATATCCCGGTCCTGCCAACGGTTAAAAGCCATCGCTGCCGAGCGAGCAAAGACCATACAGAGTACCACCAATAACAGATCGGGAAGTTCCAACTCCCCAGCATCCAGTACCGCCAAAAAGAAGCCCAACAGCGCGAACGGTAGCGCGAAAATGGTGTGGGAAAACTTGATCAGTGACAAGTAGTTGCCAATGCGGCTGAGGGTGGCCATACTTTGCTGTTCGTTATTAGGAAACGGTTTTAGCTTTGCTGCTACTTCGTTGTCTCCTTCGATGCCTCATTCTATAAAGGCGAAACCGAAGATAAAATATTCATCAGAGAAAAAAACCGCGAACGGTGAAATACCTTATCGTTTAGACGCCTGACAACTAAGAAAGTTGCTGATTTCGCCCAACCAGCATCGTATCTTAACCCGTACCAAATCAATCAACAATGAAAATCAGGCCCCTGATCTTTTATACCCTTGCGGTCCTGACCATCACAACTTCAGCCGTTGCGGTCAACCCTGATTGGGGCTTCTTTGGCCACCGGCGCATCAACCGCCTGGCCGTGTTTACGCTCGACTACGAAATGATGCCCTTCTTCCGGGCCAATATCGAGTGGCTAACGGACCATGCCGTAGACCCCGACAAACGACGCTACGCCACTAAGCACGAAGCCGTTCGCCACTACATCGATATCGATCACTGGGGTGAAAGCAAAAACTTCGCCTTCATCCCCCGCCGCTGGACGGACGCCCTGCTCTGGAAAGGAGAACTAAAAATTATCTCCGCCGGGAAGGACACCATCAGCTGGACGGTCGACACCATCATCCAGGCAGACCCCGACTACCTTTTCGATCGTGAAAGCCGCGTTTTGCTCAGCAGCAGCGCGGGAGGAAGTCAGGTAGAAGTTCAACTCAATGCCTACCGGGAGTTCTGGATTCAGGACGTACTTCCTACCTATTACGAAGAAGAGACCCGCTTGTCTCCATCTACCCTACGGATCATCGGCTTCCCCATTAACAACGAAGCCGAAGACGTATTAGTAGTAGATCATTTATCCAGCTACGGCATTCTACCCTGGCACCTGGAGCAGATGCACCGCCGCATCACCAAGGCTTTTGAAGACGAGGATGCCGGCCGGATCCTCCGCTACTGCGCCGAAATGGGCCATTACGTCGGCGATGCCCACGTACCCTTGCACACCACCGAGAACTACAACGGCCAAATGACCGGGCAAACGGGCATCCACGGCTTCTGGGAAAGCCGGATTCCTGAATTGTTTGCGGATGATACTTACGATTACTTCGTCGGCAAGGCGGAATACATTGAAAATCCACGTGAGTATTACTGGAACATCGTGCTGAAGAGCCACTCCCTGGTAGACAGTGTCCTACGCACCGAGCAGCGCCTGCGCAAAACTTACCCCTCCGATCAACAGATGGTTTTTGATGAGCGTTTGGGCCGCACCATCAAGACGCAGTCCGCCGAGTTTGCCGCCGCGTGGGACAAGGAAATGCAAGGCATGGTGGAGGAGCGTTTCCGCGCCTCCATTCTCAGCATTGGCTCGGTTTGGTACTCCTGCTGGGTGGATGCCGGGCAGCCTGATCTCAATAAATTAACACCTAACCCAGTGATTTATACAAAGACAGACACCTTGGACAAGGCGGTGCAGACTGGAGAGATTAAGGGGCGGATTCACGAGTGATTTTTCAGGGCGCGGCCGCAGGATGCAAAAGACGTTGGAAGGCAAAGAAAAGAAATCGCTCCACCGTAAAGTAGCCAACAACGAAGCACCGTGTCTGGCCGTCTAGCTATCTTTTGCTCCTCCATCCACCCCCTTGCACCCGCGCTCGCGCCCAAAAAGTCAAACAATCAAATCGTCAAATTGTCAAACACTACTGGTGACACGACTATTTGACTGCTTGACTACTTGACGGTTTGACTATATTTGCCGCTCGTAAAGCCCCCCGTATGACCGCAAAATCTGAACCAATCACCCAACGCTGGACCCTCGAAGCCCTCCGCACGCTACACGACAGCCCGTTGATGGACCTCGTCTTCCGTGCCGCAGGCGTACACCGCCAGCACCACGACCCCAACGAAGTTCAGATGGCCAGCCTGCTGAGCATCAAAACCGGCGGCTGCCCCGAAGACTGCGGCTACTGCCCCCAGGCCGCACGCTACCACACCGACATCGAGGAAAATGCCCTGATGACTGTCGAACAAGTAAAAACTGCCGCCACCCGCGCCAAAGGCCTCGGCTCCAGCCGCCTCTGCATGGGTGCCGCCTGGCGTAACGTGAAGGACGACGGTGAATTCGAACAGGTGCTCGACCTCGTCCGTACCGTAAATGGCCTCGACATGGAAGTCTGCGCCACCCTCGGCATGCTGACGCCCAACCAGGCCGAACGCCTCGCCGCTGCCGGACTCTACGCCTACAACCACAACCTCGACAGCTCCGAAGAATACTACAAAGAAGTAATCTCCACCCGCGGTTACGAAGACCGCATCGAGACCATCGGTAACGCCCGTCAAGCAGGCCTGACCGTCTGCTCCGGAGGCATCATCGGCATGGGCGAAAGCACCGACGACCGCCTGAAGATGCTGATGACCCTGGCAAGTTTCACGCCTCAGCCAGAATCCGTCCCCATCAATGCCCTGGTTGCCGTTGAAGGAACACCGCTGGAAGAGCAAAAGCCAGTCAACATCTTTGAGATGGTTCGCATGATCGCCGTTACGCGCATCATGATGCCAGGTACAACGGTTCGCCTAAGTGCTGGCCGCACCAGCATGACACCCGAAGGCCAGGCCCTCTGCTTCCTCGCCGGAGCAGGCTCCATCTTCGCCGGAGACAAACTACTCACCACCCCCAACCCCGAAGCCTTCGAAGACCTCGAAATGTTCGACGCACTCGGCCTCAAACCCGCAACAGCTTACGCAAAAGGTGCCAAACCAGAAGTTAAAACCGACCCTGGCGGCCCCGGTGAAAAGACCCGCATTAAGTGGAGTCGGCCAGGGCATAAGATTGAGCGCAACGAAGAGAAAAGAAAGTAGGTTAAGAACTGGTGGCTAGTTATTAGTTCCCTAAGCCTTAGCGCTTCTTCTTTTTAAAAAAAACACATCTCCCCAGAAAATTTAAAATAAAAAACTATGTCTACCCCCTCCCACACAATGGCCGCTGGTAACTGGAAAATGAACACCACCCCAACCGAAGGTCTCGCCCTCGCCGAAGGGATAATTTCCGCCGCAGGAACTCCTGGAACTAAGGTCGTTTTCGGCGTCCCCGCCATCCAGCTGATGCAGATCAAAGAACTCACCGCTAAGCACGAAGGCTACTACGTTGCCGCTCAGAATATGCACCACGAAGACAAAGGTGCTTACACCGGAGAACTCAGCGCATCAATGCTGGCCGATGCCGCTATCGACTACGTAATCCTCGGCCACTCCGAGCGCCGTGAGTACTTCGGTGAAGACGATTACCTAATCAACACCAAAATCAATAAAGCCCTCGCCGCCGGCATCCTTCCGATCTATTGCTGTGGTGAAAAGCTAGACATCCGCGAGGCCAACAACCACGAAATGATCGTTGGTAAGCAAATCGAGCAGGCACTTTTCGGCCTTGAGCCCGATCAAATGAAAAAAGTAGTGATCGCCTACGAACCCGTCTGGGCCATCGGTACCGGCGTAACGGCCAGCCCACAACAGGCGCAAGATATGCACCAGTTTATCCGTTCACAGATCGCCAACCAGTTCGGCCGGTCCATCGCAGACAGCACTACGATCCTCTACGGAGGCTCCGTAAAACCAGATAACGCTGAAGAGCTGTTCGGTATGGCTGATGTTGATGGTGGCCTTGTCGGTGGAGCTAGCCTTAGTGCTGAGAACTTTGTGCCTATTATTAAGGCGCTGTAATACCCTTTTACAAGCAGACATGAATCATCCCAGATTTTATTCAGAGATTCCCAGACCTGCTTATACCATTAGCGTTTAGCGTAAAGTATTTAAGCGGACACCTGCGGCAACCTAGTGGATTGATCCAGAAGTTTCGCTACGCCCAAGCCTCGATCTCGTGGCCCTGGTTCAACTTTAAATCGCCTTCACGTAGCTACGGCTATGCTCGT
>JAPKCQ010000217.1 GCA_026421165.1 Lewinella sp. | reverse complement strand
AGCCTTAGCTACGGAAATGATTTTTTGTGCGCGTAGGGGCAAAATAAGACGGCCGAAAAGCGATAGTTATTGAATTGACGTTCCTTACGCCGCAACCAATTAAACTTGGACCATACGCAGCCCCGGACTACGCTGCGCTTCACCCAAAGGCTACTACCGTAGTAGCCTTACAGGATTGGAAGTTGCCGAAATAGGAAATTAATAATAAAAGAAGCCCTCCGCATCGACTTCGATCCGGAGGGCCACTAGAAGTCTAACCGACTAAAGGACGCAGTACATAACAATCTAGAACCTAACCATGACCGGCATACGCGCCTGTGCGCCTTGGCTCTGGGTAACTTCCTTCATCATCTTGAAGTAGCGGTAGTTCTCGGGGCCAAGTTGGTCTTTTGCAATGGCCGTGCTGAAGCCCTTCGCAGCGTCTTCACCGAGGAAGTCTTCGATGAGTTGCTCCAGCGGTGGCTTGATGCGGGGATAGTGGCCTACGCTTACGTCGTCGGCATCAATATTGGCTAGTGAGGTGGCGGCAGCGATGGCTTCATCGAGGCTGGCGAGGCGGTCAACCAGGCCTAGTTCGAGTGCACGTTCGCCGGCGTAGACGCGGCCTTGAGCGATTTCTTGTACGGTTGCCAGCGGAAGGCTACGACCATCAGCGACGCGCTGTAGGAAAGTGGCATAGATGGCTTCGGTGCGCATCTTCATCACGGCCCTCTCTTCGTCGTCGAGCGGGCGGAAGGGAGAGAATCCGTTGGCGTGCTTACCGATGTTTACGGTATCGATGGTGAGACCGAGCTTATCTTCCATCAGGCCTTTATCCTGCGGGAACATGCTGAATACGCCGATGGAGCCGGTGATCGTCATCGGTTCGGCGAAGATGCTGTCCGCTCCGGCGGCGATGTAGTAACCACCGCTGGCAGCTACGGCGCCCATACTGACCACGAAAGGTTTCCCCGCGGCCTTAAGTTGCTCGGCCGCATACCAGATATTCTCAGAAGAACTGGCGCTGCCGCCACCACTGTTAATGCGGAGTACTACGGCTTTCACGTCATCGTCTTCAGTGAGACGTTCGAGTTCGGCGACATACTTTTTGTCACCGATGCCGCCGTTTTCAGACTTACCATCTACGATGGTGCCTTCGGCGATAAGTACGGCGACTTCGTTGTTGCCGCGGCCTTTCATTTTCTTGAGACGGGCGGAGAAGTACTTATCAAGTTCAATGGTCTTCAGTTTCTCATCAGCTTCGAAGCCAACCAGCTCGCGGAGGCGGGCATCGACTTCGGTGCGGGTTTTGATGCCATCGATGAGGCCACCAGAAACGGCTTCCTCTCCTTTCCAGCCTTCAAGGCTATTCATCTTGCTGCGAACATCGGCTACACTGATGTTCCGGCCTTCGGCGATGTTGGCCAGCATGAGGTCGGAGATATCCGTCATGAATTCCCGGACCTGCTCCTTGCTCTCGGGGCTCATATTGGTACGGCGGAAGGGTTCGGTAGCACTTTTGTACTTACCTGCGTAGAAGATATCAACACCAACGCCAACCTTATCCATCATCTTTTTGTAGAACATAACTTCGGCTCCGAGACCACGAAAATCGACTACGCCGAGTGGGCCGAGGAATATTTCGTCGCCAGCAGTTGCTAAGTAGTAAGCAGTCTGGTCGAGAATCGGTGCATAAGTAAGGACAAATTTGCCGGCGCTTTTAAAGTCGACCAATGCTTCCCGAATACCGGTAAGCTTAGCGAGGCCGCCGCTCTGCATCATGCTGTTCATGTAGATGCCTTTGATGTCTTCGTCATCTTTAGCCTTTGCGATGGCTCGAATTACGTCGTGTACACCGAGAACTTGGTCGGTTTTAAGTTCGAAAGAAGTAAAGCTGCCCATCGCAACATTACCGGTAAGCTCCGGCACCTGGCTCAGGTCAAGTTTCAGGATGGAGTTGGTTTCTACTTCCGGCTTTTGGTCGCCGGAGCTGGCAATTCCAGCAACGGCGGAGATGCCGATAAAAATAAGCGCTCCGAGCGCGAGTAGTGTTCCCAGACAGGAGCCAAAAAGAATCTTCAGAAAGTTAGACATAAATTCACGGTTATAATTAGATGCAAAGAACGCTCATTGGAGGCGGTCGGACGGATCGTTTTCGATGAACGTTGTTATTTTTTGGACCGGCGGAGTGAGTTCATGAGTCGCGAAGCTGCTAATCTGCTCCGCTGTTACCACTTACGGTGCTACGCTTGTTCGCCGTGGAGAGCAAGCGTAGCAAGACGAATGGTACTTGCGGTAACGAACTCAGCGACGTACTAACTGTATCTTTGCGGGCTGCTAAACCCACCTCATGGCCACCAACGCCCGCGACCTTTCCATCGATATTTTTGACTACGACTTACCCGACGAGCGCATTGCGCGCTACCCGGCCGGAGAGCGGTCGTCGGCGAAGCAGCTGGTGTACCGCGACGGAGCGATCTCCCACGGCGTTTTCAGTGATTTACCGCAGCGGCTTCCAGCCGGTACGCTCTTGATCGGTAACCAGACGCGGGTGATTCATGCGCGGCTATTTTTTCCGTTGACGGAAGGCAAGCGGCCCATCGAGGTGTTCTGCCTCGATCCGTTGCTTCCGGTTGATTACGCGCAGAATTTAGGGGCGCGTACGCGGGTGCAATGGAAGGTTTTAATTGGTGGAAACCGCCGCTGGAAACGTGGCCCGCTGGCACTGAAGCTAGAAGTCTATGGCCAGAAGACAACCCTCACGGCAGAGCGAGGAGAACGGATGGACAATACCTTCGCCCTCACCTTCAGCTGGGAGACCGAAGGCAACCCCCTAACCTTCGGAGAGATCCTGGCCGCCGCCGGCACCATCCCGCTACCACCCTACCTCGGCCGGGCGTCGGAACCAGAGGACTCCGCCCGCTACCAGACCGTTTTTGCAAAGACCGAAGGCTCCGTCGCCGCGCCAACCGCTGGCCTCCACTTCACCCCGGAGGTAATGGCTGCCCTACAAGAAAATGGTATTGACTGGGAGGAAGTAACCCTCCACGTAGGGGCCGGCACCTTTAAACCCGTTGATGCGAATACTTTGGGTGGGCACACTATGCACCGAGAGTTCTTCACCGTTAGCCGGTCCCTCGTTGAGCGATTGCGGGATCAGCTGGAGGCTGGTAAACCTATTGTCAGCGTCGGCACCACTAGCCTGCGATGCCTAGAAAGCCTGTTCTACCTCGGCGCCAGTTTTACCGTTGGTAAAACCGCGGTTGTTGATGGTGCAGTAGAAGTAGGACAGTGGGTGGCTGAAGATCCGCTTCTTACCAGCGTTAATCCTCTCAAAGCGGTAACCGGTCTGATCGACCTGATGCACACCAATCGCCTGACGGAGCTTTCCGGATACACCCAACTCTTACTAACGCCATTTGCAAAGCTCAAGCTGGCGGATGGTTTGATCACCAATTTTCACCAGCCCCGGTCTACCCTTCTTCTCCTCGTCGCTGCCATTGTTGGGGATGATTGGCGACGGATTTATGACTACGCGCTGGAGAATGACTTTCGGTTTTTGAGTTACGGGGACAGCTCGCTGCTTTGGCGCGGATAATTCAGTCCTCGGCTTTAGACGGTTACGACGCTCTCTGAGCGCGGGTGCAGGTTTCTGCGCTGCGCGCCTTACGAGGCAGCTTTTCCGGAAGGCGACAAAAGAGAAGGTCCGCAAGTCTTAGGAACGCGAATAGAATAAAACCAGATTTTCTGACCTGGCGTTTTTGTTCCTGCTGTCGCCAAAAATCCTTTGCATAGCATCGCTACGGAAATTATTTTTGGCGACAGCAGGGGCAAAACAAGACGGTCAGAAATCTGGTTTTATTTTGTTCGCGTTCCTTAAACGTGCTTTGCACCAGCGGCCGCGCCCTATTGTTGCTTCAGTAAAATCAGCCACTGCTCTTCACCATCCGAAAGCATTCGAATTTCAAGGCTGTCTATGGTAAGTTTTTCAACTGCGACCACCCGCTCGAGGCTGTTTTCCCGCGTAGTATCTTGAGCCATTAGGAGGCCTTTGGAGTAGCGCCAAGTGCCCGCTTCTTCGTAGCGAAGGGTAGACCGAAAGGTGTAACGGTTGTCCGGCCGGAAGAGAAAGCCTACCTGGGCGGGGTCGAGCTTGAGGCTATCACCACTTTCAAGTACCTCAGTAGCTTGCCACTCACCTAAGAGTAGCTTGTCTTCGCGTTCACTGCAGGACAAAAATAGAACCGTAAGCAGCGTTAATGTTAGTATTCTCAACCGGTGATGGGATTAAAGTAGGCTTCGATGAAAAGAAAGGCTGCGGCACCGGCGGCGAAACCAATAAAGGCCAACCAGGCGATCTTCTTAAAGTACCAGATGAAGTCGATGCGCTCCATGCCCATAGCCGCAACACCCGCAGCGGAGCCGATGATGAGCATAGAACCACCCGTACCGGCGGAGTAGGCGATGAAGTGCCAGAGTTTACTGTCTTCCGGGAAGTTTGCGATATCGTACATGCCCATGGAGGCCGCCACCAGTGGGACGTTGTCAATAATGGCAGATAAGAAGCCAAGTACAATGATTACAGTATCCTGATTAGGGATGACTGCTCGCAGCTGATCGGCAACGGCCCGCAGCGCACCTACGTCACCAACAGCAACGGTTTCCAGCGCAGCAACGGCCATCAGGATGCCAAGGAAGAAGAGTATCGAGGACATCTCAATCCGGCTAAGTGCCTTGTGGGCAGAGTATATGTCCTTACGCTCTTCCTTGAAGTCTTCTTCGGGGTGGATGTACTCGGATACCAGCCATACTACGCCAAGGCTCAGCATCATACCGATATAAGGAGGGAGGTGGGTGATGGTCTTAAAAATAGGCACGAAAACAATCATACCAAGACCGAGGAACAGCATGGTTTTGCTGGAGAGCAAGCGCTCCGTACCCACTTCAACACCGTCTTCACTTTTGACCTCTTCCGGTAGGAGGTTCCCTTGAAACGGCTTGAGGAAACTAGCAACAATGAATGGCAGGACAAAACAGATGATAGATGGGATAATAAGGTATTCCACCAGGCCTGCGGTGGTAACTCTTTTACCGATCCAGAGCATGGTGGTGGTTACGTCGCCGATCGGAGACCAGGCGCCACCAGCGTTGGCAGCGATTACAATAAGGGCAACGAACCAGATGCGCTCTTCGCGGTTGGGAACCAGCTTGCGAAGTAGGGTTACCAGTACGATGGTGGCCGTCAGGTTATCAATGATGGCGGAGAGGATGAAGCCCAGAACACCCACGATCCAGAGTAATTTCTTTTTGGAGCGGGTACTGATCCAGCCCTTCAGGATATCGAAACCGCGGTGTAAATCCACAATTTCCACGATCGTCATGGCGCCAATGAGAAAGATCAGAATTTCGGCGGTCTTACCTAAATGGTGCAGAAGGCTGCTGGTAAAACCATGCTCAGCTTCGTGATGCGCCGCTTCAGAGAGAGGATCCACACCGTGGCCGCCCATGGAAAAAAGCTGGCCATAGGAATCGACGACATCGAGTGCACCAGCATTGAAACCAAGACTGAGTAAAGCCCAACAAAGGGCGCCCATCAGAAGTGCGGGTACCGTTTTGTCAAGACGTAAAGGGTGTTCGAATACAATAACGACGTATCCGATGACGAAGCAAGCAATGACGGCTGAAAGCATGATGTGGGTAGTTCTTCGTAGATGAGCTGAATAAAAAACGGGGCGAGCGGGCAAAGTAAGTCACTTAGCGCGATTTTTCGCCCCAACTGTATCTTAAATGTTGCAGAGTCTGCAGATGTTCACAAATCCACCCGGGCTATTTACACAAACTTTGCTCCGAACTGATCGTCCGCACGGCCGCGCAAGGCTTTAATCTCCTGTTCCCGGCTCTTAGGGTACACTAGCAGTACATCGCCCTCGTCAATAATGAGCAAATCGTCTACACCACCAACGACGATAAGTTTTCCTTCAGGGCCGCGGATGTAAGAGTTGTGAACATCTTCGGTGATGACCTTATCCGCCATGATTACGTTACCGTGCTCATCCTTCGGGCTTTCCTGATACAGCGCACCCCAAGCTCCAAGATCCGACCAGCCGAACTGGGCGGGGATGGTGAAGATATTCTTCGCGTTCTCCATGATCGCGTAGTCGACCGAGATCCTGGGAGTTTGCGGGTAAAACTCGTCGATGAAGGCTTGTTCGTCAGCCGTATTGTAGCAGCTTAACCCCTGAGAAAGCAAGGCAAAGATTTCCGGTGCATACTGTTCGTAGGCTTTGAGCACCGTTTCGGCACGCCAGACAAAAATACCAGCATTCCAGAGGTAGTCTCCGTCGCGAAGAAAGGACTTGGCCGTTTCGAAGTCCGGTTTTTCGGTAAAGCGCTTTACGGAGTAGACACCGTCTTTACCGCTTTCGCCCAGGAACTGGATGTAGCCGTAGCCGGTGTGCGGCTGATCAGGGGCGATGCCGAGAGTTACCAGGGCGTCGTTCTCCGCCGTATAGGCCAGGGCTTTATTGATATTATCAGCGAAGAGCGTTTCGTTTACGATCAGGGCATCGCTCGGGGCGATGACGATGTTGGCATCGGGATCAAGCGCACGAAGTTTGAAGGCAGTGTAGGCTACGCAGGGGCCAGTATTGTTTCTACTCGGTTCGCAGAGCACCTGACTCTCGCTCAATTCGGGCAGGTGCTCCAGTACCTGGGCCTGGTACTTTCCGTTGGTAACGATGAAGATTTTATCCGCCGTGGTTACCTTGAGGAAGCGCTCAAAGGTCATGCGCAGGAGACTACGGCCGTCGCCCATAATGTCGAGGAACTGCTTGGGGTGGGCTTCGCGGCTGGCGGGCCAGAAGCGAGAGCCGACGCCGCCGGCCATTATTGCTATGTAGGTGTGGTTCATGTTGGTTCGTTCGTTTATATTTTGGTTCGTTGGCAGAAGCCCCTCCACCCCCAGATTTCACTAGAATCTTAAGTTTAGCGCAAAGGTGGGTTTATTCAAGAATATCCGGCCGGCGATCTTTAGTTCGTTGCAGGGCCTGTTCCTCCCGCCATTTCTCGATGTGGGCGGTGTGGCCACTCAGGAGGATGGCGGGGACTTCGCGTCCGCGCCACTCCGCCGGGCGGGTGTAGACGGGCGGGGCTAGGAGATCGTCCTGAAAGCTGTCCGTTAAAGCGGAGGTTTCGTCGTTTAGTACACCGGGCAGAATGCGGCCGATGGAATCCACCAAGATGGCTGCGGCTAGTTCTCCTCCCGAAAGCACGTAATCACCGATGCTGATTTCCAGCGTGACGTACTCGTCCCGAATGCGCTGATCGATACCTTTATAGTGGCCACAAATGAGCAGCAGGTTCTTACCAAGGCTAAGGCGGTTGGCCCGGCGTTGGGCGTACTGTTCGCCGTCCGGGGTAAGAAAGATGATCTCGTCGTACGCCCGTTCGGCTTTGAGTTTATCAATGAGCTCCGCCAGGGGTTCGCAGCGCATCACCATGCCGGCTCCGCCGCCGAACTGGTAGTCGTCTACCTGACGGTGTTTACCCATGCCGTATTCGCGTAGGTCGTGGAGAGCGACGGTGAGTAATCCTTTATCCTTTGCCCGCTGCATGATGCTGTGGCTGAGGGGGGAGGCTAGTAGCTCGGGTAGTAGGGTTATTATGTCGAAGTGCACGGGGATTAGTATGTTAGGTCGTTAGTCTGTTGGTTCGTTAGGGCTACCGCTTGTTGGAGGCGTGGCGGGTGTTTGGTCTTTTAG
>JAPKCQ010000216.1 GCA_026421165.1 Lewinella sp. | reverse complement strand
TTACCAACGAAAAGCAACACCAACAAAGAAATTACGCCCATAATCAATCAGCCGCCCATCGTTTCCGCCGGAGTGGGCTCCGCCCCCACCACCACCGGTCACCGGCACCCGTTCCCGGTTCAGCAGGTTTTTCACGCCAACGGATAGTTGAACGCGACCCTCCCAGAACGACTTATTGGCCGTCAGGTGCAACAGGTGATAATCACCAATGAAACCCTGACTCACAGAGCCATCTGCCGTGATCTGGTACCGGTCTCGTCTGCCAACGTAGCGGTGGTCTAACCGAAAAACGAGTTTCGGGCCGGAAAACCGGTAGCTCACTTCATTGCGCCACTCGTACAGCGTTAAAAACAAGGGTAGGTCCTCTTCCGTTCCCTTGGTAGGGTTCAGTAAACGGGTAAGTGCCCCTCCGCTGGAGAGGTACAGACTTTCGTTGGGTTCGTATTCAAATTGTAGCGTTGCCCCGTGGGTTTCGTACTCGGCTAAGTTGACGTAACTGAAGCGGCCATCGTCCACATCGGCCAGCGTAATCCGATCCGTGAGGCGGTTATAGAACAGTTCTCCGGCAACCTTGATTGGCAACCTTTTGCCCCCCGACCAGTCCCCACTCAAGCGCAGGTTCCGACTCCGCTCCGCCGCCAGCGTTTGGTTGCCGACGATGAAGTGGTTGACGTCGATGAAATTGAAGAAAAGCTCCTGTACGGAAGGTGCCCGAAAACCCGCCGCGTAGCTCGCCCGCCAGCGCCACTCCGCACCCGGTTTCCAAAGTACGTGCAGGGCGGGAACCAGCGGATGGCCATAGCGATTATTGTAGCCCAGGCGCGTCGTGGCTTCCACCGTCCAGTTTGTGTGCGGACGGTAAGTGAGACCAAACCAGGCCGCTGCATTGGTCAGGGCGGGTTCACGCTCCAGGGTAACCGTATCAAGGATACGACCACCAGCACCCGTTTCCCTGCGGTACTCCAGCCCGACTTGCGCGTCAAAGCGTTTGCCCGTAGTGGAGGTCAGGCTGAGCCGCAGCAAGTTCCCCGTGTACTTCGTAGTATCCTGCCCTCCCAGAACCAGACTCGTAGTGTCTGGTTCAAAGTCTCTCCGTTCGGTACTTTTGAAGCGGTCAAAAGTATTGATGCCCGCCACCAGGTCAGCATTGAGGCTCGACGAAATACGATAATTAGCAGAAAGAGAATGGTCACGGCGCCGGGTATCGAAAAGCTGGTCCTGTACGTAAGGCCGAAACTGCGGTCGCCGGACTTCACCAAACAGGGTCAATACCTCACCAAACTGCTGGTACCCGTACCGAATGGTAAGCGAATCCGTCGGCCGGTAAGCCACGTTCACGTCGAAGCCCAACTGGTCTTTCGGATTCCAAGGAATGGTTCCCGCTCGGAGGCTATCCACCGGAGCGAACCGGGCCTTGAAACGGTTTACCCCGCCGCCGATCTGGAAGTCGCCCAGCTGCCGGCCGATGCGTAGGTACTGCCGGTCGAGGTCAACGGTTTCGTACTGCCCGCCGGCTTCCAATTTCCAGGCTGAGGCCTGTTCTTTGGCCCTGATCAGGTTGATTACTCCACCCGCAGCATCGGTGCCGTAGCGAGCGGAAAGGGCTCCGGTAATGATCTCCACCCGAGCAAAACGGGAGAGGTCCAGCTGGGTCAAGTCGATCTCTCCACCCAAACGACCGATCACCGGTATACCGTCGATCATAATCTGGACGTTCTGCCCACCGAGCCCTTGAATGCTAAGCCCGTTGCCCAGAATAGGGTCGGGGCTGACGTTCATAGTCAGTTGCCTTTGTAGCAATCCGGACAGTGTCATTACGCCTTGTTCTTTCCATTCCCGGTTGTTGATGACCGTAACCTTGTGCACCGAATTGCGTGCTTCTGTAGGAAGATACTGGGCCGTTACTACTATGTCGTCAAGATTTACGGACAAGATCAAAGAATCTTCCGACTGGGCGTAAAGCCAAACGGAAAACAAGCTTAGAATTAGTGTTAAGCGCATGCCTTATGTTTTAGACGCACGCGATGGGCTAATCGACGCCTTCGGCACCTTTTCAACCCATCGCTAAAAGAAGTCCCCCTTCGGGGTACGAGACAAAATAGAAGTATTCTACTGCAACCGAACCCGGTCTCCAGCATCCAACACCAGCAGGCCCCGCTGTAAAATATTGTTGAGCCGTTCCAGATCCTCCACAGAAAAGATGAGGCCGAAACCAGGAAAAGGACTGTCGATAAAAATATCGCGCTTAGTACGCTCAACCCGACGAAGGTAGCGATAGACATAGCGGTTGATCAGGCGGGCAAAGGACCGAAGTTCTTCCTTGTCCTGGCTTAGCCGAAAAGTACCGTAGGCCAGCTGGAAACGATCGCAGCCGGGGCAGTGGACAAGAAACCCGTACCGGCTGCTGTGCAAGACGTTGGCTTCGTGGTCGTGGTCATCGTGTTGAAACATGGTCAGAAAAAATTAAACAGTGAGGGCAGCACTTTGCGCCAAATCTTCAAGGATAGATGTCCATCCCGGCAACTCCGGATTGCCCGGTTTACGGGCACCAAAGAAGTAGGTGATCATCTCACCCCGTTCGTCAAAAAGTTCCAGGCTAGTGACCGTCCCGTCGGAGGTGGGTTTGCGGACAACGAAGACCTGATGAATAGCCTCCGTATCAAGGTGCAGGTTGAAGGCCGGATCGAGCACGTTAAACCACTTACCCATCCACTTAAGGTGCTTCACCAGTCCGCTGTGAATCTGGATACAGCCTTTACTGTGTACGAAACACATGATGGGGACAGCATCTTCAGCGGCGGCGGTCAGTACTCGCTCTACCGCTAAGCGGTCTACCGGCGTCACCATTCCTTCAGGCGCCAAGCGAAGTGCTTGCGTACGGCTCAACTTATACTTCCGAACCAAGCCAAAGAAGTGGTGGGTGTCTTGTAAATTGCGCCACTCCGCCTGGAAGGTACCAACGCTTATTTCCTCGTCTGGGCGTTCGGCGGCGGGTAAAGGACGTTCGCGATCAGCAACGACAACTGCCTCCTGTTTCGTCCAGTATTTTTCGGTGATGTAAGCCCATCCCTCCAGCCTACTTTTCGGCGTAGCATAGATTTTGTGGACGGCTGCTCCGTAAGCATCAAAGAACTGCAGGCCGTGAAGATCGCCGCCCTTTCCGCGCCGCATGATTACGGCCAGGCAGTACTTCCATTCATTCATGAACAACCGCAGGTCGATACCCTCATTTACGGCCACGCCCATATTGTGCGGTCCGTCGTAAAACGTGATGTTATGGTAAACGCCCTT
Source organism: Lewinella sp. (assembly GCA_026421165.1). Classification (GTDB taxonomy): domain Bacteria; phylum Bacteroidota; class Bacteroidia; order Chitinophagales; family Saprospiraceae; genus Neolewinella. The sequence goes on along the minus strand of JAPKCQ010000216.1, from coordinate 4,475 downwards.
GCGTTCATGGACGACGTGGTCGTTGCGAGTCAGGGCCATAACGTAGCCCATTTGCTTGATGTCCTTGAGCATGTCTTTGAAGTCGCCATCCAGGCGGATGACGTCTTCTCCGAGCCCCAGGCTAAGAAGCTCGGCCTCACTGACGCCAAGGCGTTCGGCACGGTCGCGGGCACGAAGTTTAGGTTCTTCGTTGATCAGTTCTTTAAGGCGCGCACGCAGGTGCGAAGTTTGGTTTTCCATAAGGCAGGGTGGTGATGAGCGGGCAGTCGGCACGGGGATGATCCTGAATGAGACAGTCCACATCGAAAGTGTTACGGATGGTTGATTTGGTTAGCACGGAGGCTTTGGGGCCAGCGACAACGAGCTTGCCTCCCTTCAGGAAGATGAGATCGTCGGCGAAGCGGGCCGCGAGGTTAAGGTCATGTAAAACGGCAAATACGCCCATCCCACGCTCCCGGGCCAGGCCGGCGGCAAGGTGGACGAAGCGGTATTGTTGCTCCACATCGAGAGCCGCAGTAGGCTCGTCTAGGAGGAGATAGCGGTTGGTCGTTGCATCGTCGCCGTCCAGTTGCAGAAGGCATTTGGCCAGTAGTACCCGCTTCTGTTCCCCACCGGAAAGGGTTGGAAAAGAGCGGTCTTTCAAACTGGTTAATTCTAGTAGATCAAGGTAATGACTGACGCGGCGGCGGCGCTCTCTACCGGTCATTTCGTCGTAGCGACCGTAGCAGCCTATTTCGACGACTTCAGCTACGCTGAGGGGGAAACCTAAGTAAACGGACTGTGCCAGTACCGCACGTTTTTGTCCCAGTTCCTTCGGAGCAATATCGGTCAATTTTCGCCCATCAACCTCCACTGCACCTGCGGCCTCGCCTCCTGCTGAATCATATCCAGCCAGACGGTTCAAAAGAGTACTCTTGCCCGCACCGTTTTTACCCATCACGACGGTCACACGGCCGGGATGAATTTCGCAGTCCACGCTGTCCAGAATAGCACGCCCGTTGATGCGCCACGATAAGTTAGTTCCCCGAATCATAATAGCATGCTTTTACGCCGCTCCCGCAGGAGTAGCCACATAAAAAACGGTGCGCCAACCAGTGCGGTAAGAATACCAATAGGCAATTCGGCAGGTGCTACGACGGTCCGAGCCAAGGTATCAGCCCCGAGCAAAAAACTGGCGCCGAGCAGCGCGGAGTAAAGCAGCAACCGCCGGTAATCCGTCCCCTGCCACAGGCGCAAAAAGTGAGGGATGACGAGACCAACGAAGCCGATAAGCCCCGTAAGCGAAATACAAACACCCACCAGTAAGGCCACCCAAACGATGACCCGACGTTTCACTTGATCAACCCGAAACCCGAGTTGCTCCGCCTCCCGCTCTCCCAAGAGAAAGGCGTTAAGGGCCAAGGCATCGCGCCTCAGGAAAAACCCTCCGGCCAATACGATCGGGCCAGCGATGGCCACCTGCGTCCAATTGGCTCCACCGAGGCTACCGAGCGACCAAAAGGTGATGTCGCGTAGTTGGCTTTCGGTAGACTGATAAACCAATAAACCGGTAAATGCTCCGGCGAGCGCAGCAATGGCAATGCCCGCCAATAACATGGTCGTGACGTCCAACCTACCCCGTCCAGCAGCAAGCCGGTACACAAGGCCGGTAGTCAGCAAGGCTCCAATGAAGGCCGCCAAACTAACGCTGATCTGCTGTACCCAAACGGGAAACCCGGCCAGTAATTTCGCGCTCAGCACCAGCATCGTCACGGCAAAAAGCATCGCGCCGCTGGTAACCCCAATCAGCGTTGGCTCTGCCAGCGGATTGCGAAATAAACCCTGGGTCGCCGCCCCGGTAACCGCCAGGGCAGCCCCAACCACAACGGCTAGTAGTAACCGCGGAATCCGGACCTGCCAGACTAAAAATTGCTCCAATTCCTCCGCCCGACCGGTTAGTGCCCGCCATAAGTTCGTACCGGAAAGCTCGTACGCTCCGGTCATGACGCCGGCGAGTAACAAGAGTACCAATAAGACCAGCAAAACGGCCGGGACGGAGAATTGGGCTTTCATGAGATTCTACTTGGTTTGAACGGGGTAAAGTGCCTGGGCAAGGTCGTTCGCCGCACGGGCCGCACGTGGGCCGAAGCCGAGCAGGTAATGCCCGTCCATGGCCACAATGCGGTCATTTTTAAAAGCTGGAGTTTGACCGATTCCGGGCACGTTGGCCAGGCCAGCTTTACCGTCCAGGCTCTTCAACCCGGACTCAAACATCAGGATCACTTCTGGCGCAGCTTCCACCAGTGCTTCGGGCGTCAATGGCTTGAAGTCGGTGAAGCTGGTGATGGCGTTTTGGCCACCGGCCAACTCGATCATTGCGGCGGCTTCGGTGTCGGCTCCTGCCACCATCAACTGCTTGGCGCCCCGGGCGTAGATAAACAGCACGCGGGGTTTATCTCCCACTGCGCCGGCCAGAGTTTCGGCCAGCACCTCACTGTCTATTTTAATCCCCGCGGCATAGTCGGCTACTTTTTCGGCGGAGAGCTGAAGGTGCTTGCCTAGGACCTTGGCGGCCCGGGCGGCGTTGTCCAGCGTCGGTTCAGAAGGCACGGCAACTACATTTACTCCGGCGGCCGTGAGTGTGATTAAAGCGGGCGTTTCGCTGCGGTCAGCATCCACGAAAATCAGCGTTGGACGGAGTTCCAGTAGTGCCTCCACGTTTAGTTTGTTTACGTGGCCAAGCTTCGGAACGGTGTTGACCGCAGGAGGGTAAGTGCTCGTGACGTCGACGCCGACCAACTGGTCTTCGAAGCCCAGATCGTAGAGCAATTCGGTGAGGGTACCACTCAGGGAAACGATGCGTTCGGCGGTTTCCTCGGTGTCCTTCTCCGGTACTTGCTCAGCGGTTTGATCCGCCGGTGTGCAGGCCGTTAGCCCCGCAAACAGGAAGAGGATGGGGAGAATGAATTTCATGGTTTACTGCTTAATTAGGTGATGAGTAAGTACGCCAGTAGTGCCGCTAAGCCGGATGAAATAGTGGCCAGCGGGAAGACCCTGTAGCGGTACTTCAATTTGGTTCACGCCAATACCTAGGGCGCGGACGCGGGAAGCAAAGAGGGTTCTTCCGGTAGGGTCAATTACCTCCAGGGTAAGGTTTTCGGTGGATTGCTTGATCTCCACTTCCAGTACCGTCCGGTCAGAAGCAGGGTTGGGAAATACGCGACTGCGGTTGATGCCGGCGGGTAAGACCGTGGTTGCGGTGGTTTCTTCCGCGCCTAGACTGAAGGTTGAAATCCCGGTCGAGCTGCCTTCGAAATCGATAAACTGCATCCGGTAGAGGCTGTCTGGCGTCCGTACGAAATAGACGACATCGTCAGGAATAGCCCACTGGAAGGTGGCGAGGTTGATGCTTTTCCAGTCGTAGCCGATGGTGGTCAGGGAACTTAAATAAGCCTCATCTTCCGTCGGCGCAGCAACAGTTTCCGGATCGATACCGGACAGTTTAGCCACACCAACGTCTTTATTTTGCAACACGCCCGTAACGGTGTAATCAAGGATACTTCCTGCACCGTCGGATAGCGGCGTTACGTAGCGGGTAAAGAGAAGGTCCCAACTTTCCGGTTCCAAATCCTGCACTCCATCGTTGAAGGAAAAGTAGGCCAAAGTCTTACCAATGAACTCTTCCTTAGTAATGGTAATGGTATCCGTAGTACTGCCATCCAACGGACCGTGGATAAAGGTGTAAGCTCCACCAGCCAACGACTGGACGAACAGCTTATGGTAAAGAGCATCGGGCGTAACGACGAAGAATACGCGGCTGCCCAGTACCGTCTGGGTAGCAGTAGAGTAATTCCCCCACCCCAGGTCGAAAGGATCTCCGGAAATGGCAGGCACGTTGAAAGCGCCGTCGTCCCAACTTGCTTCTCCGTTATAAACACGAGCCGTGATCTGGGTGGTGTCCGCCGTAGCAAAATCGGTTGCGGAACTAACGTAAAGCTCGGTAGACCGTAGTGGCTCAGTCCGTGAAGAAGCAATCCCTTCGTTAACGAGGATGCCGGAAGAGCGACCGCCAACGTTGAAAGCAATGTCCCAAGAAGTATGACCTACAAAAGTAGAAGAGCGCGTGGCAATGTCGTAATAAACGGCATCGGCGTAACCTGCGCCTTGCTCAACTTGGAAAAACTGTGCACTAAGTACACAAGGAAGGGTGACAAGCACCACAAAGTGTAGTAGATGTTTCATTGTTTAAATTTAGTCTAAATAATAATAATAACACAAATGTAACGGCTCTTTTCGGTCCCCGCAAGATGTTTGCTCCTTTTATTTAAACTCAATCTAAATAATGAGGTGTACTTGACACTGAGCCTAGCTTAAGTGAAGTCAGGACACTCAGTTTAGACTTCAACACCGGCAATATCTCCGCCAGTTCTTCTTCCTTATATACCGTCGGTCACTTGAGGTGAAAACGTGTTCGCGCCAGCGAACACGGCCCTCCC
>JAPKCQ010000215.1 GCA_026421165.1 Lewinella sp. | reverse complement strand
CTAATTTTCTAATTCCTAACACATGTCCACCAATCCCAACCTCCGCAACGTCATGCTCGACATGCGAAACCTCACCAAGACTTACCCTACGCCCAAGGGGGATTACGTAGTCCTGGAAAACCTCCAGCTTCAGGTAATGAAGGAGGAGTTCGTCTCCATCATCGGCCACTCAGGCTGCGGTAAGACGACGCTGCTGACCATGATTGCCGGGCTTAACGACATCACTGGCGGTGACATCCTACTCAAGGAATTTCCCATCTCCGGACCGGGGCCAGACCGGGGCGTGATCTTCCAGTCGCCCAGCCTACTGCCGTGGATGACGGCGTTAGAGAACGTACTACTGGGCGTTAAACAGGTCTTTCCTCAGGCCTCCAAAAAGGAGCTGAAGGACATTTGTGCTTACTACCTGAACAAAGTAGGCCTTGGCAATGCCATGCATAAAAAGTCGACCGAACTGAGCCAGGGGATGCAGCAGCGGGTCGGCATTGCCCGGGCTTTCGCCCTTCGCCCCAAAATTCTGCTACTAGACGAGCCCTTTGGCATGCTGGACTCGCTGACCAAAGCTGAACTGCAGGATGTTCTTCTCGAAATATGGGACAAGGAAAAGATTACTGCCATTCAGATCACCCACGATGTCGACGAGGCCATATTCCTGGCTGACCGGGTGCTCATGATGACCTCCGGCCCCCGCGCCCAAATCGGTGATATTCTGGAGATCGGCTTCGAGCGGCCACGTGCCCGGAAGGACATCTTGAACCATCCCGATTATTATGGGTACCGGAAGCATTTGATTGACTTCCTGGAGCACTGATTTAGAGCTATAAGCTTAAATAATCCCCATCTCCCGCCCCTTCCGCAAAAGGTCATGCTTATTGTTAACGCCCAGCGTTTCCATCATTTTATAGCGGTGCGTTTCCACCGTCCGGCGGCTGAGGCCGAGCTCGTCGGCAATCTCCTGGTTGGTCATTCCCTTGGGGATCAGCCGGAGAATTTCCCGTTGCCGGCGCGTGATGTTTATGGGCGAGGCGGCAGCAGGGGTAAAGGAAGTTGAGGGGGCAGACACGCCACCCGTGATTTGTTTAATCAGGATATTGGACAGGTCTCCGCTGAAGTATTTCTCTCCCTTTACCACCGTCCGGATGGCCTTCAGGAATTCATCGCGGCTGGCGTCTTTGAGCAGGTAACCGTGGGCGCCTGCGCTGATGGATTGCAGGACATATTCTTCGCTGTCGTGCATGGACAGCATCAGGCAGGGGGTCGGGTTTCCTTTTTCTTTCAGGACCCGAACTGCGGCGATGCCGTCCATTCGGGGCATACGGATGTCCATGATGACCAGGTCGGGCTTGAGGAGGGTAGCCACTTCAAGAGCTTCCTCTCCGTTGCTGGCTTCTCCTACTACGTGGAGGTCGGCCTCGTCTTCGAGTAAACTTTTGATGCCGTCCCTTACGAGGGCATGGTCATCGGCTAGTACAATTTTGATTGGCATGATTTTAAACTTGAAAAGCTAAGAATAGTCAGGGGTTATGAGCTGAAGTGGTCAGCCTTCCTTTGGTTCACATTCCGACAGCGGTACGTTGATGCTGATTCGGGTTCCGGTTTCAGGGTGACTGCGCATGAATATCCGTCCGTTTAGGTTACCGATTCTCTCTTCCATAAAGTGGAGGCCGAGGCCGGAGCCGTCTGTTTTATTGTAGAGGTCTTCGCGGTCGAAGCCTTCGCCGTCGTCGTCGATGGTGATGCTGAGTAGCTGTGGGCCAGCAGACAAAGTAATCAGGATGTAGTTGGCGCGGGCGTACTTAATGGCGTTGTTGACGGCTTCCTGCACGGTGCGGTACAGGTTGATCTCGGCTGGTCCGTTCAGCCGGTAATCGACGGCATCGTTGCGGAAGACGATGTGCTCACCGGTCAAGCGGCTAAGCTCGCGGGCCATTTTCTCGAGGGCTGGGCCGAGGCCGTAGTCGATCAGTTCCGGCGGGGTGAGGTTGAAGGTGGCTAGCCGGACGCCGAGGATAATTTCTTTGCTCAGTATTTTGAGTTGGTTGATCCGTTCGGCTGCCTGCTTCGGCTTGCTTGGGTTTAGGCTTTCGAGGCTGAACTTCAGGGCGGTAAGCTTCTGACCGATACCGTCGTGCAGGTCGCGGGCGACCCGCAGGCGTTCCTTCTCCTGGGCTTCTACGATTTGGCGGGAGCGTTGCTTACTGCGCTCAACTTCTTCTGATATTTTCTCTTCGCTGAAGGCCTGCAAAGATTGTTCGGCTTCCTTGCGGCCGGTTACGTCGCTGGCCAGTAGAAAGACCTGATTGGTACCTCCCTGCCGGGAAGAGAGCAGCGACACCTCCAGCCAGTGTTCCGTTCCCGCCAGGTCACGGATCTGCCACTCACCCTGCCAGTTGCCGGTACGGGCTCCAGCGATGGTCTCGGCGAAGTAAGCCTGCCGCCCTTCTTTAGGGTGGAGGTATTTCTCGAGCGAATGACCTACGGGGATGCTTCCTGCGGCGAAGCCGAGGAGGTCGGTAAATTTTCGGCTCAGGTGTACAATCGACCCGTCGTGGTGGAGGGTGGCAAAGAGTGCTGCCCGGTCGATGATTCGGTTGAGGGCGTAGAGCTCCCGCAGGCTGGCGTCTTTTTCGCTTACGGCTTTTTCCGCGACGAGCCGTGCCTGCGCCTGTGCGGCTTTCTCGGCTTGCAGCACTAAGAATTGCCGGCGTACGAAACGGCTAATGGGCTGGAAGATGAACAGTAGTTCGAGCAGGAGGATACCGCCTATGCCGAGGTTGATCCAGGCCTTTGTCCGACGTAAGTTGTTTACCCGGGCGGTGGCTGCCGCTGAGATGTCGCCGACGATGATTTCCATGCGGGAGAGAAAAGCGTCGGAGCGGGTGTTCAGGGTTTCCTTGCTTCTGTTAACTTCCACGGCATCCTGCGTTTGCGCCGGAAAATTTTGTAAACCTACGGACAGGTTCTTCACTTGCGTCATCAGGGTATCGAGTGCTTCTAGCTGTGGCAAAACGGGGTCCTGGGCAAGTTGCTGCGTGAGCCAGTTGTGGCCGGCGAACCAATCATCGAGGTCGTTGCGCAAAGTATCCTCGGAAATATCTGCCTTCGGCAGCAAACCGAGTTTGGCGATGCGCTGGCTCAGCATCCGCTGGCGCCCCGCTACGTTGATGATGTTGGCGTCTTTAGCCTGGTCGTCCATGAAACTCTCCACCAGCAAATGCTCACCCAGTAACGCCAGGCCGATCACGCTCAGCGCAAGCAAATACGAGCGGCGCAAGCGGGCAAATAAACGGGTATCGGTATTGGTGTTTTCTTGTTCAACCATCCCCCAGCGCTTTTTTTACTAGCCGACTGACGGCCTCCGGAAGCGCAAGCCGTAACGCTGCCGCCTGGCCTTCTGCCGACATCTTCCCCCAAGTTTTTTGCAGAATATCAACCACTTTTTCCTCCGGGTGCGTTCCTGCAAATTCCAGGGCATAATGCTCAAGGAAAACCAAACAGATCACGTCTTCCAGCGTTTGCGTCTCCGCATCCTGTTTCAGGCGCTTTTTCTCCAGGAGAAACTGCACGCGCTTGATTGATTCAAGAGCAAAGCCTAGTGGTTTCAATAATTCTCCAGCTCGTTCGGCGTGTCGCTTTTTCTGATCGTTGCGCCAGGTGAGGTAACCGACGCGGTCCATTGAGTAATCCGAACGGGGGATGGCCCAGCGCTCCAGGTGCTGAGCGCGCGCGGCAATTTGTAGAGCAGGCGCGGACGCAGGTGCAAAGGAAGTTAGCACGGCAGACATCCGTTGGCCATACACCAGTTCGTAGGGTAGGGGAGTTCCATCGACCGTGGTGGTCCGGGTATCAGCCGCATTAGCTGCATCAATGGCCGCAAAGGCTTGTTCTAGATTACTTAGTTCTGCCATAACCGCAAGGTAAGGTTAATCCGCAAAACCTACGTATACGTAATCACCTTCAATCTTCACCGGGTAGACCGCTACGGCGGGGCAATCACCGTTGAGGTTTTCGCCCGTCGTGAGGCTAAAGGTCTTTTTATGCAGCGGGCAGGCGACTTTGGGTACGCCGTCTTGCTCTCCGATCAACCCCCGGCCGAGTACGTTTTCCAGCTTGTGCGGGCAGAGGTTCTGGCATGCGTACCATTTCTCCTGGCGGGGGAAGTAGAATACTGCAATTTGCTTGTCTTCGTACTTGATGGTGGCGCCTGCTCCAACGGGGAATTGGGTTGTTTTTCCTGCTTTGTACCAGGTGGATACTTCGGCAAGGTCAACGGTTTTGTACAGTTCGGTGGTCGTTGTCATGGATAATATTTACAGGGGCTGTGCCCCGAGTGTTTCTGGCCAGTTGTGGAGAGGGAGGTTTCGGGCCTATCGGTCCGTTAAATACTGGGGCGCAGCCCCTCGCCCGCAGGCTAATTCCAGGGCTTGGGCATTTTCTGTTCGCGGAGGCCTACAAATTCCAGCGTGTCGTCACCCTCGTCGGTGTTGACGAAGGTTTGGAACCGAGCCCTTAAGGCGGGCGTAGTTACGGCTTCTTTCCATTCACATTTGTAGGCGGCGACGAGGCCTTTCATCTCCAGTTCGAACTCGGCGTTGAGACCGAGTACGTCGTCGATCACTACACTTTTCAGGTAATCGATGCCGCCCTCAAGGCCTTCTAGCCAGGCGGCGGTGCGGACCAATGGAGCGGCCGTCCGGAGGTAGAAGACGAGCATCCGGTCTAGGTACAGTACGGCGGTTTCTTTGTCAATCGGGCCGGCCAGTAGTTGGGCGTGTTTGGGCCGAGCGCCACCGTTTCCGCAGACGTAGAGGTTGTAGCCACCCTCTACGGCAATAAGGCCAAAATCTTTGCCGCGGGCTTCGGCGCATTCCCGGATACAGCCGCTCACTCCGCCCTTCAGTTTGTGCGGAGAACGGAGGCCTTTGTACCGGTTTTCCAGCTCGATGGCCATGGTTACAGCGTCGGACATTCCATAGCGGCACCAAGTACTGCCGACGCAGCTTTTGACGGTTCGCAGTGCTTTGCCGTAGGCGTGGCCGCTTTCGAAACCGGCGGCAATAAGCTCTTCCCAAATGAAGGGCAGCTCCTCCAGCCGTGCGCCGAATAAATCGATCCGCTGTCCGCCGGTAATTTTGGTGTAGAGGTCGTACTTCTCGGCCACCTGACCGATGGCGATAAGGTGACGGGGACTGATCTCGCCACCAGCTACGCGGGGGACGACCGAGTAAGTACCGTTGCGCTGGATGTTGGCCAGAAAGCGGTCGTTCGTATCCTGGATTGCTGCCTGAGGATTGGCCGTCTCCATGTAAATGGTGGCGAAAAGACTGGCGAGGGGCGGTTTACAGGCTTCGCAGCCGTTGCCGCTTCCGATCTGGTCGAGGGCCTCGTCGTAGGTGCGGATGTTCTTCACGGCGATAAGATCGCGCAGCTCCTGGCGGGTGTAAGGGAAGTGTTCGCAGATGAGGTTGCGGACTACTTTACCCTGGCTTTTCAGGTAGCTATTTACCAGGTCACTGATCATGGGTTTGCAGCCGCCACAGCCGGTACCGGCCCTACAGCAAGTGCCGAGGTCTTTGACGGACTGGGCCTCACCGCTGTCCAGTAGCCCGGTCATTTGGCTCTTGCTAATGTTTTCGCAAGAACAGATGACGGCGGTATCCGGCAGGTCCAACACCCCTGCACCTGCGTCTGCGCCACCTCTTACTCCGAGAATGAGGTCTTCTGGTTGGGGTGGAATCGCCATATTGTTTTGGACAATCTGGTGCAGCATATTGTAATCGGAAGCATCGCCTACGAGGATGCCACCCAGTAGTTTCTTGCCGTCGTTGGAGATGTTGATGCGTTTGTAAACGCGGCTTACTTCGTCGTTAAAAACGATGGTTCGCGCTTCTTCCGGGTTGGTAAAAACCTGCCCGAAACTGGCCACGTCGGTACCGATGAGTTTTAGCTTGGTTGACATGTCGATGGTACTGGGCATCGTACCAGCATCGGCGTCGGCGAAGATGGTGCCGAGGGCGACGCGGGCCATTTCGTAGCCAGGGGCGACCAGGCCGTAGATCATGCCTTTATAAAGGGCTGCTTCACCAATTACGAAAACATCGGGAGCGCTGGTGCGGAGTTGGGCATCGGCGAGAATACCACCGCGCGGGCCAACGTCTATTCCAGATTGGCGGGCCAGCTCATCCCGCGGACGGATGCCGGCGGAGATGATGAGCATATCTGTTTTTAGCTCCGTTTCGTCGGTGAATTCCAAGTGGGTGATGCTGCCGTTTCCACCAATTTGAGCGGTATTTTTCTTGCAGTGAATGCCGAGGCCGAGGTCAGTAAGCGTGTTCTTAAGAACAGCGGCTCCCCGTTCGTCGAGCTGGCGGGGCATCAGGCGATCAGCGAACTCTACTACGTGGCTTTTTAGCCCCATGTCCATCGTTGCCTTGGCGGCTTCTAGGCCAAGCAGCCCCCCGCCGATCACGGTAGCGGAAGCGCCTTCACGGCTTTTAATGGTCTCTGCGTAATCCATAATGGCGTCGAGGTCTTCAATCGTTCGGTAGACGAAAACTCCTTTTTTCTCCTTGCCGGAGATGGGCGGGACGAAAGCACTCGACCCCGTTGCTATAACTAGATAGTCATAAGTGTGGACCTGTCCGGAGGCCGTCGTGACACACTTCTTTTCGTGGGCAATGTTCGTCACACTTTCGCCGCAGTGTAGTGCTATTCCGTTGTCCGCGTACCATTCCGTACTCGCTAAGGAAAGCCGGTCGGCATCCCGGTTGGCGAAGTACTCGCTGAGGTGGACGCGGTCGTAGGCCGGGCGGCGCTCTTCGCCGAAAACAAGTAAGCTGAAGTCTGCACGTTTGGGGTGGCGGCTGAACAGTTCACAGAATTTATGACCCACCATGCCATTACCAACCAGGACTACCTTTTTCATGGAACTAAATTTTAATGTTTAAATACGTAGTTGCAAAACTACGTATTAATTACGTATGTTTGCATTGAACTACGTAATTATATTTGCTTATGGGTTTTCATCTTACTTCTCCTCGTATTAGCTTGGTGGGCGCTGGGCCGGGAGATCCTGAACTGCTTACCCTGAAAGGTTTACGGATCATCAAGTCTGCCGACGTGATCCTTTACGATGCCCTTTTGAGTAAGGAGCTACTTGATTTTGCCCGGTTAGGCGTTCCTTTACTGTACGTCGGTAAACGCTGCGGGAAGCATGCTATGAGCCAGGAGGCGATCAATCAGTTACTGGTAGAGAGTGCCCTTCAGTATGGCCATGCCGTTCGGTTAAAAGGCGGCGACCCATTCGTTTTTGGTAGGGGAGGAGAGGAGTGGGCTGCTGCCCGATCGGCGGGGATTCCCGTTACGGTTGTTCCGGGTATAAGCAGTGCTTTAGCGGTTCCGGCTTTGGCTGGTATCCCTCTGACTCACCGGGGGCTCAGCCGTGGGTTCTGGGTGCTCACGGCCACTACGCAAGTGCATCAGCTCCCGAAGGAAATGGAGGAAGCTGCCCGCTCCTGCGCAACGGTAGTCATCCTGATGGGGACCCGAAAAGTAGCAGAGATTGCCACCATTTTTTCTCTCTACCGACCTGGGGATACGCCGATGGCCCTGCTCCAATCGGGAAGCTTACCGGAAAGCAAGACTACCGTCGGCACCATTACTAAGGCAGAAGAAATTATTGCCGTAGCTGAAGGTGGTGTCCGGGGGATACTGGTTATCGGAGAAGTTGTCGATGCTTTGCGTGAAGAATCTCTCCGAGACCATATCGATGCTTGT
>JAPKCQ010000214.1 GCA_026421165.1 Lewinella sp. | reverse complement strand
TAACCGTCAATATAATAGGTGTAGCTGAGGTATTATTATTTGGAGTTAGCTACTTACTACCCTCTTAATACTGTCATATTTTATTTAGACCATTTCAAAACAAGGGTTTTCGCCTATATTTGCGCTCGCGACTAAAGTCCTTTCTTATGCCCTTTCCACGTAGTACTGCAGCTTCTCATTTTGTCGCCGGAATGTCCGGTACGATTGAGCGTTTCACCAACGAAAACCTTGCTTGCAAATTAATGGATATTGGAGTGCGTCCTGGTTCCAGTCTGCGCTTGGTGCGCAAAGGGCCATTCGGCGGTAGCTGGTACGTTAAGATCGACCAGCAGTGCCTCGCGCTCCGTAAGCAAGAACTTGCCTGTATTCTGATCAAATAAGTAGGAATTCAAAAATCAGTGATCAGGTTTCAGACGTGAGCGGCGGCCTAAAGTGCTGCGTTCTGCGTTCTATTTCCTGTTTCCAAACCTCCATTAATTGGCCACCCCCAGAACATCAAAATCCTCTTCAATTGCTTCGCCTGTCGTCGGCCTTGTCGGTAATCCCAACAGTGGAAAGTCCTCTCTTTTCAACCTGCTAACTGGTCTACGGCAGCGCATCGGCAACTTCCCCGGCGTTACGGTAGAAAAGAAATCTGGCGTACTTCAGATCGACGGTTTTCCCCCGGTGGAAATTATCGACTTCCCCGGAGCATACAGCTGCTACCCTACCAGCCTGGACGAGCGCCTCGTGGTACAAGAGCTTACCAACCCGAAAGGCGATCTTTTCCCCGATGCCATTCTCTACGTCGCCGATGTCACCAAGCTGGACAAACACCTGCTGCTATTCACCCAACTCCGGGACCTCGACCTTCCGATGATTCTCGTGCTTAACATGGCCGACCTGATCAAGGAAGAAGGCCTCCAGATAGACGTGACCGAGCTTAGCCATCGCCTCGGCGTCCCCGTAGTGGCCGTCAGCGCCAGGAAAAGCCAGGGCGTCGCAGAGCTAAAAACAGCCATCGGAGACCTTCTGCGTAACCCTAAAGCCTTCCGCCCGGAGGAACCCTTTTACGAACCCGGCGTACTTGCCCGCGACGTGCTCACCGATCTACGCCAGGAACTCCCCGCCCGCAACGACTACCACGCTCTGCTGCTCGTCCACCACGCCAGTTGGCTCAAGCATGTACCCGAAACAATGCGCCATAAGGTCCAAACAGCCCGGGTGAAAAACGGATTTCACAGCCTCCGGGCCCAAGTGGAAGAGACGATGGAACGGTACGACACCTTCGAGCCCATCGTAAGAAACACCGTTCGCCGCTCCGGAGCCAGAGCTTCCTTCACCGACAAACTAGACGCCGTGCTGACCCACCGTGTTTTAGGTCCGCTCATTTTTGTCCTCATCATGCTACTCCTTTTTCAGGCGCTCTTCGCCTGGACCAGCGGGCCGATGGACGGCATCGAATGGTTCTTCGAAACGTTCAGCAGTGCTGTGCGCGAAAACCTCTCCGCCGGTTGGTTCACCGACTTGCTGGTAGACGGTGTTTTTGCAGGCCTCGGCGGAGTCCTTGTATTCGTTCCGCAGATTGCCGTGTTGTTTCTTTTCATCACCATTCTTGAAGAAGTCGGTTACATGGCCCGAGCCGCCTACCTTTTCGATAGCCTGATGCAACGCTTTGGCCTCAACGGCCGCTCGGTAGTTGCCCTCATCAGCGGGCATGCTTGCGCCATCCCGGCCATCATGAGTACGCGAACGATCGCCAACTGGAAAGAGCGTTTACTCACCATTCTGGTCACGCCACTCACCTCCTGTTCGGCGCGCATTCCGGTCTACGTCATCCTCATCAGCTTCGCCGTTCCAAAGGAGACTTTCCTTGGCTTTGGTTACCAGGGTTTAGCCTTTGCGGGGCTTTATTTCCTCGGCATTTCGTCCGCTATGTTATCGGCTCTGGTCTTCAAATTAGTTCTGAAAAGTAAGGAGCGCAGTTTCCTTATGCTCGAAATGCCAGACTACCGTACCCCTGTTTGGCGCAATGTCGGCATCACCGTCTGGCAAAAAGTAAAGACCTTCATCATGGAGGCGGGTAAGATTATCCTGCTCATCAGCATCATCCTTTGGGGGCTATCTACCTACGGTCCATCAAGTTCAATGGAGGAGGCGCGCACGCAGGTGCAAAAAACGGTTGAAGAGCAAGGTTTGGGCGAGGCAGAAGCCGCCAACCTCCTCGCCAGCGAACAATTAGAAGCAAGCTACGCCGGCCACGTCGGCAAATTCATCGAGCCGGTCATCCGTCCCCTTGGCTACGACTGGAAAATCGGCATCGCCCTTTTCACCAGCTTTGCCGCCCGGGAGGTCTTCGTAGGCACAATGGCCATCATTTACTCCATCGGCAGCGAAGACGACGAATTCCGCATCCGCGACCGGATGGCCGAAGAAATCAACCCCCGCACGGGCGAGCCCGTCTATAACACCGCCACCGCCTGGAGCCTATTGGTGTTCTACGTCTTTGCGATGATGTGTATGGCTACTCTGGCCGTCACGAAACGGGAGACCGGTGGGTGGAAGTGGCCAATTATCCAGTTTACTTTTATGACGGTGCTGGCTTATGTTTCTGCTATGGCCGTGTACCAGGTGCTGAGTTAAAAGTGGGTTGGTGAGTCACTTGGGAACGTCAATTCAACAACTGTCGCTTTTCGGCCGCCTTACCAGTGTTTAGCCACATAAGGATAAGTAGTCTGGTACTCATCCTTAACCATAGCCACCAACCGCTCCCGCAGCAAGTCCATGCCCTCCCGGGTATGGGCGGAGATGAGCAGTGACTCGTTTTGAAACTCACTCTCCAGGCTTTTTCGCAAACCTTCTTCCACCTCGTCGCGCCCCTCCTCATCGAGGTAAAGGTCATAATTGCGTTCGCGGAAAAGGTCAATTTTATTGAAGATAAGGACGGTGGGCTTCTGATCTGCCCCAAGCTCCTTTAGCAGTTCCTGGACGGTTCTAATCTGGTCTTCGTAAGCGGGGTGGGCCACGTCAACTATATGCAGAAGAATATCACTTTCCCGAACCTCATCGAGGGTAGACTTGAAGCTTTCAACCAGATGGTGCGGCAGCTTACGAATAAACCCTACGGTATCCGTCAGCAGGAAAGGAACGCCTTCGTAAGCGACCTTACGTACGGTGGTGTCCAGCGTGGCGAAGAGTTTGTTTTCGGCAAATACGTCGGACTTAGTAACGAGGTTCATCAGGGTTGACTTGCCAACGTTGGTGTAGCCAACCAGCGCTACCCGGACCATAGTATCGCGGCCCTTACGACGGGTGGAGGCTTGGCGGTCCAGTTTTTCGAGGTCTTTCTTCAGCTTGGCTATTTTGTCACGGATGATCCGGCGATCAGTCTCGATCTCCGTTTCACCGGGGCCGCGCATACCAATACCACCGCGCTGACGCTCAAGGTGCGTCCAAAGACCACGCAGGCGGGTTAGCATGTACTGCATCTGGGCGAGTTCAACCTGAGTTTTGGCCTGAGCCGTTTGGGCACGGCTGGCGAAAATATCGAGAATAAGCGTGGATCGGTCAATAATCTTGACCTTCATCCGCTCTTCCAGGACGCCGTTTTGCTTACCGCTCAGGTCGTCGTCGAAGATGACCATAGTAATCTCCTCGTGGTTCTTTACGTACTCGGCAATCTCTTCAGCCTTACCGCTACCAACGAAGGTCTTATTGTCCGGGCTATCCAGCTTTTGCGTGAAGCGTTTAACCGTCACTGCACCTGCGGTGAGCGCGAGAAACTCCAGCTCGTCGAGGTACTCAGCGACCTGATCTTCGGTCTGCTTCCGCTTAATGAGGCCTACCGTTACCGCGTATTCCTTTTCTTTCCTTAAGCCGGATTCTTTTTTACCGACGTTCCATTCGTTTGCCATATGCTGTTGTAAACGGTTTAGAGGTTGTCAAGTTCTTTAGCGAATGTGAGATAGGCGATCGTTTATTCTCGCTGGAGCTCTACATTACCCTTCTATCCTCCCTGAGCTACGCTCATTTAAAATCGAGGCGCAAAGAGGTTAGCGTTATTAGGGTTCGGAGAATTTTAAAAACAATTGTCCAGATAGGTACACTCTTATTTTTCAATTTTCAGTAATCCTAACAATCCTGCCCCCCTTCTGTCTTTGCTTCTAAAGCTTCCCATGCACCAGCGGCCGCGCCAAAAAAAACAGGCTGCCGCACAAATTCGCGCGACAGCCTGCAATCTTATTTTTGAACACTAAATCCTACTGAGCAGCAGCAGCAAGCAAGTTGGCCATATCGACCTTAGGCCCGATAAAGGCAGCAAGGTCTTCAACCTTAACCCGCGTCTGCTCCAGCGTATCGCGGTCACGGACGGTAACGGTGCCTTTATTCTCACCTTCTTCGATGGTATCAAAATCAACGGTGATGCAGAAAGGCGTACCCACGGCATCCTGACGGCGGTAGAGCTTACCGATCGCGCCGGTATCATCGTACTGCACGTCGAAGCGGAAACGGAGGTCGTTGAAAATGTCTTTGGCAACCGCAACGATCTCCGGCTTATTACGCTTCAGCGGCATGATGGCCGCCTTGATCGGTGCGAGTGCTGGGTGCAGCTTCATTACGTCACGGACGTTGGTTTCATCGTCCTGACCTGGAACGGTTTCCGTACGCAGCGCATGGCCCATCGTGGCCAGGAAAAGGCGGTCGGCACCGATGGAAGTCTCGAGTACGTAAGGGACGTACTTTTCGTTCGTCTCGGGGTCGTGGTACGTCATCTTCTTTCCGGAAAGCTCCATGTGCGCGGTGAGATCGAAGTCCGTCCGGCTGTGAATGCCTTCCAGTTCCTTAAAGCCGAAGGGAAAGTCGAACTGAATATCGGTGGCCGCATCGGCGTAGTGCGCCAGATTATCGTGGTCATGAAAACGAAGTTTTTCGGCGGGGTGACCGAGGGCATTGTGCCACTTCATGCGCGTCTCTTTCCATTTATTGAACCACTCCATTTGGGTACCGGGCTTGATGAAGAACTGCATCTCCATTTGCTCGAACTCCCGCATGCGGAAGATGAACTGGCGGGCCACGATCTCGTTGCGGAAGGCTTTACCGATCTGCGCGATACCAAAGGGCAGCTTCTGGCGCGTGCTCTTCTGTACGTTGAGGAAGTTGACGAAAATACCCTGGGCCGTCTCCGGGCGTAGGTACAGCTTGCCTTCCTCGCCAGCGATGTTGCCGAGCTGGGTGGAGAACATGAGGTTGAACTGGCGTACTTCGGTCCAGTTGCCCGATCCGGTATCCGGATCTTTGATCTTAAGGTCTTCGATAATCTGGCCGAGTTCAGCCATGTCCCCGTTGGTCATCGCCGTTGCAAGGCGCTTAGCCACTGCGTCCATTTCGCCCTGATAACGAAGTACGTTACCGTTCGTTTTGCGGTATTCCGCCTCGTCGAAATCGTCGCCGAAACGCTTCTTCGCCTTCGCGATTTCTTTGTTGAGTTTACCTTCTACTTTGTCGATGTAGTCTTCGACCAGCACATCAGCACGGTAGCGTTTCTTGCTGTCCTTATTGTCGACCAAGGGATCGTTGAAGGCATCGACGTGGCCGGATGCTTTCCAGGTCTTCGGGTGCATGAAGATCGAGGCGTCGAGTCCAACGATGTTGTCGTTCATCTGCACCATAGAGCGCCACCAGTATTCCTTCAGATTGTTCTTCAGCAGCACGCCAAGGGGACCGTAATCGTAAGCGGCGGAGAGGCCGTCGTAAATTTCGGAACTTTGGAATACGAAACCGTAGTCCTTTGCGTGGGCGGTTAGCTTTTTGAAGTCGGCGAAGGTGGTCATTGGTTAGATCTTTAGTTCGTTAGGCTTTTGGGGAGCGCAAAGGTACACAACTCGTTAGCGGAGGAAAGATGAGATGTTTAAAAGCCCATGAGCATTCACCAGTGTGGGTTTCAAAATATACCGTCACAAATAATGATACATAAAAGCCACGCCCGATAAAATGTATCGAACACAGCCTATTTCGTGTAGCTAAAAGTTTTTGCCCGACTAGCAGTCAGTGATTCGAGTGCATACTCTAACGCCAATCCCTCCTCGGTCGACACGAGCGTCGAGACATTCAACCAGGTTACATCGGAGAGAATGAGGTTCAGCCACTCCGTATCTGGCGTATTTTTACGATTTTTTTGAAGCAGCAGGACGCATGCGTTGTCAGAGTTATGGACGGTGATAGGTGTAGATATTAAGGCTGTCAAGAATGGCGACGGGTAGGCCGTAGGTAAAGGTATCGTCGGCCCGTAGGGCTCTATAAACTTCTTTACGCTTCTACGGGTAAATGATCCGTTTCATAGGCCGCGAATTTTCGTTGATGCCGAAGTTGGCTAGTTTTCCGGTCAGCCTCTTCGAATCGGAGAGTTCCCACATTAGTGGTTTTACGGTTTACAGCAGGCTGTTGCGGATCTTATTTATGTATTTTAACCATTAGAAGCGGGTGATAAAGCCCTAGGCGGCTTTGGCTCCCCGCTCAAAGATGCGGAGTTTGTCTTCGTCTAAGATGGCGAAGTCGAGCCCGTTAAAATCGTCAACGTTGACGTACTCGATTAGTTCCTTATACTCGATAAGGTCTTTCTCCAGGCAGCCGATGTTTATCTCCAGTTCTCGCCTACTTTTGTAGAACAGCAGCGTGGAGAGTCACTAGTAGAACTCATCGTCGGGGTTAATACTGATTTTCTGGACAAGGTTAAAGTACGGGTTCCTTCATCGTCAAAGCTATTACTAAACCGTGAGTCTTCAGAGGTTTAGGCGCGTGCCGCTTTAAGTTCAAGGATGATACCCGGAACGCGGAAGGTATAATTATTGGTTTTCTTGAGTAGGTGAAGTCAGATATTTAGGCTATCGTGCTTGGCAGCCTAAATGCTATTAACAACGAAGCCGCGTTCCCCACTCTCAGGGGAGCGCGGCTTCCGTTTTATTACGACGCCCAAGGACTTTCGCTGCGCCCGCGTCCGCGCCCAAAAAAGCCTTTACACTTGCAGGGAAGCAAAAAATGCGTGTAACTTTGTGTAGATGAAAGAAGTATCCCACATTATTCGTCGAGATCGACGAAGGGTCGTTAGGACCAAGTAAGCTTCCCGCACCACGTGCCCGGGAGCGCCCGCCGCCTTATTTGGCTGAACGGGCAGTTTCGATACCTTTCCTCTCCCCATCTACTCCATTCCCCCGCACTACCATGAAAATTCAGATTCACGTTGCTCTACCCGAGCACGACGTTTACGCCCAATCTATTTGTGACCTCATGGCCGAGTCCGCCAAAGCGCGCGGCACCGGCATTGCCACCCGCAAGTCCAGCTACATTGAAGAGAAGCTGAGATCGGGTAAGGCCATCATCGCCCTGATCGACGGTGAGCTTGCCGGATTCAGCTACATCGAAACCTGGAGCCACGGCAAATACGTCGCCAACTCCGGTCTGATCGTAAACCCTAAATTCCGACGCCACGGCCTAGCCCGCAAGATCAAAGCTGCCGTTTTCAACCTCTCCCAAACTAAATATCCAGACGCGAATATCTTCGGCATTACCACCAGCCTACCGGTGATGAAGATCAACTCCGACCTCGGCTACAAACCCGTCACTTTCTCCGAACTCACCCAGGACGATGCCTTCTGGGCCGGCTGCAACTCCTGCCCCAATATCGATATCCTGGAGCGCAACAACCGGCAAATGTGCCTATGTACCGCCATGATGGCTCCTTCCCAAAACGCAGCTAAACAGATGGCTGTTGATCTTTCGGATATGATTATTGAAGGGTGACAGGCGGAGTT
>JAPKCQ010000025.1 GCA_026421165.1 Lewinella sp. | reverse complement strand
CAACTCACTCTGTGTAAAAGCCCATCTTCCCCATCTGATAATCCCGCATCGCTTCCATGACTTCCGTCTGGTTGTTCATAACGAAGGGGCCGTGCTGGACGACGGATGCACCGATGGGTAAGCCACCCAGTAGAAGAGCGCGGGTCATCTCCGCCTCGCCGGTCAGGGAAATCCCCTCGCCGTTGTTACGGTAGTTAAGCATGGTACGGCCTTCGTAGCTGAAACCGTTGTTGTTCGACACCTTTCCGTCAAGCAGGTAGACGGCAAAATTATGGTCTTCAGGTACAGGCAGTTCTACCGTAGCTCCGGCGGGAAGTTCAAGTTGCCAAGCGATAACAGGGCTGTAGGTTTGAGCCAGCCCCTTCAGTCCCTTGAATTCGCCCGCTACCACTTTCAGTGAAGCACCGTTACCGAAGTCGTGGCGGGGAAAATCAGCTGACTTCATATCCTGATAGCGTGGCTGGACGAATTTATTTTCGGGTGCCAGGTTAACCCAGAGTTGGATGCCTTCGAGCGTTCCGCCGTTTTCGATAAATTCTTTATTACCGCGTTCGCTGTGAATGATGCCCATGCCAGCAGTCATCCACTGCACGTCTCCCGCTTCTAGAATACCGGTGTTGTTACGGCTATCCCGATGACGGAGCCCACCATTATAAAGAAAAGTCACGGGCTCGAAACCACGGTGGGGGTGCGGACCCAGATCCAGAGGATCATAGCCTGGTTCCACCGTCCAGGGCCCGAAGTGGTGCAAGAGAAGGAATGGGTCAATCTGTTCTACCTTTTGAGTGGGCAGCGGTTGATGAATCGTTACCGGTCCCATTTTCATAGCCTGAGCGGGGAGGATGTTGGCGACGGAGCGGAGTTTCATGGTCAATATATTTTCATGTAGCTACATGAAAACATTATTAAGTAGCAGGTAGTTGTGGATGCAGTCGCAAGTATAGGCCAGTTTTTTTTGCGATACTCGTTGAACGAAACCGTAGGGGCAGGCCACCGCACTAAAGAAAGTGGTCCTCCGGGCCTCAATTTCTACCGTACCTAAGAGTACTAAGTTAGCCCTTCCACTGCACCTACGGCAACAGCAAGTAATTATGTGATTCCGAACTTAAGTCAGAATCCTGAGAAACTTTTAATCGGAGCTTGGTAAAGAATAGAAACCTGCGTACCTTTGCGCGGCTTAAGCCAGTGCTCCTGGAAAAAGTGGGGAATGGATGCCCCCGAAGCATCCAAACTATATAACCTTTTAAATTTTCACATCCCTATGATGATGGATGATGATAAGGATCCCGCGGTAGACGCAGGAACCGACAACGCTCCCGCGACCGATGCGACGCCGGAGACCCCCGAAACACAAGAAGTACCCGCCACCGAAGTCGCAGCTAAGGCTGTCGAAGAAGTCGCTGAAGACACTGCTCCTGAACAAGGCAGCACTGACGAGGAGACCAAGTCCACCGCCAAGGTGATCCGCAAGGAATCCACCAAGGTAGCCGTCGTCCTTACTGAAGAGGTAAAGGAAGAAGGAGTCGAAATCGACGAAGCCGACCAGAGCGGTTCCACGGGAGACGGCCACGCCGACTTCAACTGGAACATGACAGCCCGTTCCGCCGCCAGCCGCTACACTCCCGAGGAGCGTACCGCAATGGAGAAGCAGTACGAAGAGTCCATGACCAACATCTCCGAAGCGGAGATCATGAGCGCCAAGGTTTCCAGCATCATCGACGGTGACGTGATCCTTGACCTCAACTACAAGTCTGACGGTCTTCTTCCCCTTTCTGAATTCCGCGACCAAGCAGAACTTCAAGTTGGCGACACCGTGGAGGTGTACGTTGAGCAGCAGGAAGACGAAAAAGGTCAGTTGGTACTGAGCCGCCGCAAGGCCAAGCTCCTCCGCGCATGGGATCGCATCCGCGACTCTTACGCAAACGGTACCGTAATCAACGGTAAAGTAATCAGCAAGACCAAAGGTGGTCTTATCGCCGACTGTGGTGGTTTGGAAACCTTCCTTCCTGGTTCGCAGATCGACATTAAGCCGATCGTTGACTACGATGCATACGTTGGCAAGACGATGGAATTCAAGGTCGTAAAGATCAACGAAACCATCAAGAACGCCGTCGTTTCCCACAAAGCCCTCATCGAGAGCGACCTTGCGGAACAGCGCGAAGCGATCATCGCTTCCCTCGAACGCGGTCAGGTACTCGAAGGTATCGTGAAGAACATCACCGATTTCGGTGCGTTCCTCGACCTTGGTGGCGTAGACGGTCTCCTCTACATCACGGACATCAGCTGGGGTCGGATCAACCACCCAAGCGACGTGCTTGAACTCAACCAGAAGGTCAACGTGGCCGTACTGGACTTCGACGAGAACAAGAAGCGTATTAGCCTCGGTCTCAAGCAGCTCCAGAAGCACCCATGGGAAGTCCTCGACGAAACCATCGGCGAAGGCAGCACCGTGGACGGCAAAGTGGTCAACATCGAAGACTACGGCGCATTCCTCGAGATTCAGCCCGGCGTTGAAGGCCTCGTTCACGTAAGCGAAGTAAGCTGGTCTAACCAGCCCATCAACGCCCGTGAGTACTTCACCGTTGGTGAGACCAAGAGTGCTAAGGTAGTCACCATCGACCGCGAAGACCGGAAGATGTCGCTTTCCATTAAGCAGCTTGCCGTCGATCCTTGGACAAAGATTCTCGATTTATTCCCTCTAGAGTCTGTCCACACGGGTAAGGTAAAGAACCTCACACCCTACGGCGTATTCGTTGAACTCAACGAAGGCATCGGTGGTATGATTCACATCAGTGACCTCAGCTGGACCAAGCGCTTCGGCCATCCGTCTGAATTCACGAAAGTGGGTGCTGACATTGAGGTAATGGTCCTTGAAATAGACGAAGACAACCGCAAGATGTCTCTCGGCCACAAGCAACTCGAAGAGAACCCTTGGGAGACCTTCGAGAACGTTTTCCCCGAAGGCAGCTACCACGAAGCTACCGTTCTCCGCAAAGACGACCGCGGCGCCATCGTTCAGATGCCTTACGGCCTCGAAGCGTACGCCCCGATCAAGCTCATGCGTAAGGAAGACGGTACGATTGCCGACGTAGACGAGACGCTGACCGTAAAGGTTATCGAGTTCGACCGCGACAGCAAGCGCCTCACCGTAAGCCACAGCCGCTACGTCAACGACATCCGCAAGGAAGCGAAAGACCAGGTTTACAAAGAGGAGAAGGAGGAGCGCGACACCACCCGTAAGGTGATTAAGAAGGCCTCCGCCAGCATCGAGCGTTCTACGCTGGGTGACTTGTCCGCCTTCGAGCAACTGCGTGAGCAGCTCAGCAACAATGACGACGAGGACGACAAGGAGTAAAACACTTCTTCTCTGACTAACTTTAAGGCCACTCGTTCATCCTGAACGAGTGGCCTTTTTTTTACTATACTACCGTTGAGAACACGAGGTAAAAACGCTTGCCAGTACGGGCGACCGCAAGGGACCTCCCGTACATATTACCGGCGGGAAGACCGTATTCGCTCACACGAACACATTTTTACCTCAAGTAGCCGACAGCAGCATAGCTTAGCTTTAGTAGACCCCATTTATCTACGCGGGAGTGTATACTTTACCAATCAGCCGCTTTTTAAAGACATTGATAATCTTTGTAGCTTGTGAGTATGAAAAAGCTATTTATTCTGCTCTGTCTAAACCTCTTGGCCACCTACACCTATGCTTCTTGTTGTTCTTTTGAATTAGCCTACATCCCTGAAGTATTAAATGTTCCTTCCGAAGAGACCCTGTCCGCTTGTTTAAAGGTTAATGACTGCGATTCGCTCTTCCTTTTTACGGGAAGAATGATCCGTGCACACGAAAGAAGGAACCTCACTGCATTGTCCAATAATTTCGAGCACATACTTTCAATTATTAAAAAAAAGGATAAGAGCGATACAAACAGTTTAAAAATAGTCTACCTCTACGCTACTTTTCTGGAAAGAGCAGGGGAAAGCACCGTTAGCTCTGCGTATTTTGAATACATAGAAAAAAACTCGACTAAAGGGTCCGTGTTAAATATTTTAGCAAAGATAGGAGTAGTTGGCATCAAAAAAAGTGTGTTAGATTTAGAACAAGTTAAGGCATTAGTTATTGAGAAAATCGATCAGAACAGTTTTACTACCGATGAAATACTATCAATTCTTATACGAATCAGTAGCTACCTAAGTGTAACAGGAGGATACTCCTTCTCTCAAAACAGCTCTATTTTGCCCCTTCACTTGCTTGACGATTTAAACCCCGAATTATACTATATTTATCTAAATAAAGTAGTCTTATTTCTAGCCCACGAAGAAGAAGACAAGAGATTTAACCGCTTTTTTTCAAAGGCTGTGGCGGTTTACGAGACCTTACCCAAAGAGAAGTACTATAAATATCATCTGCGCTTAAAGTCGTCAGTTTCAACCGCCAATGGTCAGTACAATGACGCACTTAAAGAAAGCGAAGAACTTGTTAAACTATCGTTGGAAACGTCTGAGTCGTTGGAGCATGTTTTGGAAGCCCCACCAAGATACAGTCCTTCCAAGTATCAAAATATTCGTGCATACGCCACCGCTAACCTTTATCAAACACGCGTAAAGCCCGGACTAGACCCTGTAAAAAAAGCATTCGATCTTTATGAAATGGTCTACAAAAGAAAGCTTGAAAACAGCCTTAAATCCGTCAACGGTCTTATTGCAGATAGACTTTTTCACGTCCAATCGTACGAAATAAACCTCTTGATCGTAGGTTGCTACTTGTACCAGAAAACCAACGACGTTTCTTACTTAAGTAGAGCAATCAGTGTCCTAGATGGTAATATAGGTGCGGGGAATTATTACTGGGCTAACGCAAGAAGTTTTGCAAGGTCTAACGACTCTTTTTTGGAAGACCTATTGGTCCAGAGAGTAGCCAATAATTCTCTATCCCTCATCAATTCGAAGACCCTCCTTTCCTCTATTTTCTCCCAGCAAGAAACCCTAAAAAACCAGCAAGAAAAAATTCTCGCTAATTACCCCGGCTTCTCAAGTAATTTGTCTCAAAATGGTTCAATTAACCTGAACGAGGTCTCCGAATGGTGTGCTCGGGACAGCTCCGCAATTTTAGCTTTTTACATGGCAGATGGCGCCCAATACCGCCTCTTGGTAACCCCAGACACCATAGATATAGTCGACCTCGATGCGGTAAGGTCCAAAGCCCTAAGTCTAACCGACCAGCTACAAACCATTTCCAACCCAAAAGCAGAAAGAGGAGCAAACGCAGATGCCAGCCGCGAGCTCTACCGCTTACTCTTCAGCGGTATAGACTTCCTGCTACCCCCCAACGTCCACATCATAGCAACCGGGAAGCTAGAGAGTGTTCCCTTCCCCGCTTTGCGCCGCGAAGCAGAGGGAGAGCCCGCCCGCTACCTCGGTACAGAAGTAGCCATCAGCCGCCAAATGTCCATCAACAGTATGCGAGTGCTTCGGGACCAAGAGATGGCCCCACGCTACAAATACCCCCTTGGTTTAGCTCCTACTTTTGCCAACGAATCCCTGCAGGCCGCCGAGCTGCGGCAGGCAGGCTTCATCTTGCCCCCGCTCTTTTACAATACCAAGGAAGTAAAGCGTTTGGAAGAACGCGGGCCCGGCACCTTTTTTTACGGAGAAGAAGCTACGCTATCGAATTATCTCGACAACGTAGCAGACCACAGCATCATCCACCTGGCTACCCACGCGATCTCCAGTCAGGTTGATGGCCTGCGAAGCAGAATTTACCTTGCGGGAGGAAAAGAGAAACCAGGCGAACTTTTCACCTCAGACATCGGCGACCAGACACTAAACGCAGACCTAGTTGTACTCAGCGCCTGCGAAACGGGAAGTGGTGGCCGTCATGCAACGGAGGGGCGCATCAGCCTAACGAAAGCCTACCTTGCGGCCGGAGCACGTTCCGTCGTTTCCTCCAACTGGGCGGTGGATGATTTTGCAACTGCGGTCTTAATGGAGACCTTCTACGAACACATTCAGAATGGTAAACCACCCCACCAGGCGCTACAGCTTAGCCGGAAGGCGTACTTAGAAAGGTACCCGAACGCTGCGCCGTACAAATGGGCAGCATTTGAAGCCTACGGCGGGATGAAGCCCGTGGTTTGGGACCGCAGCCGGAGTGTGTGGCCAGCGGTTCGTTACGGCTCGTTGGCGCTTATTTCCCTTGGCCTTGGGGCCGCTTACTTCCGGCGGCGACGGAAGGCTTTGCTACGGGCATGATACTCGCCTGGATGAATTATAATACATTGACATAAAATTCTGAGTATGACCGAATTATTTCCCCACGGCAAGCTGTTGCTTACCGGTGAATATTTTGTGCTGGACGGTATTCCAGCGCTGGCGGTACCTACCCAGAGAGGCCAGTCATTTGCCGTCGACTTATTACCTGGTAATCCGAAGCATGACTTGTCCTGGCGCTCCTATGATGCGAAAGGAGAGTGTTGGTTCAGCCATCCTTTCGATAAGGAAGAATGGGCGCGGCCGCAGGTTCAAAGTGAGGAACCCGCGGAAAGGATCCGACAGATCCTCCACGCGGCGGAGACGCTGAGCCCAGGTTGTACCCAGCAGATCCGGGGGCTTGAAGTAACCACCAGGCTTCAGTTTGACCGCAAGTGGGGTCTCGGTAGCAGCTCCACCCTGATCGCCGCCGTAGCCAGGTGGCTCGACGTTAACCCCTACGCACTACTGGAGCGCACCTTCGGCGGCAGTGGTTATGACCTGGCCTGTGCTTTTGCCGAAGGGCCGATCCTTTACGAACGCAGCGACACTGCTCCAAAGGTCACCGAATTAAGCTGGCGTCCGGAGTGGTTGCAACAGACCTACTTCGTTTACTTAAACCAAAAGCAAAACAGCCGGGAAGGTATCCGGGCGTACCGGGCTGCTGAGGTTTCGGACGAAGCAAAGGCAAAAATCCGCCGCATCACCACTGCTCTTTTATCCGATTCTTTGCACCTGCGCGCCGCCGCCCAACTGCTTACTCAGCACGAGCGCATTGTGGGCAAAACGCTTGGTATTACGCCCGTTCAGGAGAAGCTGTTCCCCAATTTTCCGGGGGTGATCAAGAGCCTGGGGGCTTGGGGAGGTGATTTTGTGTGGGTGCTGAGTGAAGAATTACCGAAAAAAGTGCGGACTTATTTCAACGAGCTGGGGTACGAGGTGGTTATTGATTATGATGAGATGGTGCTTTAGGGCGCACCTCGTACTTACACGTAAGTACGGCGCGCCGGATTCTCAACTCGTACTTACACGAAAATATATTGACTTACCCCCGCCCCTATGCCAAAATGGAAACCCGCAAGAATTACCAAAATCCAGCAACGCTCCCCCACCGTCCGCAGCTTCTGGCTTGAATTCCCCGATCGTGAAGTCCTCGACTTTCGCCCCGGCCAATTCCTAACCCTCGACCTTCCCATCGGCCAAACCCGGCGCGACGGATGGCGCAGCTACTCCATCGCCGCCGCTCCCGACGGCTCCAACCAGACCGAACTCTGCATCGTCCGCCTACCCGAAGGTAAGGGGACCGGTTATCTCTTTGAGAGCGCAAGTGTTGGCAGCGACGTGATGACCAAAGAACCCGCCGGCGTCTTCACCTTACCCGAAGGGCCACTCCAAAAAGATATAGTAATGATCTGCACCGGCACCGGAGTAGCTCCCTTCCGAGCTATGCTCCAGGACCGACTGGAGAAGGAAACCGTCAACTTCCACCTCATCTTTGGCTGCCGTACGGCCGAAGACCTCCTCTACCGCGAAGAGTTTGAGGCGATGGCCCGGTCTCATTCCAACTTCACTTATTCCGTTGCCGTAAGCCGGGAAGAGATAGAAGCCACCAACGAAATGAGGACCACAAAAAGTTACGTCCACCCCGTTTACGAAGCCGAATATGCTGACATCCGGACCAACGTTCGCTTCTACCTCTGCGGCTGGGCGGTGATGGTGGATGAGGCCAAAGCGCGCTTGCTGAAACTCGGTTATCCGCAGGAACAAATCCTTGGAGAACTCTACGGATAATCTTCAGACTAATTTTTCAGTCACAGCATGAAACTTTTGCCCTCACCTCGTACCTTTGCCCTTGAAGGAAGTAGTCGCTAGTCTCAACGAACCAGCGTTCCAAGAGACCAACGAACTACTCTTCCGGGCCCATAGCTCAGCGGTTAGAGCGCCGGACTCATAATCCGTCGGTCCTAGGTTCAAATCCTAGTGGGCCCACTCCAAGTACAAACCCGCCACGATCCGTAAGGACCGGGCGGGTTTGCTCGTTTATAAGGTTAAGCGTTTTCGGTCTTTAGAACCCAAGGCTCGGAGTCTCTACACCACTTACATCCAGCAGTGATTGATCGATATTGTCTTCCCCCACTTTGATGTTCCGGAAGTGAGTGACGTAAATTTCCCCTCGTCTTCGGTAATCGACACGATGGGAAAACCGTCGAAACTACGCTCCACCACACTATTCGAGATGTGACCCCGTGGGCATTATTATGTCTCTTTATGTGTTCCTAAAGTTAAGTGTTACAACTCCGTTCGAAAAAACCGAACCCTATTAATACTCCGTACGTTTATCCATATAACGGAAACACCGTTACTTTTTAACCCCAAGCATAACCCATACAATTCTACTTTATCAATGGAACTCCGTGAAAACCTCGGCCGCCTCAGCTTCATCGCCTTTTTGATGCTGGTTTATGTGTGCCTGTTTTTCCTGCCGCAGCTCAGTACGCTGATTTAGGAAGAGCCTTCAAAAAAAACGCCCCCGTTGCCTTTGGCAACGGGGGCAGTTTTTTTTTGTAATTACTCTAATCAATCGTGAGGGTTGATATTACTTATAGTCCCATTTTCATCTCCATTGAAGAGATCACATAACCGTACAATCAGTAATCTCTCGTATGAGGCCATAATTCTAGCCTCACAGCCTAAATATCGAATCTACCGCTTATTAGCCGGATGAAAACTCATGATGGTTTCCCGCAAGAAATCCGTGTCAAGGTGAGTGTAGATCTCAGTCGTCAGGATGGATTCGTGTCCCAGCATCTCCTGCACGGCGCGCAGGTCTGCCCCGCCCTCAATCAGGTGAGTAGCGAAGGAGTGACGGAAAGTGTGCGGGCTCACGTTCTTCTCAATCCCCGCTCCGGCCGCATACTTCTTCACGGCCGTAAACACACTGATACGGCTGAGCGACCCTCCTCGCCGGTTCAGGAATACAATATTTTCGGCCTCCGGCTTGATCGGCATTCCGGAGCGGACGTACTCCAGGTAAATTTCAAGGTGACGGATGGCCTCGCCTCCGATCGGGACGATGCGTTCCTTATTGCCCTTACCCGTCACCCGGATGAAGCCCTCGCTCAAGTATAGGTTCGTTAGTTTAAGGTTCGTCGCTTCACTGACGCGCAGGCCGCAGGCGTAGAGCGTTTCCAGTAGAGCGCGATCGCGCAGGCCGTGGTCGAGGCTCATGTCGATCTGGGCGAGCAGCTCCCGGATTTCGAAATAGGTAAGTACTTCGGGGATTTTTCGGCCCATTTTTGGGGCCTTAAGTAGTTCCGTTGGGTCGTGGACAACCAGTTTTTCGTCGAGTAGAAACCCGAAGAACGTCTTCAATGCGGAAATGAGCCGGGCCTGAGATCGCGTTGCGAGACCCAGTTCGGCGAGGTACTGAATGAAGGCGTCGAGGTGAAACCGTTCGATGGCCGTGGGCGTGATCTCCCATTCTCGTAGCTTCAAGTAGGTAGGCAGCTTTTCCACGTCGGAGCGGTAGGCAGACAGGGTATGGTCGCTGTAACCTCGGTTCAATTTGAGGTAGGCGGCGAACGAGTTGAAGTTGTTTTTCCAGACGGCTTCCATTGGGTGCAAGGTAAGCGTTTTAGGGCGCGGACGCGGGTGCAGTGAACGTTAACAGAAAAGACACAGCCCCGGCTAGGGCGTTTACTCCGCAGCTTCCTTCGGAAGTCTAGGCCGAGTAAAGCACGGCTCGCACGAACAAATTTGAGCCCCAACCAAATCGTTAGCCGGCCATGAGTTTCCGCGTCCTAACGCTCTAACAATATAAATCCATTTCCTCCGGGCTCTACCCGAAGCCCTCGAAAATCAGCCCGAAAGCCCGCTACTTCCAATTCCAAAAACTCCGGTTCGTGGTGCGTAGTCGTAAGCACCACGACCGGGCAGCCAGCATTATTAGCCGCCTTGGCCCCGGTAACGGAGTCTTCAAAAATAATGCAATCTTTAAGGTCAACGCCGAGTACATCAGCTCCTTGCTGAAACACCTCAGGATCGGGCTTCCCCTTGCTCACCATCCCAGAGTGAACGAGGTGGCCCATCAAGTCTCCAATGCCGAGGTTGGCCACCACAAACTCCGCATTCTCCTTAGGGCCGGCCGTACCGATAGCCATCGGGACGCCCGCTTCGTACGCCTGACGAATGAACGCCAGTGCTCCGGGAACGATGTTGGCCTCGAAGTCGGCGGCGAAGATGTCGCGGTAGGCGGCTTCTTTATCCCCGGCGATCTGCTTACGTTCTTCATGGGTAAAGCGGTCCCCGAAAAGGTTTTCAAGAATCTCCAGGTTTACGCCGTGGATTTCTTCTTTTACGCGTTCGAGGCTGTAGTCCAACCCGAGTTCCTTTAGCTTTTGCTGCCAGGCGCGGTGGTGGACCATCATGTTGTTTACTAGAGTGCCGTCTAGGTCGAAGAGTAGGGCTTTGCAGGATATTTTCATTGGTTCTTTGCTTTGAGTGGGCAAAGATAAGCCGGGACGTTGCTCGCTCCGTGAGCGCGTTTATGATGTGCTTTCCGAGCGCGATATTTCAGATTCGATTCGTAGCCGCTGCACGCCCAACTCGACGGGCGAACTTTTTCGCTTACGTAACGGCCGAGACAACGTATTACAGTATCATCCGCCGCCCCAAAACCTCTCCCTGCACCCGCGTCAGCGCCCACACCAAACAAACCACCCCAAAAAAGCGTAATTATACCCATAACAACCTCCATTAAAACCAAGTAATGCGCAACACCCTGCCCCTGATCGGCCTACTGGCCACCCTGCTCGCTTTCGGCTGCAACACCCAAAAGGTCGTGATGGCCCCGGAAATGGAAACCCGGAACCTCGACACCATGACCGTGACGCCCGCAGCCAACGGTATAATCGAAACCGAGGAAATAGTGATGCCCGAAGAAAAGGTTATCCCCAACGAACGCCCAACCTACAACGCCGCCTACAACCGCACCCACGACCTGCTGCACACCACGCTGGACCTGCGCTTCGACTGGGGCCAGGAGATGGTCATCGGCAAAGCCACCCTGAAGCTGAAGCCCATCTTCAACGCCAGCCGCACCCTCGTGCTCGACGCCAAGAACTTCGACTTCAAAAGCATCACGATGAACGGCAGCCCGCTCACGTACACCTACGAAGGTGACAAGCAAACGGTGAGCATTGACCTCGGCCGCGACTACACCCGCGACCAGGAATACACCATCGTGCTCGACTACACGGCCATCCCCGCCCAGAGCGGCGGCAGCGCGGCAATCACCTCCGACAAAGGCCTGTTTTTCATCAACCCAGACGGTACCGAAGACAAGCCGATGCAGATTTGGACGCAGGGCGAAACCGAAAACAACAGCCGCTGGTTCCCCACCATCGACAAGCCCAACGAGCGCTGTACCCAGGAAATGTACGTGACGGTAATGGACAAGTTTAAGACCCTGAGCAATGGTTCTCTGGAGACCTCCACTAAAAACGCCGACGGTACCCGCACCGATTACTGGAAGATGGACCTGCCCCACGCTCCCTACCTCTTCGCCCTCATCGTCGGTGAATTCGACCTCGTGGAAGACGAGCCCTGGAACGGCATCCCCGTCAACTACTACATGGAAGACGGCTTTAAGGACTACGCCAAAGACATCTACCCCTACACCCGCGAAATGCTGACTTTCTTCAGCGATGTGACCGGCGTGCAGTACCCCTGGGCCAAGTACAGCCAGGTGGCGGTGCGCGACTACGTATCCGGCGCGATGGAAAACACCACCGCCGTCATCTTCGGCGAGTTCATGCACGGTACCGACCGCGAACTGATCGACGTGGAGACCAACGAAAAAATCGTTGCCCACGAAATGTTCCACCACTGGTTCGGCGACTACGTGACCACAGAAAGCTGGAGTAACCTGACCCTGAACGAAGGCTTCGCCAACTACAGCGAATACCTCTGGCTCGAGAAAAAGCACGGACGCGACGCCGCCGACGCCCACATGATGGAAGAACGTTCCGGTTACTTCGGCTCCACCCAGCGCGGCGGCGTCCATGAGCTAATCTGGTATGAATTCGAGGACAAAGAACAAATGTTCGACGCCCACAGCTACAATAAAGGCGGTGCCGTACTCCACATGCTGCGCGATTACGTTGGCGACGATGCTTTCTTCGCCGGCCTCGAGAAATACCTGACCGACAACCAGTACTCCGCCGTAGAAGTGGACGAATTGCGCATGGCCTTTGAAGACCTCACGGGCGAAGACCTCAACTGGTTCTTCGACCAGTGGTTCCTCAGCGCCGGCCACCCCAACCTGAAGCTCACTACCGACTACGCCGACGGCCAGGTGATGCTGACCGTGGAGCAAACGCAGGACACGGACGAAAACGTCCCCGGCGTTTTCCGCCTCCCAACCACAGTAGCCATCTTCACCAACGGCTCCACCACGCCGAAGGTGATGAACATCGTGATTGACGAGCGCAAGCAGACCTTCACTTTCCCCTCCAGCGTGCAACCGGACGTGATCATCCTTGACCCCAAGCACACCCTGCTCGCTCAGTTCAATTACACGAAAACGACGGAAGAACTGGCCGCTCAGTTCAAGGGCGCGCCCAGCCTTATCGACCGGATGCTGGTGCTGCAACGCCTTAGTAACAAAGATGATTCTCCCCTCAAAAACGAGGTGGTGTCCATCGCACTTAACGACCTATTCTACGGCGTTCGCGAGAGCGCGCTGGACATGATCATGGAATCTGCTGATGTTAGCCAATTGGCGGTTATTCGCAGCTTAGCAAAGTCAGATCCGCACTCCCGCGTCCGCGCAACGGCCATTCAGGTACTTACCGCTAACGAAGACAGTGAATTAAAGGCGATCTCTGAGATGGCGCTCGATGCGCAGGCTTACCGTGTGGTTTCCGTCGGTCTACAGGGCCTCGTAGTTGCCGACCCTACCGCAGCCACCGCCGCTGCAACTGAGCTGGAAAAGCTGGACAACCCCTCCATCAACAGCGCCCTAGCCGGTATCTACGCCGAAGCAGGGGACCCCGCCAAGCTCCCTTTCTTCGAAAAGCAGATGGCCACCGCCGACGGCTACGGTGCTCTCGACCTGATGGATGGCTACCGTACCCTGCTCGCGAAGGGAACACCCGGACAGATGGAAACCGGGCTTGATAAAATGCAGGCAATGGCTATTGATATGGACCAGAGTCTCTTCCGCCGTCTGGCCGCCACCAAGGCGATCAACGACATGCGCGAAGATGCAAAAGCAGAGGGCAAAACCGACGTAGTGACCAAGCTTGGTTCACTAATTCTGGGAATTAAGGCGGTGGAGACTAATCCTAACCTTGTGCAGTTTTACCAGCAGTTTGGGGGTTAGTGCTTCACCCTTTGAGGCTCTTCGCACTTTTTATCCCACGGAGTTTAGCACAGAGTTTAACGGACCATGGCGGATGATTAGAGTTGATAACCTTGAAATTTTTCACGGAGATAGAATATCTAAGGCTCTCTCTGTGAGATAGGTATTTTGGCGAAGCCGAGCAGCCCGAAGAGTTATTGCGAAACGGTCACGAACGAAGTGAGTATCCTCGCTATCATGTGGGGCAGCACTACTTCCTGCCCCTACATACTACAACCTCATGACCGGCGTTTAACCCCCAAGTCTTAACCAGCGCGACGATTACCATCAATCGTCGCGCTATCTTTTTCTCTATGTCCACTTTCCGCTGTGTTTTCGTTTTTGCCATTGCGTTACTCTTTCTCCCCACCTCGGCTGCAGCCCAGCTGGAGATGAAAGGCCTTGAGATCGGTCCCTGGGCCGGTGCATCCTTTTACCTCGGTGATCTGAATACCGACTTCGGCCTGAACCGGCCAAACATCGCCGGTGGCTTTGCGGCACGCTACAACTTCAACCACCGGCTTGCCGCCCGGGTCAGTTTTAATTACGGCCGCATCGAGGCCTACGATTCGGACAGTAACAACCCCTTCGAGCAAAACCGGAACCTGGACTTCCAGAACGATATTTTCGACGGTACGGCACAGTTCGAGTTCAACTTCCTGCCCTACTTTCATGGCCATAAGGAGTACTTCTTCACGCCCTACGCCTTCGCCGGGGTCTCCGTATTTACCCACAGCCCCAAGACGCGAACGGACAATGGCCAGCTGGTCGAACTTCGCGATCTCGGCACCGAAGGGCAGATGCGTGGTGATGAGTACCTCACCATCAGCAGCGCCCTCACCTACGGCCTCGGCTTTAAGTGGGACCTGAGCTACGAGATCAGTATGGACATCAACGTCGGCGTGCGCAACGCCCGCACCGATTACCTCGACGACGTCAGTACCACCTACTCCGACCAATCCGACCTCGTCCGTCAACGCGGCCAGCTCGCTTACGATCTCTCTGACCGCAGCCTCATTCTGGATACTGAAGGTGACCGCATCGATCGCCAGGGAGAGCAACGGGGAGACGAGACGCTGATGGATAAGTACATCTTTGCCGGTATTGGCTTTAACTATTACTTTGGTGATGTGCGTTGCCCAGATTATGGGCATAAGAAGTCACGCCGCCGCCGCAGGTAGGAATAGTCTGTTAAAACGTTAGACTGTTGGTATTTTAGCCGCCGAGGTTTACTCTTGACGACCAGCCCCAAGGGGACATTCCCTGAAGATAAGCTCGGACGTAGTCCGAGGTACTCACCCTAGCATATGCCCACACAGCAGACCGAATTTACCCTCCGCCCCCGCCAAAGAGGCTACCACATCATAACCAGTGAAGTAGCCGAGAACCTCCCGGACCTACCCAACGTAGGCCTACTCCACCTATTCATCCAGCACACCTCCGCCGCCATCACCATCAATGAGGCCGCAGACCCCGACGTGCTGGTCGATTTCGAATCCGTCTTCAATCACATCGTACCGGAGAACCTCCCCTTCCTCGTCCACACGATGGAAGGCCCGGACGATATGCCGGCGCACATTAAAGCGGCGATGATCGGGCACTCGATCACCGTTCCCATCACCGGCGGGCGGTTAAATTTGGGAACTTGGCAGGGGATTTATTTGTGTGAGTTTCGAAACCGGGCTTCGGGGCGACGGGTTGTGGCTACAGCGTACGGTTAGTCCACCTGAAACAAAGCATTAGCAAACAACAACTTCCCCTGCTCCCAAAAACCACGGTAAAGCGGATTATCAACGAGGTAAATCACCTGCCCGCGGCCCATGTTCTGGACACCAAATACGAGGGTTTCTTCAATCTCCTTTTTCACCTTTGAGCCGACGAAGCCGGAAATGAAGGGAGCCGTCCGGATGCGGCCGGCATTTACACCGTTCTCGAGGTAATCGTAGGTAGCAGAGCCCGTTTTCAGGCTGTGGTAGTAGTCGCCAATGCCGAAACTAAGCGGGTAAGTTCCGTCCATCTCTACGCCGAAGATGGCACCGGGGTTGAAACCGGCGATGAAGCGGCGCTCGGAACCGGCGTGCGGCAATAGACGGGAATCAAACACGTCTTCAGCTTTGTCTTCGTCTTTACCCTCCTCTTCATCCTCAGAGTCTTTGCTCTTGAGGTCGAAGCCGTCCAGCCCGCTTAGGGAACGGTTAGCTCCTTCGATGGCGATGAGTTTTCCACCGCTACGGATCCAGTCTTTCAGCTCATCCGCTACCCCACCGAGGCTATAACGGCCGCTGGGCATAATAACCACGTCGTAATCACCGGCAGCGATGTCACCAATATCGTCCGCATCGAAGACGCTTACCGGGTACTTAAGGTCTTGCTCAAAGTAATACCACACCTGACCGAACTGGTTGGGGTTCACGTTTTCACCGGCGAGAATAGCGATGCGGGGGGCACGCTGCAGGGTGTAGACGCTACTACCCAGGTCGCCGCCGGAGGTACTGAAACCGGTGGTGAGTAACTTCATATCCACCTTATGCTTGTTCACGATCCGGCGAACGGTCGCAGTAAAGTCTTTTGTTTTCCGATTATCGCCTTTATTGATCAAGATAGAGCCGGGGCCGAAGGTTTTGTCGCCAAAGCGAAATTCACCCGTAGCGGTACGGGCGTTGACGCCGGAGGATAAAAGATCACCCAGGAAGGCGGCGCTGCTCAGGTCTTCCCACGGAACGACATATGAGTAAACATTCGCCAGGTCTTTACCGACGAAAGGATCAGTGTAGGCAATGAAGTCATCGGCAGAACCTGCGGTGGTACTGATCCCGATCCGCTGCGTACTGGCGTAAGCATCCAGCCCGTAAGCGAGCGGGACGGACCACCCTGTGATATCATAAGTAAGGGAGTCTTCCACGAAAGCATCCGGGTCAAAGAGCACCTGGGTAAGTACCGAACGCGGCTGGTAAGCGCTGATGACGAGGTCACCAACGTTAACATCACCCGATCCATTTTTACCCAGTTTGTAATTGTACATACTACCAGAGAAACCCTTTTCCGCGAAGCCGTACTCAATACCATTTCGCTGTAGCAGCTGCACCAGGTTACGCATTTTGCCCCGCGGTGTTTCGGCGCTGATGACGTACGTCAGGTATTTACCCTGCGGCTTAGAGGTAGCCTTCTTGAAGTAATCGCGGAAGTTTTCCGCCAGGCGGTCACTCTCTTTACTGGCGATTTCGATGGTGCTCAGAGAAGTGGTGCGGTGGTGGGCAACGCGGTCGGCCAGCGTCAGGGTATCCCCGTTGGGCAGGTCGATGGCGCGGCCGGAGCGACTGTGGCCAGCCTGTTCGTAGGTCATCCCGATGGCACCGTTGAAGGTAGGCCAGGTATCGCCGTAGCTGGGGTACAGTAGGTCAAAACGTTCGCGGGTGAAGTAGAGCCAGCCTTCGCGGTCGAAGTAGCTGGCGTGGTTTTTACCGATTTCAGTCTGAAAGCTCCCTTGCCAGTCGGTGATATATTCGTGGTAGGGCGCGGCCGCTGGTGCAAAGTAGTACGGATTAGTATAGCCTTGTTCGTGAAGGTCGGCGTGAATGTGCGGCATCCACTGCTTGTACATCACCATCCGCTGACGGCTTTCTACCTGGGTCTGCCAGGCCCAGTCGCGGTTCAGGTCAAAGAGGTAGTGGTTTACGCGTCCTCCGGGCCAGGGCTCCTGGTGCTCGCGGGTGGTAGGGTTGGGATCCAGGCCGAGGGTAGCATTCTGCCGGTACCAGTTGGAGTAACGGTTGTAGCCATCCGGGTTAAGGCTGGGGTCAAGAATCACGATGGTGTTCTTCAGCCATCCGCTGATGCGGGCGTCGTTCTTCACCAGGTCGTAGAGCACGCCCATACTTGACTCAGAGCCGCCAGCTTCGTTGCCGTGCACGCTGTAGGAAAGCCAGACGATAGCAATATCGTTCAGCTCCGGGTCCGTATCTCCGGGCAGCAGGCCGGCATTGCGGAGGTTATTTTCCCGGATAGCCTCCAGCTTAGCGATGTTCTCCGGGGTGCTGACAAAGGCCAGCAGCAGAGGACGGTCTTCATTAGTGAGGCCGTACTGTTCGAGCGTTACCTTCGGGCTAGCCTCAGCTATTTGCCGGTAGTAGCTCACCAGCATGTGGTGGGGCGTGAAGGTTTCGCCGAGCTTATGAGGTAGGAATTCACTAGGAGTAACGATCTGGGCACAAAGGCCACCGGTTATTACCAAAGCAAGAGAAAGAAGTAAGCCGCGCATGTGTTGCTTTATTTTTTGTTTGTGGGGGCTAAAGCTACGCAAAGCGTATAGATTATTCTCAATGCTACTTCGTGGTGATAAATGTGATAAATTTATAGCGCTACCGAAAGGGAGAGGTTCTCAATTCTTGACGTACAACTCTCGACGTATAATTTAGCGGCCGTATTTACCGTTCGCGGCGGTTCACTTCGCGGCGGCTACTTGGTCATCCGGACAGATTTGTGTTTCGGGCTTGGTCCGGTCTCCTTCAACCTTTTTTGCATCCTGCGGCCGCGCCCTAAATAAAATGAATGAGAGAATACACCTTGCCTAATTCTCTCATTTATACATCCCCCCAGCCTCCAACTCCCGCGCCACCGCATCAGGAACCAGATAGCGGATACTGACACCCTCCTTAATCGCCTTGCGGATATAAGTCGCCGAAAGGTGCATGAGCGGCGCATCGTGCAGGGTCACACGGGAGTGTTCCGCCAATTCGCCCACTTCACGACCCGGCCGGTTGTACACATGGATATCGTAATCGCGCAGTAGAATGTCCACGTTTTTCCACTTAGGCAGGGTTGACAAATTATCACCGCCCATAATAAGGCTGAAGGCACGGTCAGGATATTTTTCCCGCAGTACCGCCAGAGTATCGATGGTGTAAGATGGCTTCGGCATATCGAATTCGACGTTACTGGCCCGCAAACCCGGGGTATCCCCAATGGCTAGTTTTACGAGATACAGCCGGTCGTGATCGCGCGCCAGACTACCCGCTTTTTTGAACGGGTTCTGCGGGCTCACCACCAGCCATACCTCGTCCAGTTCCGTACGCGTGAGCATATAGTTAGCGATGATCATGTGCCCAACGTGGACGGGGTTGAAGGAGCCAAAGAAGAGACCAGTTTTACGCATATTGTTGTTGTTATTTCAGGGTGCAGTTTACAACTTTAGTAGGCCAGCGGGAACTTATAATCCCGAACCACAAAAAATCCTTCCTCCCCTTGTTTCTGGTACAGAGGCATGAGTAAAAACCCATCGGTAGGTGTGGTAATGTCTCCGTTTTTGTCCGTCGCCAGCAATTCTCCCTTTACGATACGCTGAAAGTTTTTATAGCCCGGCTTCATCTGAAAGTTATCGCAGCCATCGTGAGCGATCTTATGCACGTAGGCCAGTTCCGTAAGCCGGGGTAAATAGGCCGCGCTCTCCCGCAGGCGATGATCGTGAAGGTTGCTCACGTCCTCGTCCCTCACGCAGCCAAGAGCCCGCAGCAGATTGATCGTGGCCGCCAGTGCCAGATCTATTGATAGTGGGTCGTTATGATGACCGGCCTCAAAAGTGATTGCCCGTACCGGTAGGCTGGTATCAAAGTGATCGCCACGAAAGTAGTGCAAGGTTGTTCCCTGAAGGCCACTCAGCATTCCTTTGATTACGGGAACCGACATCTCGGCGGCCAGACTAAGACTCGGCGCGTCGTCTCCGGTAATGGCAAAAATGCCGCCTTCGGCGGTGGTGGTGTGAATATCCAGTAAAACGAGTTCGCTTAACGGAGCTTCTTCCACTGCTGTTTCGATAGCGGCCAGTAGTTCGTGTAGTTCGTGGTCTTCAGAAGTGACGAATTGATCCGGTAGTGAGCCTAAGGGCCGCCAGATCCGGTTCAAGTCAACGTCGATGTAACGCTTCCCCTGAGACAATGCTTCCAGGTTACCCCGCAGGGCCAGAAAATCTCCTTTAAAGTTAAAGCCGGGGTTTAGTCTAGGCTCATTCTCCAACATTTCGACAAGCCTTTCCAAAGCACGTACACCCGCCGGCTCGTTTCCGTGAATTCCCCCGATGGCCACTACCAAAGGCCCGGCCTCCGGCCCCCGATAATAACCGATAATTCGTTCCGATTCGGCTATCTTTTCCATACGCTCAGCCGGTTTTAGCTGGTTTTTGTTTTTGTAAAGATAGGGGTTATGGTAGGCTAAAAAAGAGGCTATCGACAGTGAATTTTGCCAATTATTAAGGTTGCCGTACGCCAGTTGCGTACAAAAATGTTTGTACACAACCGATATATGAGCAATAACTTCTTCGGGAGGTCTAACTTAAAAATAGAATTTCAAAGCCACCAGCTGAGACAAAAATCCTACCAGATACCCTGCATAAATTTGCACTTTGTCGTGCGCGCCCAGGGCCAGCCTCGCCGTGCCTACCAATCCGGCGATAACAACGCCAATAATCAATAAGACGCCCAGGCCAACGGTGTAACCGCCAACCACAATTCCGTTCGCTCCGAACAGGCCCATAGTGATCATCAGCATACCCACCAAGCCGCCCATCCCGACCGTATGCAGGCTGATTTTATCCAGTACGTTGATCACAAAAGCAAGGGCGAGGGCGATGACCACGCCAAGGAGAAAAGTAGAGAAAATGGTCGGCACATCGTTGCTATTACTCAGGTTATAGTACACCCAAAAATAGAGTACCATCACCAGTAAGAGTGGCCCGATTCGTTCGGACTTCTCCTCCATCATAATGCTGCTTACCATATTCAAAGCCACCATAAGTAACACCGAAATCATCGGAATCACCGCGGTGTACAGTACCATCATCATCAAGGTCAATAAGGCGCGTTTTTCACCAAAATCATTCGCTCCAAACAGAAAAGGGTTCACCACCATCAGCAGTATAAACATGTAGGTAGGGATCAGCAGCGGATGAAAAATAGCGCTTAGAGCCAGTGCCCACCATTTTTTCGTTTTGTGTTCAGGAACTTCCGTGGTCGTAATATCCATAGCGCAAAGATATACGTATCGAGACTATGCAGGAAGGTTTTGAGGCGCGAACGCGGGATGCAGAGAAAGTTAAGGAAGCAGAGCGCAAAAATCAGTCTACAACACTATGCTGTTCTCCATGATGTGCCCATCAGCTAATCTATCAACTTGAAGGTAGTCCGCCGGTTACGCGCCCTACCCTCTTCCGTGTCGTTAGTATCAATAGGTTTTGCCTTACCAATTCCGCGTGTAGAGATGCGTGCCTCGGCGATGCCGTTTGCAATAAGGTAGTCCTTTACCGCAGCCGCACGTTGTTGGCTCAGTTGCTGATTTGATACTTCTCCACCAATATTATCAGTATGCCCTACGATCTCAACGCTCAGGTCGGATGCTTTGGTTAATAATTCCGCTAACCGGTCCAGTTCATCGCTAGAGACTGGTAGTAATTCCGCACTCCCGCTGGAGAAAAGAACGTTGCGAAAGGCGATTGCCCCGTCAGCTTCCGCGCGGTCACTCATCCGGATTTCTTTTTTGATTGGCTGCAGCGCGATGTTCAGCGCGTAAGGCCCTTCCTGGGCCAGGCCTTCCGTTAAGGAAAACCGATCTGAATAAAAGAGGTAGCCCGCCAGGTCCACCGTCAGTGCATAATCCTTGCCCGCTGGCAGTACCACAAGGAAGCTCCCCGATTTTCCGGTCTGCCGGCTGATGGGAGGAGGAGCAGATTCGTTCAGGCCCCTCAGCCGAAAGGTTGCCACGAGTGGGCGCCCCGTTTCCGCGTCAGTGACGTTGGCCTTTACGTAGGTAACCGGAGCCGGTCGTAAGTTCTCTGGCAGTTCGAACTGGTAGATATCTACATCCATTTTCCCTGTTTCGAGGCGGTGCTCTCTTTTACTAAAGTAGGCCGTGCTGCCGTTCAGGGCGACGAATAAATTCGTCTCGTCTGCGGCAGTATTGATCGGATATCCCAAATTGACCGGTTCCAACCACTTATTGTCAGGGCTAAGACCCGAACGAAAAAGGTCATCCCCCCCCAGCCCGGGATGGCCGTTACTGGTAAAATACAGGGTAGCACCATCGGGGGACCAAAAGGGGTATTGTTCTTTGCCTTTGGTATTGACCGTGGCGCCCAGGTTCACTGGCCGCGACCATTTACCCGAAGAAAGCCGGCCACAGAGGTAAAGATCGGCTCCGCCCAGCCCTCCTGGTCGGCGGCTGGCAAAGAAGAGTAAGGCTCCATCAGCAGAAATACTAGGCTGGGCTTCGTAGCCACGGGTATTCACCTCCGACCCCAGGTTACGGGCGGCAGACCAGCTTCCCCGTTCATCCCTTTCAGCATAGTAGAGGTCGCAGCTTCCTGCTCCATCCGGACGGTTACAGGCGGTAAATACCAGGTAGTTTCCGTCGGCGGTAATGCTTTGGGCTCCTTCGTTGAATTCCGTATTCACGCCGTCAAGAGGTTCAGCGACCGACCAGGTCCCATCTTCCATCTTGTCACTCCGGTAGAAATCCTCTTGTCGACCGTTCACACGGCGGGTAAGGATCATGCTCTGCCCATCCGTGCTAAGGCTGGGAAAGTACTCCATGTTATCTGGTGTGTTAATTCCTCCGGGTACCAGTACGGGAGTAAAAGACACAGGATTAGTTGCCAAGTCTCTGGCAATCCGGGCACTGGTAAGTAAAACCTTTGCTTTTTCACGACGCTCCGCTTTGACGACTACGTAGGCGGAAGAATCATAATTTTCAAACGCCCTTACAGCCTCCTGAAATTGTCCATTTTTTAGATATAGAAGCCCTAACTCCCGGTAATTCTTGTCAGCGTCTTCCGGCGTGGCCTTCATTCCGGCTTCAACGTCTTGAATAGCAGATGAGAAATCGCCCATCTCCTTAAAGGTGATGGAGCGGAGATAATACAATTGGGCAAGGTTCGGGTTATGACCAATCAGTTTGTCGAGCGGTGTTCTAGCATCTAGATATTGTCCCAGATCGAGTGCGGATCTTGCTTCCACCAAAAGACGTTGGTCCTTTTTATTTAACGACGGAGTACTGTTTGTTCCTGGCTGCGCAGTAACACAGGAAGCACTTGAAAACAGAGAAAGAAGTAGAAGAAGAGTACGGAACTGACGCAAAGGATACAAATTTGTTGTGTCCGACTTAACGCAGCCTGTGGGGTGGTTGTTATCTTATGTTCATTAGGCTCCTACGGAAGCATCCTTGATCGCCTGTTTTGCGGGGGCAAAATTTCCGGCAAGCTTCCAGTGTTCAGTAGCTTTTGCCATTTTACCGCCAGCTTCATAGGCACGGCCGATTTCGTAGTTTACTTCGTCCTTTGAAGGAGCCTTCGGGTCATCTACTCCGTTGATGGAACGCTCGAAGGCAAATATGGCATCCCCGGGACG
This sequence comes from Lewinella sp., assembly GCA_026421165.1. Lineage (GTDB taxonomy): Bacteria > Bacteroidota > Bacteroidia > Chitinophagales > Saprospiraceae > Neolewinella. The sequence continues at coordinate 1,378 of JAPKCQ010000025.1, read as the reverse complement.
ACCGGCAGCGACCAGCATTTTACCAAAGATGTTGTTAACCCTCCGGTCGTAGCGATCCAGGCTGGCGATACGCTGCTTACGCTTAGAGAACATATTGAATATCCGTGATGCTTCTGACGGTTGGTTAAGCTCAAGGAAAGCATCTCCCAGTGCCACCTGAGCCATCCAGTAAATCGCTTGATGAGGAATGCTGTTTTTGGTTACCGCCTCGAAGTCTGTGGCAGCTTCTGCCCACATTTCCTTGCGTGTGTAACAGATTCCTCGGCCATAGTGACTTTCGGGCATTGACGGGTTGATGCTCAAACTTTTATTGTAGTCGTAGATGGCATCGTCGATATTGCGCAAACGCAGGTTTACAAAGCCGCGGCGTTCATAGGCCTGGGCGTGGCGCTCAAAGCGGCCAACGACCTTAGTCATCATAGCTAGTGCTTCCTGTTCTTTGTCTTCCTGGTCCACCAGTTGGCGGCCCCGGTTAAAGAGTTGAACGGTTGTCCGGTCGCTATGGGGTTCCAACACATGGTGGTCCATAATATTACCGGCACTAAGTCGCCACATGTTGATACTTCCTGCCATGCTGAAAGACACCACCCGCTCGAGCAAATTAAGGGTATTCAGCCAGTCGCGCTCAGAGCCGATCACAACCGTACGCGGCACGTCCAGCGCAAGGTCTTCAGGCTTAAAGAAGTCTTCCGGCTTCAGCAGGATATCATTTTTATAGTAGTGTTCCATCCGGTGCGTGTACTGTTCCAGCACTTGGTTGAAGACACGTTCCGTTCCGAATTCAAGTTGACCCGCGATAATAATTCTGTATTCTGCCATGCCCTAAGCGTTTTACTCCCTGACGATAAAAATTCAATAACACACACAAAAAAAAGAACGATCAATCTCAGCCCACAAGTAAATTGTGGTGTGATCGCAGGTAGGCCTTTATCCGGATAACCGAATATTGGCCTTTAGAAACCTCTAAAATAGTGTGATATCGGCGTAAAGCCTGCAATTTCAGTCACTTATAACAAATGCAGGGATACAAAAGTGCGGTATTTCGAGGTATTTTCAAAGGATTAGGCCGAATACTTTTGACTACAAGCTGATTTCGTTGTGGGTTAACATGTTTCCCCTTGGTGGTGTGTCAATCGCCATTGAATTATCTAAGAAGCTACTTTCCGATCAAGCTTTACTTAAACGCTTAATCGTAGCTGTCCCTAATAATACTTCAGGCAAGAAGAGGAAGGGCTAATTCTTTCAATAGTTGGTCCTACTTCTGGCAAGGGCTCAAAAAAAAGGCTGCTTCCCCGACAATCGGGAAAGCAGCCTTTTGTAGTGCCGTATAATAATGGATCGGTCTCGTTTAGTTAATCTTGATCATACGGGTAGGCTC
>JAPKCQ010000481.1 GCA_026421165.1 Lewinella sp. | reverse complement strand
AAGGAACCGGCCTGAGGTGTTTTACTTGGTAGGGGAGGGGGAGAATACTGAGAAGCTTTACTTCGTGAACAACCTTCGGTTACTACAGTGTACCGGCTGGTGCACAATTTGACCACTTCGCGGAAGAAGGGTCGGTTTGAATGATAGACCTCAAACCAAATCCCCCTCAAAATAATCAGTATCCATCCGCTTAAGATGAAAAGTATCTTTGATAGAAACCCCCAAATTGTACTCAATCATTAACGAAGCAAGCTCTTGCCCGTCAATCAAAATAATCCGGGTGTCATTCATTGGGCGGCATTCTATGGCACCTTTGGAAAAATTTGAAGTCGTGATAAATACCCCTTTTTTAGCACCATGCTGCGCTAAAGCACCAATGAATTTCTGAATCTCAGGCCGGTGCACGGTATTCTCCCAGCGCTTCGCCTGAATGTAAATCACGTCCAGCCCCAGCTTATCTTCTTTGATGAGACCATCGATGCCGCCATCCGCAGAGGAAGGAGTAACGTGTCCATTATCGGGGACCGCCCCACCGTAGCCCATATTGATGAGTAGGTCGACGACCAGCTGCTCGAAAAAATCGGGGCTCCCTTCCTTAACTTTGACCAGTAGGTCGGCGGCTAACGCCTTCTGAATACTTTTGAACGCCGTAGCCATTACGATATCCGGAGTGTCCGTTTCTTGCGGCTCGCTGTAACTGACCGCTGTTTCGTTGCCCGTGGTGCTGTCTTTATCTACCGTATGGAAATCAGCAAATTCTTCGGAGTAGCTTTTTAAAAAGCCAACATCAATTTTTTCTGGCGCAGAAACCAGTAACTGCGTACCCGCTGGCGTAATCCGGACCATCGCCCGCGCAGGCTGTTCCAATAAACCCGCCTTTTTTAAATAGGTCTTTGCCCAGGCAATCCGGTTCATGTAGGTCTTTTGCTTGCCGCTGGGTAGTATCTCGGATTTCGCTTTATCCGATAGATCAAAATGGCGTGCCAGCAACTGATATAAATCAGTAGTAGAATAGTGCTTACCATCCTGAATAGTCTCTAGTAACGGCCGGAAAAAAGACTGAAAATCTGGTACGGTATCATTCATCTGGTAAGGTGCTTTACGAATACAATGTAATACTTCTGGTGGAGACGCTGTGCGTCGAATGCCTTCTTCGGCTGGGAGGTTTTTGTCCTGCTAGAATATGCTAATATCTATTTTTGAGGGGAGCTTCTACTGGCCAGGCATTATGAAAGCCTGGAGCGCAAACCTTTCAGCCACATAATTGCGGATGAGCTTCAGGACTTTAGTAATGTTCACCTACGCCTCCTGCGGTCAGCGGTAGCGGAAGGGCCGGACGATATGTTTTTAGTAGGAGATCCCCTGCAAAAAATATACAGCCGCCGTATCGTGTTTAGTGAAGCCGAAATAAACGTGCGTGGTCGACGGAGCCAACGGCTGAAAATTAATTACCGAACGACCGAACGCATCCGCCAAGCGGCAGTCAACATTATCCAGGGAATTGATTTTAGCGACTTTGACGATGGGGTGGAATCGATTAAGGGTTACGTCAGTCTACGCAAAGGACAGGAGCCAAGCTATGAAGTGTACAAGACCAAAGCGGCTGAAACAACGGCATTAATGGAACGCTTGAATGCTTATTTGGCCGTTACTGATGGTGATCGTAATTCAATTGCCGCTACCGAGATTTGTATCGCGACCCGCCG
>JAPKCQ010000213.1 GCA_026421165.1 Lewinella sp. | reverse complement strand
CCAAGGTGCACTGGAAAGTCTACGCCCGCAGCGGCTTTACCCTTCGGAAACTAAAAGTGGAGCTACTCCCCCTTATTGAAGAAGCGAAGGCTGACCTGATCGTAGTAGGAATGGGCGGAAACGAAGCCTTTAAAATGAATACTCCGGCTGGCTTCCGGAAAGACATGCAGGCCGTCATCGATGACCTGCGCGCAAAGTTTGGCCCTGATGTGCCGATCTGCTTCCCGAACATGCCGCCGATTAAGGAATTCCCAGCCTTCACGCCGCTAATAAAGTTTACCCTCGGTAACATGGTAGAGTACTTCGGAGAGGAACTGACCGACTTGATCAAAGACCAGCATAATCTTTACTACAATAGTGAAGTCATCAGCCTTGAGCACTGGGCCAAGACGCTGAATATGGAGAAAGACCCGACTGCCTTTTTTAGCGACGGCGTCCACCCTTCGGGACTAACCTACACTACCTGGGGAGCAGATTTTGGCCGGTTTATTCAGCGAAAAATTGGCTTTCCCGGACGGGAGTACTAAATGAGTTGTTGATTGACTACAGAGCCAATAAGAAACACTTAAATTTGTGCACGACTGCCACATAATGGGCTCGTTTTTCTTAATTAGTTTAATTAAAGTCTTTGACATGAGATGCTTATTCATTTTCACCGTCCTTTCCGTTCTTTTTACCGCCTGTGCCTCCCCGTACGTTGCACGGCTTGAGCCCGAAACAGAAAATTTCTCCTACCGCAACGGTGAAAAACTAGTGGCACAGACCGATGGACAAGCCAAAGTAACCCTTAGTTACTTCGACTCCTCGCCTAAGTACGTCGTCTTCCACCTGGAAGTAGAAAATGTCAGCAATGTCCCCTTCGATTTTGACCCAGCATCCTGTTTACTGGTCGGTGACGCCGGCCCCGTACGGCAGGCCATTGACCCGGAGGTACAGTTGCTGTCTATGGACATAGAATCGGCAAGAAAGGGCCAGACTATTAATTCCTTTGATCTCGCCAGCCTGGCGGCGACCGTGGCTGAAACAGTTCTTGCCGCCGCGCAAGGCGTCACAGATCCTAACTTTTACGCAAGTGTAGGCATCAGTGCCGGTATACAACTTTCCTTTTTACCGGATGATAATGGCGAGGAGGAAGCCATCGCCAGAGGGCAGATAGATCCTCTGGGTGGAGCGGCACCCGCCCCCGACAACCGTTACTTCTGGTTAGACGACGCACTGCGTATCACCACCATCGAACCAGGCAGAAGGGTTTTCGGTAAGGTCGCCTTTCCCCGCAACGATGAGGCGGAGAACCTGATTTTTAAGGTGATGGTTCAGGAGCAGGAATTTAGTTTTTCCTTCAACCAGAAGTTGTTTCAGCGTTAAGCGGTAAAATCGTTTTACCTTGGTCGGATGCTGAAACGACATGCTTTTCTCTCCCTGCTCCTCGGTCTTCTACTTTGCACCTGCGCACCGTCGCCCGAAAGTGATGTGGTAAAAGAAGGTGAGAATCAATTGCCCAACATCCTCTTCATCCTTACCGATGACCAGGGAATCGGTGATTTGTCGCTACACGGCAACGACTCTATCCGAACTCCGAATATGGATGCGTTACTGACTTCTGGCGCCCGTTTCAACCGCTTCTACGTAAGCCCCGTTTGCGCACCAACCCGCGCAAGCTTTTTGAGTGGACTATACGCCCCGCGCACCGGAGCCGTCTTCGTCACTCGCCGCCGGGAAACGATGGACGACGGCATCGTGACCATCCCCGAATACCTGAAGCACGCTGGCTACCGCACCGGCCTGTTCGGTAAGTGGCACAACGGCGCAACCAAACCCTACGATCCGGCCGGGCAGGGATTTGATCAGTTTCTTGGATTTACCCTTGGCCACTTCAACGATTACTTTAATGGAGAGCTAGAAAATGAACGTAATGAGCTGGTTCCGTTCAGCGGAGACTTAACGCAGATTCTGACCGATACGGCCAGCGCTTTCATGCTGGAAGAGCACCGTGATCCCTTCTTTTGCATGCTCACTTACCAGGCACCGCATACGCCCGTACAGGTTGCAGACAAGTACTGGGACGCCGTAAAAAGCCGTGGCTTAACCGACTACAACACCGGCATCTACGCCATGGTCGAATCTGTCGATGACCGCATCGGGCAACTACTGGGCCGGCTGGAAAAGTCTGGCAAACTAAACAATACCATCGTGATCTTCAGCACGGACAATGGCCCGAACGGCGATCGTTACCGGATGGGATTGAAGGGGACGAAGGGGCAGGTTGATGAGGGTGGGGTACGGGTGCCTTTCGGCATCCGATTTCCAGGTGAACATCCTGCTAACGGCCAGTCCTTTGGCGTTCCTGCGGCACATATCGATCTGGTGCCAACGCTTTTAGATATCGTTGGCTTGCCGGTGCCCGAGCACCTTGATGGTAGAAGTCTGATGCCGGTGCTGGAGCCCGATTCTACCGTCACCTTCGATCAAAACCGTATGATTTACGCCTTCAAACAGGGTTACGACTTCAGCCCATGGCCCGGCAGCATGCGGGACGAGAACTACCTGTACGTATTTCGTGCTCCTGGCCAACATGAGCTTTATGCAATACAGAAAGACCCCGAGCAACAAACCGACATTATGGCCACCAAGCAGGATTGGTCGGCTGGTCTTCGCAAAAGAGGGCTAAATATGGCCAGGACCTACGCAGAGTTCGCCGCCTCGGTTGCCCGCCCCGACCTGGTCGCTCCTCCAATCAATCTCGACGCTGCGCACGGTTCGGTTCGGCTACTTGCACATGAGGGAGAGCCGTTAGGCCAAACGCATTTTATGGATGAGTACGGTTGGGCTAATGACTTCTTTGTCGATCTCGGCCCGGATGGTGCGGAATGGCCGGTTTACACAGAAGAGGGAGGAACCTACTCCGTCAATATCCGCTACCACCTCGCTGATGAGGAGGCGCGCGAGCTGGTGCTGCGCACGGATAAGGGCGATAGACTAACCATTGAACTTCCTCCAGCCCGGACCAGCAGAATACCTGTAGCTGACCGAGTTCCGCGCAAGGAGGTTTATCCTAGAAAATGGGGAGAAATTCAAATAAAAGGACTTCGTGTAATGGCCGGAAGTGAACGCATTATCGTTTCGTCTCCTTCCACATCTACGGGGCTTTGGTTGAAGGAACTTCTTCTTTTAAATAAACAATGACCTGCCGGCGTTAGCACGGCAAGTCATTGTTTATTTAAAAGAAGAAGCTCAGTCCACTAGCGACGAGAGTCATAAGTGCCAGCAACAGACTGCTGCACAAACTTACCCCAGGTAAGGTTACTCTTACCGTCTTCCTGCGCCTGCGCTCGCTCGATAGCGTACTTCGCGGCGTGCTCGATCACCCAGTTGAAGTTCTCTTCGCCAACGCTGAACTTATCGGCGTCGGGGGCGGGGTTACAGAAGTCGATGGCGTAAGGGATACCGTCGCGGATGGCAAACTCAACGGTGTTGAAGTCGTAGCCGAGCCACTCGTTAATTTTAATGACCTGGTCGTGCATGATCTGCATCATTTCGTCGGAAACGTCGTGGTGGCATTTGTAGCGATCCAGGAATTCGTTGCGGGGCTCGTAGTGCATTATTTTCACGTACTTACGGCCGATGCAGTAGCAGCGGAAGTAGCTGGTGAAGGTGATGTTCTCTTGTAGCATCATCACTAGCTGACCGGTTTCGGCGTGTGCTTTCCAAAGGTCTTCTGGGCCTTTGAGCTTGTAGACCGACTTCCAGCCGCCGCCGTCGTGTGGCTTCGTCCAGGCAGGCCAGCCGACGTAGTTAAAGATGCTGTCCCAATCCAGAGGGTGGGTAAGGTTGGTGAAGGATTCATCGGAGGTATCCGCAGGCTTCTCGAAGCTGGGTAGGAGAACGGTCTTAGGCACGGCGATGTCGAGCGCCCCTACGCTAAGGACGTTGTTGAAAAACTTTTCATCAGCACTCCACCAAAAGGGGTTGTTGATGACGGCAGTACCGGTGGCGGCGGCGTTCTTAAGCATCGCGCGGTAGAAGGGAACATCCTGGCTGATTCGGTCGATGATGACCGCGTAGCCGGGGTTGAGGCCCTGGCCACATTTATCGATTTTTACGGACTCGGCGGTGATGCCATCAACGTTCATTTCGTTAATGCGTTGAATTACTGCTGGGGGGACGGACCGTTCCTGGCCATAGAGGATACCTATCTTTTTCATTGGGTGCGCTTAGTTTGTTGGTGTAAACCTAAATTTGGGGGTTTGTTCGGTTTTTGCTTTCTAAGGACTTGTTTTTTGGTGGAGTACACGATCCATACTACCGTCGATCATACGAGGTGATTCTGCGATCGCGAAGCGAGGGCTAGTAGAGGGCGATTTCTTGTATTCATTCCTACTAGATTACGTTTTAGCTGCACTACTATTTCGTTTTACTTCATGTGCCTTACCGCAATATATATTGGAATTGTGAAGGGTGGAGCTGTGGTGTGAAGGACGGCCGAAAAGCGACAGTTATTGAATTGATGTTCCTAAAGGGCACAAAGAATACAAAGACGGGGAGGTGAAAGCAACTAAGCAGGTACTGATGGTGTTAGCCCGCATTGGCGTACCCTTTCGTCTAAACTAAGGTAAAACCAAACGACTAAATTAAACTTGCTTGCTAACATTTTTCCTGGCCACACTTGGCTCTCTGTTTTCCGTTGTAAATCCCTTGGGTGCTGTTCCCATTTACCTCACCCTTACTTCTGCCAACACTGTGGAACACCGTGAGGCAACGGCGCGCAAAACGGCCATGTGGTTTATGCTCATTTTGGTGGTTTTCTTTTTTGCGGGAACCTATATTCTTGACTTTTTTGGCATCAGTCTGAACGCTTTGCGCATTGCTGGCGGTCTTATTATTGTTAACAGTGGTTACGGCTTACTCAACAGTAAGTTTGAGGAACGCCGTATTAGTGAAGGTGTTGAGGACGAAGCGATGGAGGCCGAGGACGTCAGCTTTACGCCAATGGCGATGCCGATGCTTTCTGGTCCGGGTAGTATTTCCTTGCTCATTAGTTTGTTTGCTCAACAGAGCGAGTGGGTTAGCCGGGGCCTCATTATCGGAGTGATTGCAACTATGGCCTTGCTAATTTGGGTAGTGCTGCACTTTGCGCCGGCATTGTTTAAATTGCTGGGGCGCGGTGGTTTGTCGGCCCTTAGCCGCATCATGGGCTTCCTCGTTATGGCGATTGGTATTGAGATGCTTATGGCCGGGGTTGTTTCGTTGGTTTCCTCTATGATTTAGTAGACAGACCACTAGGCTAGGTAGCCTAAATGTTAAAAACTTAGACTTTCGGGCGCGGCCGCAGGTGCTAAGAACGTTTTGAGGCAAAGTTGGGCACAACTCGCCAGCAAAGAATTCGCCGCAATTTCCCACCGTGGCCGATGCCGATCACTTTCGTTTCGCTGATGGAGTGCCGCCTGAACTCTGTTTCAGCGATTTCTAGGTAGCCTTTCTTCGAGACAAGGGTCGTGAACCAACCTACCTGCCGGGCAAATTTGGTCGATTCATTGATCATTTTCCGGAGGAAGGCTGGCTCGCCGCCTTCGGTCCATAGTTCGTTGGCCTGGCCTCCGAAGTTAAGGGTGGGGGAGTCACTGGTTTTTACCCCAAGCTTTTTCCACTTGAGCTCCGCTGCCTCTTGGGCTTTCTGCTCGGTTTCGAAGAAAGGTGGGTTACACATCGTAAAGTCAAAGTACTCGCCGGGAAGGATAGCGTTGCGGAAGATGGTACGCTTGTCCGGTTGCTTACGAACGATGATGTTTTTCTCAAGGCCGGGGTTGAACTTTGCAATAGCTCCGGCAACCTTCAGCGAAGTCGCGTCAACATCGGTACCAACCATTCGCCAACCGTATTCCTTAAGGCCGAGGATTGGGTAGATCAGAGACGCTCCGGTCCCAACATCCAGTCCGTAGATGCCTTGGTTTTTAAGCTTTTCTGCATCCTGCACTTCGGCTCCACTCAGCAACAACGTTTGTGCCGCCTTCTCCTTCAATAAATCGTTGATTGCGTGAATATAATTAAGCCTCCCTGGTACGCCCGGGCACAGGTTACCCGGCGGGATAGCCCAGTGCTTTAGCCCGTAATCCCGAACCAACAAGGCTTGGTTAAGCAAACGCACCGCCTTAGGATCAGCAAAATTGAGGCTCATACGCCCGTCGGGTGTAGTGATAAAATGATCGGCCAACGCGGGAACGTGCCGCGCCAGATCTGGGAAATCATGTGGCCCGGCGTAACGATTCTTAGGATGCATCGGGTAAAGGTAGGCTATCATCTCCGTCTACCTCGGCCTTCAAAGGGCATCTAAAACAAGTACGACAATTGTAGTTTTAAACGAAATACTTATCTTTGTCTCTTCGTTAAACTATATTCAACGTTATTACTTCAAAAAATAAAACTTGATGAACATGAAATTCTCGCACCTTATGGCTCTGGTGGCCATTAGTATGACTCTTTTTACTTGCCAATCTGGCGGTGGCGTGGCAACGTCTGGTACCCTTATTAAAGGCGAACTGACGAACGCCGCTAACCTCAAGGCCTATCTGGATCGGGTAGGTATTAACAGCCCCAACGAAGTACTCGCCAATACGCCTATTGATGGTAGTGGGAACTTTGTCTTCGGTTTCGTGAATGAACTCACACCCGGTATTTACCAATTACGCATAGGTGCACAAAAAGCAGTTATTACACTTGATGAGGGCGATCATGAGGTAAAAATTAAAGGAGATGTAGCTGAATTCGGTAATTATAACTTCGATATTTCTGGCTCCAAAGACGCTAAAGAAATGGTTACCGCCATGCAGGGACTCCGGAAAGAAGCGGTTAAAGTAGAAGATATTGATGCGATTGTTAAGTCTGTAGAGAACCCGGAAACTGGTGCTTTTATCGCCTTCAATACCTTGTCTCGTGCCGGTGCCGTTGGTATTCCGGTACACATGGAAGCGCTCAATCGTCTGCCCGATAGCTCGCCGATGAAAGAAAAATACACCGCCTTCGTGCGGGCAATGCAGAGCCAGATCGCCCAGCAGCAGGCTAGCGAAACCATCAGAGTAGGTATGCCTGCTCCAGATATTTCCCTGCCCAGCCCTACGGGTAAACAGTACGCGCTTTCCGACCTTAAAGGCCAGATCGTACTGCTCGACTTTTGGGCCAGCTGGTGCGGTCCTTGCCGTCGTGAAAACCCGAACGTCGTGAAGGTGTACGAGAAGTATAAAAAGGACGGATTCACGATCTACAGCGTCAGCCTCGATGGTCTCGATTCCCGCCGTACTGCCGGTTTGAACGCCCAGCAAATCGCCCAGGGCCAGAAAGGCCAGAAGAAGCGATGGGTCGACGCAATTGCTAAGGATAACCTCACCTGGCCTTATCACGTAAGTGAATTGAAAAAATGGGAAAGCGTGGCCGGACGTTTGTACGGTGTTCGCGGTATCCCCAAGACCTTCCTGATCGATCGGGAGGGTAAGATTGCTGCCGTTGGCCTGCGTGGTGCTGCTTCTATTGAGCGGGCACTGCAAGACGTGCTCTAGTACAGAATGATAGCTGCCTTCGGTAGCGCGTTCCGGCTTCTGCGCTTCGCACTACGTTAATAGGCTGCCGGAAGAGACGGAGGGTGATGGGTCTTTAGGACAGTTATTAAGTTAACGATTCTTAGCACCCTACCAAATAGAAAAGCCAGGTTGCAATCGCAACCTGGCTTTTCTGTTTGTCCGTGTATATTCGTAGGTGTCGTTGCGGACATGCGGTAGTAACTAAATTGCGATACTACTACTACTGACGGAACGGATTGGAAAACCGTGCA
>JAPKCQ010000212.1 GCA_026421165.1 Lewinella sp. | reverse complement strand
CACCGACCGCACTGACCTGGACCGCCGCCTCGCTGAACACCAACGCCTTATGGCCGGTCCCGAATACGACGCCTGGGTAAAAAGGGCCAGAGAGTTGGCCAAGCGGGTAAGCTCTACCTTCGGCACCAAGGTGACCACGCTTGGACAGAACGCGAAGCCAAGCACCGACCTGCTTTTCGCGGTATCCAATGACCAGCTCCTGCCGGGCAAGGAAGTGCCCTACGTAGCTGCCGCAGCGGCCGCCAATAAGTACCTCCGCGCGGGCGGTGCTGACCTGTACTGGACGACCTCCATCCAGGATGACGGAATGACCCGCCACTTCATCCCCATTCAGCAGATGAGCGACATCGACAAGGTGTACGAGCAGTTGCGTAAGCGGGGCTATCAAGTCGGTCCCGAAAAAATGGGAGAAGTGATGGCTTCGTTTGGCGGGCTAATCAGCGGCTCCCACCTTACCGTGATGCGGAATAATGTCGCCCTCGGTTTCCTGAGCGATCAAATTGACGTTACGTCCGCCACGCTGGTGTACAAGATTCAGGCCTTCGACTATAATCCGGACGACAAGGAGAAAGTAATGGCCTTCCTCGAAAAAACGAAGACGATGTTGACCAAGGCCGGCGGCGGCTCCCCTTACGAGGTGTGGAGCTACGAGATGGGCGGCCCCGACAACCGCATCTTCGTCGTGGACTACGGTAAGGACAAGGCCGGCGTGGATGCCGCCATGGCCGCCGATATGCAAAAAATGGGCAATAACCTAGACGGCTGGATAAAGGAGTTGAACGGATTGCTTACGACAGGGGAAGCTACCTACGGGCGGACGAGCGCGGCTGCTTCCTACTGGCCGGAGCGTAAGTAAAAGCAGAAAAGCCGAAACCTGATTAAAGCAGGCACAAAACATCGTTCCTACGAAACTGAAAGTTATTGGATTTGGCCTCGGCAGAGCTAGGACCTATTCGTTGAAAACCGCCCTGGAAGAAGCCTGCGTCCTCGCCCTGTTCCTATTCAGCTCTCTGTACGGTCAGGCCCCGGACGAGCTTTACCACCGCAGCCGTTTGCACATCGTACCCGGCCAGGAGCGGGCCTTCATCATGGCCAATGCTTCTGTCTCCGAGAACCGCCCCGTTCGTACCGTTGGTGACTGGACGCGCCAAGCCCGGCCAACTGGAGCAGGTGCTGAAAATGAGGCGCAACCTGGTAGATATGATGAAAAGCCCTCTGGCCTTTCAATTCTATTCCTGCGACTCCGAAGGTGAGACGAATGCGTTTGAAATCGCCTTCCCCGCCGAAGGTGCCGATGACCTGGCCGAACGCCGCGCCGCCTATTCCGCCAACCGCAGCTTTGCCGTAGTGGACGGGGAAGCCGATATGCCGATCTACGTCGAGAAAGTGCGTACGGTTACTGGCCGCCACGTTGCCGAAATGTCCGATTCCGTCAGCACCTTAAGCCTGTACGAACAACGGTAAAATGATCTTTGGTCGATAGTTTTCAGGGCGCGGCCGCAGGTGCAAAGAAGGGTTGTATGGCACTGCTTGTTCACCCAAATACTGCACCTGCGGTCGCGCCACGGAAGCCTGTTCCTTAAACCCGGAAACCATAAAGCCCCACTCGGAAAACAGCCACCTAAACAGCGGGATAACACCCCGAACTTCGAGTCATAACCACAGACAAACACCTTCATTCATTCCTAAATCCATACCCATCATGCGTTTTTCCATCATCACTTTTTCTCTTCTGCTCTTCGTTACTTCCACCGTCGCCGCGCAGTCGGCACCCTCGCCGGAGATCATCTCCGAAGACGACCTCAAACTCGGCATTTGGGATGTCCCAGCTTTCCAGCCCGCAGCGCAAAACTTTATCGTCCGCCAGGCGGAGGATCAGGCCAAGGGCGGCGAACTGCTCTTCGTTCTCGGAAATGATACGCCCACTCCCCGTAGCTACCGCCGTAGCCCGTCCTTCTACCGCCTTTACATGGCTTGCCGCGAGCGTACGGAAGGGGGAGACGAATTGGCGATCTTTTTCGAGTTACTCGAAAGCCAACAAGTTCCCCAACGTGCGGTGGTCAAAGCACAATAGTAGGCGGAAAGACCAGCGCTTACCTCATCCTATTTTCACCAACAAACAATACTTCAATGAAGATCGCCATCATCGGCGGCGCCGGTTTTATCGGTAGCCACGTCACCCAAAATTTTCTTGCAGCCGGCCACCAGGTCCGCGTTTCTGCCACCCGGCCGGAAGACACCGTACGGTACGCCCATCTGCAACAGCTTCCCGGAGCCTCCGACCGTCTGGAGCTTGTCCAACTCGACCTCCTCAAAGTTGATAACCTGCCCGACTTTCTCTACGAACAAGAAGTAGTCATTCACGCGGGAACTCCCTTTCAGCTCGCCTTTGAAGACCCGGTCGGTGAGTTGCTAGACCCAACCATCACCGGCACCAAAAACCTGCTGACTGCGGTAGCGCAAAACCCGACCGTCAAGCAGCTGGTAGTAGTGGCTTCGGTCGCTGCGCACAATACCCATTTCCCACTGGATATACCGGGCCGGGAAGGGCAGGTTATCTCCGAAGCGGATACGCCCTATTATTCTGATCAAGATCACCCCTACGCCCAGGGTAAATTTTTGGCGGATCGGGAGGTGCGGAAATTTGTCGACACTTACGCCGGCGATTGCACAGTGGTTTCCGTGAGCCCGGTGGGGGTGATGGGTAAGTCCCTTTCTCAGCGGGAAGATTCCACCTCCATGGGAATGCAGCACCTGCTGCGGAACAAGATTGCCCCGGATGAATTTTTCCAAATGCTGTACGACCAGGACGCCGCCTTCGCCGTGGTTGACGTGAAAGACGTGGCGCGTGCCATCTGCTCCGCCGCGACCACCCCCGGGCTGCACGGCCGGCATTTTTTGCTCTCCTCGGAATCTTATCCGGTTTCCGATCTTTCCCTGATGCTGAACGGAAAGGCTCCGGTTGGCGGACCACGTACCGTTTACGATGCCGGGGCGAGCGAATCGGTGCTCGGCATTGATTATAAGCCGGCTATCCGTTTTCTGGGGTGATTGCAGCGCTACTTCTATAAACACTTCTTTCAATTTCAAAATACATCATTACTATGCGTTATTTCATTTACGCTGTCTTTACCCTGCTCCTGCTCACCAGCTGCGGCCAAAACGACGCCCAAGTCGCCAAAGACCTCGCCATGTACAAATCTACCTGGGATGCCGTCATGAACGAGGGCAAGCTCGAAGAGATCAACGAAACCAACTTCACCACCGACGTTGTCTCCGTCTCCGGAGCCGAGGAAATCAAGGGCCTGGATGCCTTCCGGGACTACTACGGCAACTTCCTCACCGGCTTCTCCGACATCGAGTTTACCTTACTGGATGCCTTCGGCCAGGGAGACAAGATCGTCAAGCACTGGCGCTTTCAGGGCAAGCACACCGGGGAGTTCTTCGGCATCCCCGCCAGCGGTAATGATGTAGACCTCAAGGGGGTGACCCTGGTGGAAATGCGCGGCGGCAAGATCGCCCGAGAGGAAGACATTATGGACAATGACGCCATGTACCGCCAACTCGGCCTCACCTCCGACCCCGGAAACGTAGCCGTGGTCGATGCGATTTACAAGGCCTTCGCTACCGGAGATATGCCGTCCGTCCTTGGTGCCCTGGACGCAAAGGTCGTCTGGAACGAAGCGGAAGGCAATGAAATGGCCGACGGTAATCCCTACATCGGTCCCGACGCCGTACTTCAGGGCGTCTTCGCCCGCATCGGTGCGGACCACGAGTACTTCAACGTAAAGGACATCGAGCTACACGACATGTCCTCCAACCAGGTACTGGCCACCCTCCGGTACGACGCCAAGCGCAAGAAAAACGGGCAACTGATCGACGCGCAGGCCGCCCACCTCTACACCCTGAAAGACGGCAAGGTCGTCGCATTTCAACAGTACGTTGACACCAAACAACTAGCGGAAGCGGCCAAGTAAAAAATACAACCCAAGGATGCCCTTACCTCCCTAAAGATTTTAATCGGGATCGGTATTATTCACCCATTTTCAACCCAATAATTCTTCTACTATGAAGTCCATCTTATTTTTCGTTGCCCTCCTGCTGGGCTCCCTTACCACCCTCACGGCCCAGGAGCGCTTCCTGCCCTTCCACACCACCTCCGCCAGTGCAAAAGCCGCCCTGCACGAAGCATCGACGCTCTGGTCGAACGCCCACTTTTCTGAGGCAAATGCCTTAGTTAATAAAGCACTGGTCGAAGATCCAGACTTGTTAATGGCTTATACGTTTGTCATTATGAATGACCCCGCAGCCGCTGACAAAGCAGGGATGATCGATAAGGCCCTCGCCATCCAGACCGATAACTTAACCGAAGCGGAACGCATCCTTCGGCAACAGTTTGTGATCTGGAAAACAGACCCTGCCGCCAAGGCAACCGCAACCATGAAAGCCCTGGCAGATGCTTACCCCACAACGATCGAGGCACTGGAGTGGGCCTCCGGCAGTGCCGGCCTTATGGACGGCAACCCAGACCTCGGCCTGGAATATGCTCTGAAACTGATGGCCTTGAGCCCAGACTTTCCCTCCAACTACAACATGATGGGCTACTTCTACATGGCAAAGCAGCAGATGGGTAAGGCCAAGGCTTCCTTCAATAAGTACATTGAGTTGGCCCCCAAGGAATCCAACGCCTACGACAGTATAGCGGAGTACTACATGACTGAAAAGGACTACGGAAATGCCGCTAAGTTCTATGACAAAGCCGATGCCCTGGGCATGGCGGGAGCTAAGGATCGGGCTGCTAAGGCGAGGGCTATGCGGTAAGCGGCCTTCCTAAACCTACTCTTCTAGCGGGCTTCGTCAATTTGACGAGGCCCGTCTGGTTTTTGCTTGTTCCGTCCGGAGCTGATTACCTCCAGCGCCGCTATAGCGTTGCACTTTTAGATTCTGATTCAGCGTGAAATTTGCAAGCCCATAATTGAGTCCGTGCTAAATAAATCACCGAGCCGGGGCCAGCGTAATTGCCGCCATCCCCTTCGGCGAACAGGTCAATGTCTTCGATCACTGCGATTACGGCCGCGACACCGTCAGATACCTACAAGACTACTACCGTGTCCACGACCACAGCGCCGAAGCAATCGAATACCAGGACCAGGCCATCACCGGTAACTGGCTCCGCGTTACTTATGGCCCTGATACCGGCTTCGTTTTCAGCGCCTATCTCTGGTATGATTTTATGACCCAGCAAGACGATACTGCCCCGGAACCCGACTACATCATGATTTTCCCCGGCAGCGGCAGCGGTGGCGGTGGCGGCATCTATGACCCTCACGCCTACCACTATTACGGCGTTTACGAGACCGACCACGGCAAGATGTCGCTCCGCGCCATCGACATCAGCTTCCTCGCCGTTGTCGCCGACTTCGAGGCCCTTCTCATCACCACCGATCAGCCGCGCGATCTTCGCTTCATCCTTGGCAGTAAGAAAAAGCTTAAAACTAGCTCGTTTTCAGCTAATTATATAGATCGATATGCTCGTTTATTCCCCCTGCAACATCCGGAAGAAGACACCATCACTGGTATCACGATCCCCGGCATTTCTTTTGACACCCTGCAGCCTTATGGATATCCGGTGGTCACCAATCTCCGTCTGAACATCTGTGACCAACAGCAAGTCATTCCTCTTCCTACCCAACCCTTCGAAGTATTCGTCTTCGGCATGGGTGATTTCGATGGTGATGGCCAAACCGACTACCTTTTCTTCTACCCCAGTGACCAAGTCTCTTCCCTTAATCTTTATCTCAGCACCGCCGCTGGGCCGGGCGAAATCGTTCGACTAGCAGCTTCGGAGTGGTTTAGTTGTTGCTGTTAGAAGCTTGTTGCGTTCGGTCATACCTCCTGCGGCAAGGCAATCCCAAGAAAGGCGGACATAGGGTTAAAAGCATCAAAAACGCGTAGCATTTTCGAAAAACCCTCCCCCGTGGGGCAGGGTTGGGAGGGGGTTGCTTGCGATTGACCTACATAAGCAATCCGGACTACCAGTACCACCCCTTCACGTCCTCCTACTATCTACACCTCATTATTGACAAGCTATGCGAACCTTCCTATTTCTAGCTACAAAAACTACCGGTCTCGACACTGGAAAAGACCGTATCGTATAGTTAAGTACACGCCTGGTCCTCCTAACGGAATCTCAAGACTACAGTCAGCTGATTCGTCCCGACAACTTCGTCATTCCCGCCACGGCTATCAGGATTCATGGAATCACTAATCAAGTGGCTACCGAGGAAGGGATATCGCTCGATCAGGCACTCGATGATTTGAGCCTGCAAATTCAACAAGCTGATATTATCGTCGGCCACCACATCGAGTTCGACATCGCTATCATCATCGCCGAAGCAAGGCGAGGTAGCCATCATGACCTCGTAACCATATTGACGCATCCGGAATTCGGCCTCGATGGCGGAAGACGCGCCGCCGTCTTTGTGGAGAAAAAGTCGTTGGTGCCCACGACGCCCTGGTCGACGCTATCGCTTGTCATCGAGTGTACAATTTCCTGAGCGCCTTTCAGCTGGAGCAGGGGGGTGAATTCCTTTCGGACATTGTTTGCTTTGAGGATTAGTTGAAGTTCAATCGTTCCCAGACGAATAGGACTAAACGTGTCTTTGGAGGAATAGAATAGTTTTAGGTTTTCCCTACAGGACTATCTAATCTTCATTCCGCTTGATATCAAACTCTTCTTTTTCATAAGAGAAGGCCAAGGCAACGAAATACATTTTCTTCCCAAGCGGAACGAAGTCGGGTTGCTCTGACTGCATTTCTACGCTGTACCATACACCTTCGAGAACGTAGTCGTCCGTAATTTTAGAAAAAATGCGAACGTCTTCCACTTTGGAATCACGTCCTGGCTCTCGCTTGAAATTGGTAAAACCGATGATCTTATCCTTGAAACCGGGAAGGCGAGGCCATGGTTCCGGACCACTTTTTACGCCAAATTTTTCTACGGCTTTCACCTGCTTCTTGAAGTCGTATTCATCCGTAAAGGCAAAAATGATAGGGTTACTAATTCCTTTCGTCCACTTCTGATTATGAGTTAGGAGTATGGTCTGATCTGCGTCACATCCTCCTAGGTAATTGTCAATGATGTGGAAGCCCTTATGTTGGTCCAACATATCATCTGTCCTTAGGGTATTGATGTATTTCAGAAAATTTGGCTCCTTGAGATCTACAATTGGAATGATCGCTTTTATTGATTTGGAACTGAGGGCTTTAATAGGGTCTTCCAAGAGTAGCCGGAGCAGCTCTAGTTCACCGGCTGAGATAATATCTGTTTCGCACTTTCCATCGTTACAAGAGAGAAATGTAGAGCAGACGACAAGAACGAAAAGGATTCGTGAATATAGAAATGGACGCATATTACTTTTGGTTGGTAAAGGTGTAGTTAGAGTTGGAAAATTAGTTGCATTTCTAAGCGGTTCTATCATCTTTATTAGCCCGATAAAAGAAGTACGCTAGGCAGAAATAGGGAATCATGAAAAACAGATGACTCCAAAAACCCATGACTGGTCGCTCACTCGTACCATCGCCGAAAATGAGTGCTAGGAAATAAAGGAATTGCCAAAAGAAATGGGCGTTAAGGATCAAGCTAACTATCATGTACAGAGGCAGTAAAAACATTGTACTAAGGGCAATCCGCTTCAGTGGGAAGGGATGACGAGAGCTTGCAGACAAGAGCTTTATCGAAAATAAGAAGATGGCGATTATTGAGGCTAATATGCTGTAGTGAAGTAGCTCTAATACGGTTCCGACAAAACTCCAACCCTCTTGTTCACCGGTTAGTATAATTTCAATGATGTCGGCATTG
>JAPKCQ010000480.1 GCA_026421165.1 Lewinella sp. | reverse complement strand
TTTCGGCGGTCATCGAAGGAAGATGAACAGCCAGACATGGGTCATCCCGAATTTTAATGCTTAGTATTTAGGCTACCGCGAGTGACCACCTGAATGCTCTACACTAAGACCTAGCTCAAGTCCAGGACGACTCATGTTTGACTACTCGACTACTTGACTTCCCCCTATGGCTATTTTTCGCCTCGATTCCCGCTTTCCTGAACTCTTCCCTGATCCACTACTGACCAGTGGAAACTCGCCCGCCTGCTTCGGTGGCGGCCTGAGCCCTGAATGGTTATTCAATGCCTACCACCTGGGCTATTTCCCCTGGTTCAGCGAAAACGAGCCTATCTTTTGGTGGCACCCTGATCCGCGTTTCGTGCTCTTCCCCAGCAAGCTTAAGGTTAGCAAGAGCATGCGCCCTTACTTCAACCAGCAAAAGTATACGGTTCGCTACGACACGCAGTTCCGAACGGTAATGAACAATTGCCGAGAGGTCTACCGTGACGGCCAGTGGGGAAGCTGGATCACGGACGAACTTGTTGAAGGCTACGTTGGCCTGCACGAAATGGGCCTGGCCCACAGCGTGGAGGTGTACGAAGACGATGAACTGGTAGGCGGGCTCTATGGTATGGCCCTCGGTAAAGTGTTTTTTGGAGAAAGTATGTTCCACCACCGCCCCAACGCCAGTAAGTTTGCTTTCATCACCCTCGTCCGTCGGTTACAAAGCGAAGGCTACCGGGTGATCGACTGCCAGCAGGAAACCGGCCACCTGAAGTCGTTAGGCGGAGAGGCGGTTTCCCGGCGGGAGTTTCTTGACTTGATCGGTCCGATCCGTGAGGAGCCGGCGGTGCGGAGTAAGTGGAGTTAATCGTCGTTCAGCGGATCAAGGTCAAGCGGCGGCAAAAGGCCTTTATCAATGCTATCGGAGTGTAGGGAGTCCAGCAACATATTGTACCGTAAAATCGTATCAAACCGGATTTCAAAAGGAAACAAAGGCCGCAATGGTAGCGGTTCTGAAAGTTCTTTTACTGGCGGTGCGCCCGGCCGGTTTGGGCGTAGTGGCCGGCCATCGATGCGTCGCATACGCCGGGCCCGGTCGATGAGCAGAGAATCTGCCAAGCGGATGGCTTCTTTAAACACATCTTCTTGGCAATCCCGCTTCAGGTTCCCGGTAAGATCGGCTACACGGGCGCGGTATTTTTCCATTACGAAGGCCGTTGAGTCCACATCATCAGGTGTACAAGCAGTGGCCGTTACGAGCGCAATAAGTAGCAGAATAAACAGGTGGTACTTTAGATTCATCGCCGCTAATTTTGAGGGATTCGGGCGCGCAGGCGGGCTTCTTCTTCCAGCCGGCGCTGCACGATACTGTCGGTGACTACGGCTACGCGGCCGGCGAAATCTACTTTACAGATGCTATCATAGAGCGGTCGAATACTGTCCATATCCTGGCCGACGAGATTGTCAATGCGTTCGCGCTCATCCATCGTTAGACGGATATTGATGTTCTCTCCGTTGTCGGAGGAGCAAGTAGTCAGAAAAAGAAGCATAACCGTTAACAACGTGGCGTATCGCATGGGGCAAAGATAGGCGCCGTCGGCTTTTAGACCAAAGGCTCGCGAACGACCTCCATAGTTTTTTAGCACACAAGAAAGCACTCCTCCTACATCCAACATGCGGTAGCCTAAAAGGCCGAAGGCCATCTAAAAGCGCCCAGCGCGTCTAAAAGGCAAAGCCGTCTAAAAAAGCCGAAGGCC
>JAPKCQ010000211.1 GCA_026421165.1 Lewinella sp. | reverse complement strand
CTAGCTCCTAATTCCTCCTCGTCCCTCAACAAGCCACTTATAACTACAAAGCGTAGCCAGGCCCATAGGCCCCCGCGCGTGCAGTTTCTGCGTACTGATGCCGATCTCCGCGCCCAGCTCAAACTGCCCACCGTCGGTGAAGGCGGTGCTGGCGTTGGCGTAGACCACGGCGGCGTCCACTTCTTTTAGGTAGCGGTTTTTATTGGCTTCATTGTCGGTCACGAT
The DNA here is from genome assembly GCA_026421165.1 of Lewinella sp. Taxonomy (GTDB): domain Bacteria; phylum Bacteroidota; class Bacteroidia; order Chitinophagales; family Saprospiraceae; genus Neolewinella. The sequence goes on along the minus strand of JAPKCQ010000211.1, from coordinate 7,747 downwards.
GGACTCGCTGTGGCGGCTGCCGAAGCGCTCCACGTGGGCGATGGCTTCGCTGATGTCGTCCACCGTTTTCACGGAGAGCTTCATGCTCAGGAACTCGGTGCCGAAGCTTTCTTCGTTGGCTTTGTGTAGTAGCTCGGCGGGGTAATTACCGTCCAGTTCCGCGTAGGCGCGTTCGTCGGCGAAGACTTCGCAGCGGTGTGTTTCGCCAAGTTCTTGGAGCATTTTTGGGAGGGCGCTGACGCGGGTGCAGTGGAGGAGTATACAGTCCAGTGCATTGCAGACGCTCACCCTCCGACTCTTGGCATTGGTTATGATCGCCCGGGCCCAGTCGAGGTTCGCTGCTTCGTCGACGTACGTATGGCAAATACCCGCTCCGGTTTCAATCACGGGAACGGAGGAATTGGCCCGCACAAAATCAATCAACCCCTGGCTGCCGCGGGGGATGATGACGTCCACCAATCCGTCGGCTTCAAGGATGGGTTTCAATGCTTCGCGTTCTGGCGGAGCGAGGTAGCAGGCCTGGGGTAGGCCGTTTGCGTTAAGCGCCTCATCGATAAGTTTCTTGATGGCGATGTTGCTGTCCCGAGCATCCCGGCTGCCCTTCAATACGGAGGCGTTGCCGGCCTTCAAGTTGAGGGCAAAAACATCGAACGTAACGTTGGGCCGCGATTCAAAAACGATACCGACGACACCGATTGGGACACTCACGCGGCTAAGCTTTAGTCCGTTCCTCAGTTCCCTGTCTTCAAGCATCGTGCCGAGCGGAGAGGGTAGGGCGGCTACGCGGCGCAGGTCTGAGGCGATGTCGCGTAGGCGGTCTTCGTTCAGCAGCAGCCGGTCGTATTTCGGGTTCTCCGGGTCCATCCGGGCCAGGTCGAGCGCGTTGGCCGCGAGCAAGGGTTGGATATTGGCTTCGGTGAGGTCGGCCAGGATACGGAGGCAATCGTTCAGCTTCTCCGCCGGCTGGCGGTTGAGGGCTGCTGCTGCGGAGCGTAGGTTGGCAAGGGCGGTGCGGATCGTTATGTTGACGGTTGTGGCCATGGGGACAGGAGGGTTCTTGCTTGAATTTCGGCGGACTGCAAAGTTGGGGCTTTTCGGCGGACTAGGTCTGTAGATTTAAGTGCTTGTTTGAGGCGTCTTAAAATAATCTTAGCAGTATACTACTGTCGGCCACTTGAGGTGGAATGTGTTCGCGCCAGCGAATACGGCCTTCCCACCGGCAGCCTGTAGGGGGCGATTCTTTGCGGTCGCCCGTACAGGTAAGCGTTTTTATCTCGTGTTCTCACCGGTAGTATAAACACTAAATGCTCTTAGCCGTTTTCTTCCCATGACCATATTAAAACAAGGCGACAACGCCCCCAACTTCACCGGCATCCTGCAAGATGGCAGTACTGTATCCCTTTCCGATTACGCTGGTAAGAAACTCATCATCTTCTTTTACCCCAAAGACGATACGCCCGGCTGTACCGCTGCGGCCTGCTCTTTGCGGGATCACTTCGGGGAACTGCAAAAGAAGGGCTACGAACTCCTCGGCGTTAGCCCGGACAAGCCAGCGAAGCACCTGAAGTTCATCGCCAAGCACGATCTGCCCATGCCCCTGCTCGCCGACGAAGAGCATAAAATGATGGACGCCTTCGGCGCCTGGGGACCCAAGAAATTCATGGGCCGCGAATACGACGGTGTGATCCGCACTACCTTTGTGATCAACGAACAGGGGAAGATCGACCGTATTTACACCAAGGTTAAGACCAAGGTGCACGCTGAACAGATCCTGAACGACGAAGCCTAGATTCGCTACGCGGCGACCTGCGTGGTGATATATTCATAGTGTGATAGGTTTATGGTGCTGCCGCACGTTACAGCAGCTCCATAAATCTACCACACTATCACACCTATCAATCTACTAATTTATCTTTCTATCAATTTATTTTCTGGAGGGTGTCCGTGCTGGTTTGGTACTGGCTTTATTGGTCGGCCCGTTACTGGTGTTGCTCCTGCAACTCAGCTTGCGTCGCGGCACCTTAGCTGCCTTTGCGGGCGCGTTGGGTATTTGGATCAGTGATCTCTCGTTAGCTGCGGCAACGCACTTCGGGCTTGGTGGGCTCAATACGGTAGCGGACAGCGTTTACCTGACCAAAGTGATCGGTGCGGTGGGTGGCGCGATCCTGCTCGTTGTGGCCATCGTGACTTGGTTCCGTAAGCCTATTGACCTTGATGAAGAGCGGGAGATGCCCTCTCACAGCGGCCTGTTAAGTGCTTTTGCGCAGGGCTTTGCCATCAACACCTTCAACCCGTTTACCATTTCGTTTTGGTCGTTTTTTAGCATCACGCAGATTCACGACCCCGGTGTCACGAACGAGGCTGCTCTGGCGGTGTACGCCGGTCTCATTATTACCATCATTCTTACCGATGTCGTTAAGGTGCTGAGTGCGCGCAAACTTCGAGCGTTTCTTACGCCGAAGATGATGGTGCGGGCGCAGCGGTTTGGCGCGCTTACGCTGGGTTTATTTGGGGTTGTTTTGGCGGTGCGGGTTTGGCTGGGTTAGTTACATAGTCAAGTAGTTATGTGCGGTGGCTACTGCTTGACTAAAGGAAACCGTATCTTCGCCGCCCGCAACCAACGAACCAAAAAAACCAACGTACTAAATTACCAACCGTGGTCTACCTAGAACTAACCGACGTCTCCAAAATATACGGCGAAAAAGTCCTCTTCGACCGCGTGAGCCTCCAGGTGGCCAAGAACACCAAGGTCGCCCTGGTCGCCAAGAACGGCACGGGTAAATCAACGCTGCTGCGCGTTGCCGCTGGCATCGATCTGCCCGAGGGGCTGGGTTCCGGAATGTACGTCCACAAGGACGCCCGCATGGCCTACCTGCCGCAGGAACCAGACTTTGGCGAAAACGCCACGGTGATGGACGCCGTGTTCAACTCCGACAACGAAATGGTTCGCGCCGTCCGCGACTACGAAGAAGCCCTCAGCCACACCGACAAGCCTAACCGCCTCGCCAACGCCCTGGGCAGAATGGACGAACTCCAGGCTTGGGACATCGAGGCCCGCATCAAGGAAGTACTCTTCAAACTAAACATCGAACGCTTCGACCAGAAGGTAAGTACCCTCTCCGGCGGTCAGCGCAAACGCGTAGCCCTCGCCAAACTGATCATCGATGAGCCCGACCTCATCATTATGGATGAGCCGACGAACCACCTTGATCTCGACATGATCGAATGGCTCGAAGAATGGCTCCAGTCCACCAATCTCACCCTACTGATGGTGACGCACGATCGCTACTTCCTGGAGCGCGTCTGTAACCGTATCATTGAACTCGACGGTGGCGAGATATTCCACTACACCGGCAACTACTCCGACTTTCTGGAGAAGAAAGGTACCCGCGAAGAAACCTCCGCAGCCGAATTGGACAAGGACAAAAAGCGGATGAAAAAAGAACTGGAATGGGTCCGCCGGATGCCTTCCGGCCGGGGAACCAAAGCCAAGAGCCGCATCAAGGATTTTAATGACCTGAAAAGTAAAGTTGGCGGCCACCGTGGTGACGATGAGCTGACGATCGAAATCAAAGGCCAGCGCCTCGGCGGCAAGATCCTCGAAGCGCACAATATCGGTAAAGCCTACGGTGAGCGGACGCTGGTGAAGGGCTTTAGCTACAAATTTCAGAAGGGTGAGCGGGCCGGTATCGTAGGCAAAAACGGTGCGGGTAAATCCACCCTGCTGCATATGCTTACCAAAGAACTGGAACCGGATACGGGCAAGGTCGTCCACGGTGTAAATACTCACTTCGGCTACTACACCCAGGACGGTATCAACCTGGACAAAGACAAGCGCGTAATTGAAGTGATCCGCGAGATCGCTGAATTCATCCCGCTGGAGAAGGGGCTGAAACTTACCGCCCGCGGCCTGCTGAACCGCTTTATGTTTCCGGACAAGCAGCAACAGGTGTACGTAAGCCAGCTGAGTGGTGGCGAGCGCCGCCGCCTCTACCTGCTCACCATCCTGATGAAGAACCCCAACTTCCTCATTCTTGATGAGCCGACGAACGACCTGGACATCATGACCCTGAACATCCTCGAAGATTTTCTGATGGATTTTCCCGGCTGCGTCCTCATCGTTTCTCACGACCGTTTCTTCCTCGACAAGATCTGCCAGCACCTCTTCATCTTCGAAGAGGATGGTAACCTCCGCGACTGGAACGGCCTGTACACGGAGTACCGGGAAGTCCGCAAGGAAGAGCTGTCGGCGGAGAAAGCGGTCCGTGTTGAAAAAGCGGCCAATGCACCTGCGGCCGCGCCAAAGCCTAAAAGTGACGCTCCGGAGGAACACGTTTCTCAGGAAACCCGCAAAGCCATCCGCCGCATCGAAGGCAAGCTCAAAAAACTGGAGGAATCTAAGGCGAAGATCAATAAGGTTTTTCTTGATCCTACAGGACTTAACCCGGATAAAATCGCCGATCTCGGCCGGGAACTGAACGAGCTGAACGAGCAGATTGAAGAAAAGGAGATGGAGTGGATGGAGCTGGTGGGGTAGGAACTAAAAATTAGAGCGCTAATTCTCTAGTTCCCCAAGCTCTGTCTAAATTCTTTTTCCAGGGATAGCCGGAGCTGCGCCTGCAAAACATCCCCCATACTTTCGCACCGGTTGAAGCGCGTAGTTTCGTGGTGAGCGTTGAGCTCTTCTTTGAGCTGCTGTGTTTTTTCCGGAAAAGACACTTCGTCTTCCGAAATAATTTTTAGTAGATCCCGCACTCTTCGGTTGCCGACTTTAATGCGCGCACCGATCATTGCCCGCTCCTCCAGTTGATACTGCCGGACGGCGGGCGGGCCGATGTGCTGGATGCCGAGGTCAATGATGGGGTAATTCTCCTTGAAATACTGGGGTAGGTAGAACGACTTTTTTCCCTCGTAACACTGCTGGTCGAAGTCGATGGCACGAAACCGGAACTGGCTACCCTCGATGTCGGGCGTAATGTCGATTACGTAATTATAGGCCCGCATATCACCGAGGAGACGGACGAAGCAGCGCTCGTTAAATTTGACGAATTCCTTTGCCATCCGAATCTGGTTGAAGGTGCTGTCTTCGAGTTTGTCCTTGAAGAAATCGTCTCCGGGGATACCGGCGATGTGTTCCTCGATCAGCGTATCCCCGTCGATCATGTAGCGGACGGATTCGGGGCTGAGCAGCTCCTCTAACTCCAGGCCGTAGACACGGTTGGCGTCGGTCTTCTTGATGTAGAAATGGTCGTAGTTGTCGTTCAGCCGGTTGATGATCCGGACGCGGAAGGGGTTGGTGTTGCCGAAGAGGCAGTAGTCAATACGGTCAACTTCGAGGTGTTCTAAGGCAGACATGTCTCCGCCCATCTTTAGCAGGGCGTAGATCTTTTTTAGCCCGGCCATGATGGCTGCTCGTTCATGCTCGTCGTAAAATATGGTTTGCCAGAGCGTGTCTTCGCCGGCATGGTTGATCAGGTCAATGGTCTGCTGGAACCGGTCGAGATCTTCGTACTGTAACGGAAGTTTTACTTCACGGCGGTGCTTGCGCAGGTAAGTACGCAGGGGCAGACGGACGGGGATGATTATTTTCTTTCTCATCGGTGGCCACAAGGTAGGGAATGCAACTTTAGGGAGTTGGTGAGTTGTTGATCTTTTGACCCGCGCTACTACTCTACTAAAGACTTACGTTATGTTGTTTTAGGGCCTCAATTCTCTTCGCGGGGGGTTGGGGCGCTTTTGGGGAGGGGTCCGCATAAATGAGGTGACGACCGCAGGGGGAGACGTCAAGACAAGCTATCTTGTCCACCCAAACCAATTCTCACCACAATGCGTCTTCTTTGCCCGCTACTCGCCCTCCTTATCTCCGGCATCTTTGTCAGCTGCCAGCAAGCAGCAACAACTCCAAACAGCCCTGCCGCCGAAGTGACCGGTGAATACCAGGACCTCCTTACCCTTTTCCAGGCATGGCGCACGTTCGAAGAACCGCCGCTACTTGAAGGTGCGCCTGATTATACCGCCGAAACCTTCAAGCAACGCCGTCCGTCCTTCGAGGCTCTCCAGGCGCGTTTACTGGCGATGGACACCACCAGTTGGAGCGTCGCTGAGCAGGTGGACTGGCACCTCGTTTGGGCCGAAATGAACGGGTACGACTTCAACGATCGGATTCTCCAGCCGTGGGTCCGCGATCCGGCGTACTATAAAGCACTCTGGATGTCGCGCAGTGATGTACCGGCCCACGAGGGGCCCACGAACCATGGCATTACTGAACTGTGGACCTATTCGTTTCCGCTGAATGCTGCCGACAAGGAAAGCTTACTCGGTGACCTCCGGGTAATCCCAGCGCTGAACGCGCAGGCCAAACTTAACTTAACGGGCAATGCCAAGGAGCTTTGGGTAGCTGGCATCCGCGACATTCGGAGCCAGAGCAGCAATTTGCAAACCATTCTCGAACGGGAAGGCGCTAGGGAGGACGCGGATCTCGTAGCTGCGGTAGCCGCAGCGACCCAGTCGACGGATGAACTGGTCGCCTGGTTGGAAACGGAAGCGGCCACGAAGACCGGCCCTTCCGGCATCGGCAAAGACAATTATACCTGGTACCTGCAAAACGTTCATCTGGTTCCCTTGACCTGGGCGGATGAAGTGATGATCCTGAAGCGGGAATTGGCGAGGGCGTGGTCGTCGCTCAAGCTGGAAGAGCACCGCAACCGTGCCTTACCTCAGCTCGTAGCGGCAGATTCGCCGGAAGCCTACGCGGAGTTGGCGGAACAATCGGCCCAGAGCCTGATGAATTTTCTGGAACAGAATGACATCGTGACGGTCAAGGATTATTTTGATCCGGCGCTGCGGGAGCACCTGGGGGCGTTTGTCCCCGCTGAGCGCCGGAACTTCTTCTGGATCACGGCGCACTTAGATCAGCGCCCGCTGTATTCTCACTTCTACCACTGGTTTGAGCTGGCCCGCATGGATACCGAACCGCACGCCAGCCCGATCCGGCGCGGTGCCCTGCTTTACAACATCTTTGACTCCCGCAACGAAGGCATGGCTACGGCCGTAGAAGAAATGTTTATGCAGGCGGGTTTGTACGATGACAACACCCGGGTTCGGGAGATCGTCTACATCATGATCGCCCAGCGGGCCGCCCGTGGCCTGGGCTCACTGTATGCCCACGCCAACGAAATGACGATGGAAGAAGCAGGCGGCATCCACTCCGAGTTTACCCCGCGTGGCTGGATGAAAACCGAGAAGGAACTGCTGCTTTTCGAGCAGCACCTCTACCTGCGGCAACCGGGTTACGGCACCAGCTACATCACCGGGAAATACCTGGTGGAAAATGCCATGGCCGATTTGGCGCGCGTTCGGGAAGCGGAAGGCAAGCCTTTTGAACTCAAGGGTTTCTTTGATCAGTTGAATGCTATTGGCAATATTCCGATCGCTCTGGGGCACTGGGAGATGACGGGGGTGGCTACTGACTTGCAGAAGATCAGGGAATAGAGTGGACGTTCTTGTTTTTTCACCTTTTCTTAGGGCGCGGACGCAGGTGCGAGGAGTGGTTGAGGAGCAAGGTTTTATCCGGGGAAAGTCAATTCAATAACCGTCGTTTTTCAGCCGTCTTACTTTGCCCCTACGCGCACAAAAAATCATTTCCGTAGCCAAGGCTACGCAAAGGTTTTTTTGAGAACGTAGGAATAAAAACGCCAGGCCGCAAATCAGACATCTATTAAATCGGCATCCCGTGCGCGGGGCCCGT
>JAPKCQ010000024.1 GCA_026421165.1 Lewinella sp. | reverse complement strand
AACGGCGAAGCATCCCCTCCCCCCTTAATAATCTCCCGCACAATAGTAGAACTGATGTGCGAATACGCCGGCTGACTGATCAAAAATACCGTCTCCAGCCCTTCCCCAACGATGTCGTTGAGTTGGGAGATCGTCTTCTCATAGTCGAAGTCACTCGCATTCCGCAGGCCGCGAAGCAGGTATTCCGCGTCAATTTTATTACAAAAATACGCGGTTAGTCCTTCAAAGCTGGCGACTTCCACCTTCGGCTCATCCGCAAAAACGGCTTCTAACCATGCTAGCCGTTGCTCCAGCGGAAAGAGATATGTCTTCTGGCTGTTGACGCCTACGGCCACCACGATTTTATCGAACAAAGGCACCGCTCTGCGGACCAACTCGGCGTGGCCGGTAGTAATGGGATCGAAGGAGCCGGGAAATACTGCAGTTTTCATTAGTGGATAAGTGAATAGGAGAAATGAGATAATACGGTGCTGCCACAGATCCTGTTCGCGTCAGTACAGTGTATTTTCAGTTTGGTGTACTAGGTCTCCGGATTTTTGCGGCGTGGTAAGGCGCTGAAACCAGAGTTTAGCCATGGCTACCGCATAGTAGCCGCGTAGCGCAATAGGATTTCAGCAACGAAGCTACGGCGTAAAAAGCCAAGACTTGGAGGCATTGTAATTTAGAGTACACTGTACTTAGCATGATGACGATATAGCAGTCCGTTTGACAACACCCCTAAAAGGTAAAATATAGCGTTCGCCCATTCTCTGATTCTATAATTCAAGCATTCTCTAGTTCTCTCCTTCAATCATTCTATCTTGCGTCCATGTCAAACCAATTAAACCAGCCCAGGACCATGAACGGTTGGGCCCTTTTCGACTGGGCCAACTCGGCGTTCGCGCTCGTGATCACCACGGCGATTTTTCCGCCGTACTTTGAAACGGTGATCGATAAGGAGTTCACCGTTGCTGGCATGGAGTTTAGCAACAGCTCGTGGCTAGCCTTCACCATCAGCATCAGTTACCTCATCATCGCGCTACTATCTCCGCTGCTTTCCGGTATTGCGGATGCGAGTGGGCGACGGAAGTTCTTCTTACAGGTTTTCACCACCATCGGCGGTATCGCCTGTTTGGGTTTATTCTGGTTTCAAGGCATGGGCGACCTGGCTTTGGGTACCCTTGCCTTTGCGCTCGGCCTCATCGGCTTCGCCGGCGGCTTGGTGTTTTACAATAGTTTTCTGCCCGTAATCGCTACGCCGGACCGGTTCGATAAGCTGAGCGCGAAGGGCTTTGCAATGGGTTATATCGGCTCTGTTTTATTACTCGTCCTTAACCTGGCGATGGTACTACAACCTGAGTGGTTTGGTATTCCGGACGCGGGTACGGCTACCCGTCTCGCCTTCGTTACGGTAGGGCTTTGGTGGCTGCTGTTTGGATACATCGCGTTTTCCCGGCTTCCGGGTGATGTACGCAAAAAAAGCACGGGCATTGTGGATATCAGCCGAAAGGGGTGGCAGGAGTTCACGTCAGTCTGGCAACGGGTGAAGGCATCTCCACCGACGCTGCGGTTTCTCGGCGCCTTTTTTAGTTATTCAGCGGGAGTGCAAACGGTAATTTTCCTGGCTTCCCTGTTTGCCGCGAAAGAGCTTGGTTTTGAGACCAGTGAATTGATTCAGGTAGTCCTAATTCTCCAGATTGTGGCCGTTGGCGGGGCGTATTTAGCGGCAGCAGTTAGCAAGCGGTACGGGAATAAGACGGCGATTTACTTCCAGCTTATCATTTGGTTCTTCATTTGTCTTGCCGGTTACTTCGTGCAGGGCAAGTCCGCTTTCTACGGCGTTGCTGCTGCGGTTGGCCTCGTTATGGGCGGCATCCAGAGTATGAGTCGAAGTACCTACGCCAAGCTAATTCCTACTCGAGAAGACGTTACGAGTTACTTCAGCTTCTACGATATCCTTGAGAAATTGGCCATCGTTGGCGGTACGTTCATCTTTGCGCTACTGGACCTGCTTACGGGTAGTATGCGGCTTAGTTTACTCTCACTCTCTGTCTTCTTTGCGGTGGGGATGATTATTCTTTGGAAGTTTGAGCTGCCGGAGCAGGAGGTGGCGCTAACGCAGGATGCCGTGGACGTTGAATAGCAAGGCAATGGCCGCCCGGTCGAGGCGTTCACTTCGTGGCTCGCCTACGGCGAGTTCCTGCGTTGCGGAGCAACAAAAAACATGATGGTTGGTCGCTCCGCGAAAAAAACTCGCCCGTCGACCATAAAAACAAAAAGCCCGACCCTCCAAAAAGGAGGATCGGGCTTCAAGGGCTCGTTAAGTAAATAAAGAGCTATTCTTCCTCACCAGAAACAATGGTAAGGTCAACCTCTGGTTCAGGCGTCTCATTACCGGTAAGTTCCTTACTACGCTTAGCAGCTTCAGCCTTCTTCTTAGCAGAAGCAGACTTAGCCGATTTCTTAGGCTGGATCATAACGTTCATCCGGCGCTTCTCCATTTTCGGCATGGCCTCCGCCTGGCCGAGATCTTCGAGATCCTTCATAAAGCGAAGTAGAAGCAGTTCGCCACGGTCCTTGAATACGATAGAACGACCACGAAAGTGAACGTAAGCCTTAACCTTAGCACCGTCTTCGAGAAAGCTGCGCGCGTGGCGGACCTTGAAGTCGAAATCATGATCGTCAGTATTGGGGCCGAAACGGACTTCCTTAACCACCGTTTTGACCGTATTAGCCTTCAATTCCTTTTCCCGCTGTTTCTGCTGATAAAGGAACTTCTTATAATCGATGATCTTAACAACGGGCGGCTCGGCGTTCGGGCTGATTTCGACGAGGTCGAGATCAACATCACGGGCCCACTGCTTTGCGCGGCGAGAATCGTGAACCTGGCCAGGGCCAATATCAAGGCTGAGCTGAGTGGAAATATCAGCTACGTTTTCGCCAACGAGGCGAACCTCAGGCGTACGGATCATATCATTGATCCGGTGTTTCGGTGCAGTATCTTCTCTGCGGAAAGTGCGTTTGCGGCCGCCGCCTTTACGTCTACCCAAAAATCTATTGTGTTTAATGAAAAAAAGGGAGGATACCGGAGGTTTTGTTTTCAACCGTCCTCCGCAAGGGCTGTTCTCCTTGTAATAAAGGACTTATGCTGGCATAAGTTCTTGAGCGACAACAAAAATAAGAAGAAAAAGGGGGATTGTAGTAATTACTTGCTAGAACTTACTGGAAGGACGAAGCTTCGCAACGCCCTTCCAGCAAGTAATCACCATTTCACACCACCACAACGTGTGGTAAAAATATAACGTTTCTGATATTTTCCTTTCTCTAGGAGATAGCAAGATGTAACGTATGGCAGCAATATAGTAGCTCTAAAGTGCAGCAGCTACTACATTGCTACCAAGACTACTCGGATACGACAGCGGCCTCCTGTGTAATAGCAAGCCCGTCCTTCTCCTCATTAAGGACAGCAACCAGTTTGGCTCCACCTTCAGGATTATTGTTAAGGATGAACTCGGCCAGCGGATCTTCGATGTATTTCTGAATCGCGCGGTGCAGCGGTCTTGCGCCAAACTGCGGATCAAAGCCCTTCTCCGCAACAAACTTCTTCGCTTCTTCGCTCAGTGTCATGGTGAACTCTAAGCTGTCGAGGCGCTTGTAGAGATCCGCCAGAGCAATGTCGATGATCTTGAAGATGTTTTCCTGGGTGAGTGCGTTGAAAATCACGATGTCATCAATCCGGTTGAGAAACTCGGGGGAGAACGTCCGCTTCAGCGCATTGTTAATTACTGCTTTGCTGTTTTCCTCAGCATTTTCGGTACGGGCTTTGGTCGCAAAGCCTACGCCCTGGCCGAAGTCCTTCAACTGGCGTACACCAATGTTGGAGGTCATGATGATCATGGTGTTCTTAAAGTCCACCTTACGGCCCATACCATCGGTCAGCTGACCGTCGTCAAGAACCTGAAGTAAGATGTTGTAGACGTCGGGGTGGGCCTTCTCGATCTCGTCGAGCAGAATCACGCTGTAAGGCTTACGCCGGACCTTCTCGGTCAGCTGACCACCTTCTTCATAACCTACGTATCCGGGAGGCGCACCAATGAGGCGGCTCACGGAGAATTTCTCCATGTACTCAGACATGTCTAGGCGAATAAGGCTGTCTTCGCTGTCGAAGATGTACCTCGTCAGTACCTTGGCCAGCTCCGTCTTACCTACGCCAGTTGGGCCCAGGAAGATGAAAGTACCAATCGGCTTACTCGGGTCTTTCAGGCCAACGCGGTTACGCTGGATGGCCTTGGTTACCTTTTCGATGGCGTTGTCTTGTCCGATTACGGCTCCTTTCAGGTCATCGGCCATTCCGACAAGCTTCTTACTCTCGTTCTGGGCGACACGGTTGACGGGAATGCCCGTCATCATGGACACCACTTCGGCAATGTCCTCTTCGTTTACAGGGTAACGGGCGGTACGAGACTCCTCTTCCCACAGCTGCTGAGCTTCCTCCAACGAGCGTTGAAGCTTACTTTCTTGATCACGCAGATCGGCAGCTTTTTCGTACTGTTGGTTCTTTACGGCATTGTTTTTTTCCACCTTCACCCCTTCGATCTGTCCCTCGATTTCCTCGATAGACTTCGGAACGACAATGTTCTTCAGGTGGGTTCGTGCGCCGACCTCGTCGAGCACGTCAATGGCTTTATCGGGCAAGAAGCGATCAGTAATGTACCGGTCAGAGAACTTCACACAAGCCTCAATGGCATCGTCTGAGTATTCCACATGGTGGAAGTCTTCGTACTTCGACTTGATGTTATTGAGGATGTGTACGGCTTCCTCCGGGCTTGGCGGATTGACAAGTACCTTCTGGAAGCGGCGGTCCAGTGCACCATCTTTTTCGATGTGCTGGCGGTATTCATCCAGGGTGGAGGCGCCGATGCATTGGAGTTCGCCCCTTGCGAGAGCTGGCTTGAAGATATTGGAGGCATCCAGCGAACCGGTAGCGCCACCAGCACCTACGATGGTGTGAATCTCGTCGATAAACAGGATCACGTCGCGGCTCTTTTCGAGCTCAGTCATGATGGCTTTCATCCGCTCTTCGAACTGCCCACGGTACTTCGTTCCGGCCACAAGGGCGGCCAGGTCGAGCATCACGATACGCTTATCAAAAAGAGTACGACTTACCTTTTTTTCTCTAATCCGAAGGGCCAGGCCTTCAACAATGGCGGTTTTGCCCACGCCTGGCTCACCGATAAGGATCGGGTTATTCTTTTTACGGCGGCTAAGGATCTGGCTCACGCGTTCGATCTCGGTCTCACGACCGATGATTGGGTCGAGCTTATCGTCGTCGGCGAGCGCGGTGATATCGCGGCCGAAATTATCCAGCACGGGAGTACGGCTTTTGTTGTTGCCGGCACTGCCTTTGCGCTGGCCACCCTGGAAACCGCGGCTCTGTTCGCTATCGTCGTCAAATTGCTCGTCCTCCCCGGGAGCTTCATTGAGAGGTAAGTTGATGTCTTCGGTAAAATCTTTTTCGTCTTTCACGTAATCAAGTTCTGCTTTATAAATGTCATATTCCACTTCAAACTGGCGCAGGATTTTCGTCGCTGGCAGTTCCTTATTGCGGAGAATAGACAGGATTAGATGTTCAGGGCTGACCACTGAGGTCTTCAGCGCTTTGGCTTCCAGAAAAGTAACTTTCAGGACGCGGTCAGCCTTGTCGTTCAGCGGCAATTGAGAAATGGTATGGCCGCTTGTCTGCCCGCCATTGCGGTGGACGTTTTGGCGCACGGTGTCTTTCAGTGCCTGGATATCAACGGCTAGGTTGCGCAGTACGCGGGCGGCCAAAGTATCGGGCATTGACAACACACCAAGCAAAAGATGTTCGGGCCCTACATAGGCGTGGCCCATCTTTTCGGCTTCCATCTTCCCACGGGCCATTGCCTTCTTTATTTCGGGGTTGAATTCTCTTTGGCTTGGGTTCATTTTTTATAAATTTTCGTGATTCGTTTTCAGATTCGTCGTTCGTCCGGCTCATTACACCCGGAACCATTAGGTCTTTTCGAGGGCGCTACCGCAGGTGCAACGCAAGAACTAAGGGCAAAATACAACAGACACGACCTAAATGTAAGGTATCAAGAGGAATAACCGTGCCACCGTTTTACCCTGACAAAAATACCTGACATATCGCTGGTATGGTTCTGTCCCTGTGTTAAAAGAAAACAACGTGTGATAAGTTTAGTTGGTTGCGGAGTCGGCGAACTACTGGTCTTTTTTAATGGTTTCGTAATTTTGCGACGGGTTCAGCGTTCGACTGGCACACTTTGTGCAATCAATTCAATAATTATTTGATTGACAGCCTACCCCCACGGCACTGCCCTTCACCAATAAAAAGCCTCCGTAGCTAAGACTATGTAAGCTTTTCATTGATTCGATGAGTACCGCGATAGCTGCGCTTTAACTCAGAGCCGTTATTGAACCGACGCCTTTAAAATACTAATACCCGCAAACACTACCTTTGCGAAAAATCATAAAGCATGAAATTCAGCATCGACAAGCAAGAACGCTACACCCTTATCAAGCCCCTGGAAGAAAACCTCAACTCTACCGTGGCTCCACAGCTCAAGTCCGAGTTCGTAATCCTGGCCAACGAGGGCATCAACAACTTAATCCTCGACCTCAGTGACGTACACTACGTCGATAGCTCCGGCCTCAGCGCTATCCTTACCGCCCGCCGCTTATGGAGCAACCTCGGCACCTTCGTCGTTACCGGCGTAGACCACCCTGCCGTAAAGCGACTAGTTGAAATCTCCAAGGTAGACTCCGTTCTTACTATCCTGCCTACCGTATCCGAAAGCTCTGACTTCATCATGATGGAAGAGTTGCAGCGAGATTTGCAGGGAGAAGGTGAAGAGTAATATCTAGAATTCAGAAAAATTAAATTCTCGATACTACAATATTTTGACTAATTCCTGACCTTCCAACTCTGGCTTCTGATTTCTAAACTCTGATTTTTGCGTTTCGAACTAATCCTTCTCGGCACCTCCGGCGCAGCGCCAACGGCTGCCCGGAACTGCTCCGCTGCCATGCTACGGACAGATACCACCGATGTACTCATTGACTGCGCAGAAAATACCCAACGACAGCTGCTCAAAGCGGGTATGGGCATGGGTAAGGTTTCCCATATCCTGATTACCCACCTGCACGGGGACCATTACTTCGGGCTGGCACCTTTGCTTTCCTCGCTGTCTATGCAGGGCCGGACTAGTCCACTCTCCATTACCTCTCCATTGCACCTGCGGCCGCGCCTAGAAGCACTACTTGAGCTCGATAAATACCCGCTGCGTTACGCGCTAAACTTCCACACCGTCCACCCTGACGGGTCGTTCCAACTGCCCAATATCGGCGACCTGGAAGTTTTCGCCTTCCCCCTCCAACATCGAAATGAGACGAACGGCTACCTGCTGCGCGAAAAAAAGCGCGAAACCAACATTAGGAAGGAAGCAATCACTGCGTATGATCTTCCCTGGCCGGCCATCAAAGCGATTAAAGCAGGAGGAAGTCATACGCTGCCTAACGGTACGCTGATTCCCAATACTGACCTGGTTACCCAGCCTCCCCTACCCCGCAGCTACGCCCACTGTTCAGACACCATTTATTTTCCCGAACTTGCTGGCTATGTAGATGGTGTGGACCTCCTTTACCACGAAGCCACGTTCCTGAAAGATATGGCGGAGGATGCCGCGCGAAAAGGCCATTCAACCGCAGAAGATGCCGCACGCACAGCACTCGCCGCTGGTGTAGGCCAGCTGGTTCTCGGGCACTACAGTACGCGTTATGAATCTTCTGCAGGCCACGAAGCGGAGGCACGGGCGGTGTTTCCAAACACCGTTGCAGCCGATGATCTCTACCGTTTTTCCGTGCCTTTCCGAGGGCGATAGTCTGCTTGCTTCGCTCCCTGTCCCTGAGTGATTGATCAGTCTCTTTTATGCCGTTAAGGAGGAGGGATTACCGCCCCATCCACGCTTTACACTCCTTAACCCGCTGCCGACTAACCATATTTTCCAGCTCCCCCTTCGGCGATAGTTCCAGTACGATCCGGTGGTTGAAGTAGGGCTGAATTTTTCGAACGGCATCGATATGGATGATCTGGGCGCGGTTGATGCGGAACCAGTTTTTAGGGTCAATTTCTTCTTCGATGCGGTCAAGAATATCATCTAGTAGGAGGCGTTGGCCGGCGCTGGTTAGGGCGAAGGTTAGCCCGTCGGAGGAGTAAATCTGGCGAAGGTCGTCTACGCGGATGGGGAGCCATTCCTGTCCTTTTTGGGCTAGGAAGCGCTCGCGGTAGGTGGGTTGGCCTTGTTGGATTAGGGCGGCCAGTTGGCTCCAATCTTGGTTCAGGTTCGGGCGCGATCGGTCTTCGAGTTTAGCGAGGGCGCGTTCCAGGTCAGTTGTTTCAATGGGTTTCAGGAGGTAGTCGATGCTGTTGACGCGGAAGGCGCGGATGCCGTACTGATCGTAGGCGGTGGTAAAGATGATGGGGCAATTACAGCGTTTTTCTTCCCAGATACTGAAGGCCAGGCCGTCGGCAAGGTGAATATCACTGAAGATGACATCCGGGTGGGGCATGCTTTTCAGGGCGCGGACGCAGGATGCAATGGAATCGGTTGAGAAAGCAATGCTGAGGTTGGGGCGAGCCTCGGCTAATAGCTTGGTTAAACGGCGGAGGGCGGGTGGTTCGTCTTCTATTATCCAGCAGGTCATAGTGATAAGGGATAAGCGATAAAGGGATATGAGATAATCGATTTTGCTCCGCACGTGGGAGGTCTTCGCAGCAAACTAGTCTGCGGCATGACGATTAAGCAGTCGCAGCCCGCACCGCCATTTTAACCGGAAATACGGGAATGCTAACCTCGTAAAGCTCCTTCGTTTGACGGATGCTGACTTCAGCCTCGGTCACCATTTCGTAGCGGGCCTTAAGGTTTTGGTGCCCCCAGCCGGTAGAATCCAGTGACCGACCTGAGCGGAGATTCAGCGAGTTACTGACGGTGATCCGATTATTGGCGAAAGTGATGTCGATCCGCAGGGGCTCATCCTGACTAACGATGTTGTGTTTGATGGCGTTTTCGACGAGTAGCTGGATGGATAAAGGAACGATACGGTAGCCCCGGTACTCAGCTGGCACGTCTACCCTTTGGTCCTCACCTTCACACTGCACCTGCGTCCCCGCCCCCCAATACCAGCGTACGGAAATCTTGTCCTCAAAACGGGTTTGCATCAGAAAAATGTAATCCTGAAGTGCCTGTACCTCGTCTTGCAGCGTGATCAACTCCTTATGCCGCCACTCCAGGATGCGCCGATAACAGGCGGATAATCGCTGCGTAAACAAGGTTGCTTTGCTGCTGTCCTCCGGAATGATATTGACGAGTGTATTCAGGCTGTTGAATAAGAAATGCGGATTCATCTGCTGTTTCAACACCGCCAGCTGGCTGTGCATATTTTCCTTAGCAAGGCGTTCCCGGTCCAGGCTACTCTGCCGGTACTTCGTAAAAAAGAACACCCATTCATAAATCGCCAGTACCATTATCACCAGCGTATAGGACATTACTATCGTATAAACCCGCGGAGGTTCTGGCATTAAAACAAAGCCTTCGATCAGTCCCAGCAGGTATCCCCCCACCAGGTCAACCACCGTTACGATTACGAGCAGTGCCGGAAGCATCAGGAGAATCCTCTTCACGGTCTGCTCCTCCTGCGGATACCTCGTCCGAAAACTCAGCACGATGAACCGGCAAAACCCCCAGTAAGTCGTTGTAAAAGCTATCGAAATTCCATAGCAAACCATACTATCGGTAAGGCTAAGCCCCGGGTTGCCACCTCCGTAGAGAATATGCCCGACCCCGGCCAGCGGAAACAGCCCAAGGAGAATGTAGCAGAAATCGTTGAAGCCCAGCAAGCGGATGCGTTCAGCTTTATTGAAGAATAATTTCATCGTTGCAAGTTACTAAAACTGTACCCGGTACTGAACGTCAGGAAAGAACCCAGACTGGTAAACCGTATTAACCATCCCCGTCACCGGGTTGTAACGTTGCTGAAACACGTTCTCGCGGTCGGTCAGGTTTTGGAAGTCAATAAAGAAGCTCTGGCTGAATTTCCTCGTCGCGCTGTTGAGCTGGACACCAAATTTGAGGTCAATCCGGAAGTAATCATCGTAGCGTTCCGTGAAGGCCAGGCTTTCATCGCGGATATCCGTATTGAACTCCCGACTTAGCTCCACGTCTACCGGCGTATAGTAGCGACCGCCGGAACCGGTAATTTTGCCGTTGACGGTAAAGCGGTGCCGCTTCCCCTTGCCGAAGGGCAATTCCCAACCGCCGAGCAGGTTGCCTACGTACTGGTTGTTGAAGGCCGTTGGCCGGGAGACGCCGTCGCTGCCTTCATATTCGCTGTCAAAAATGGAGGCCGTAGCCATCAAGTACCAGTTGTTGGCAAAGTAATGCTCCAGGGTGATTTCCACGCCGTAGTTCTGGCCGGTACCATCGTTGACCAGGCTACCCCGCTCGGGAAAAACAAAGTCGGCTCCGGCATTGAGGATGGAGAAAGTGGACGAAAAGTTATCCACCGGGATGTTGAACAGGCTTTGGTAATAGACCTCTGTCTTCAGGCGCCAGTTGGGGGCAAAGGCGAGATCGGCTCCGACGACGAAGTGGTTCGCCTTCATGTAGTCCAGGTTCTGGTTGGCATCCGGCGCTCCGGTCGTTAAGTCGCGGTAGAAGAAGACCGGCAGGGCGGGCGTCTGGCTGTGCAGGCCGTAGCCAGCCGTGAGGCTCAGCTTTTCGGTAGCCTTGAAGCGCAAGCCTAGTCGTGGCTCCAGCGCGAAGGCTTCGGTTAGGCTGAAGTACTGGGCGTGGAGGCCAGCATTTAAGGTTGTTTTTTCGCCGAGGCGGTAACGGGCCTGTCCGAATGCCTGGTAGAGTCCGAAACTACCGTCGAAGTCGCGCACGCGGTCCAGGTCCCGCACGCCGTCGCCGTCCCGGTCGGGTCGCCCGTCACGATCGTCCACAACGGTGGTTAGGCCGGTAGCTTCGAACTGAATACCGGTCCGGACGGTCAGCCGGTTACTCAGCTTACTGTTAAGATAGGACTTTAGACTGTAGCGAATCGACTGATCATTGACATCTGTTTTCAGCAGGCCATCGCCGCCGTCTTCGTCCAGATCGTACACCTGAAATTCGCCGCCCTGGGTAGAACCACTAATGACGGTACGCACGTAAGTATTCTCGCCGGTGATGATGTTGTGCCGCAGGCCCAGCACCCCAAAAGAACTGTTGGCATAAGCGTTTTCTCCCGGGTTGGCGAAGAGGTCGGTAGAATCCGTCTCGCTGCCCAGGAAGTCGATATTACTAGTACCACCGATGCCAAAGACGGAGAACTTACCGGCCTTGCCGTTGCCGAAGTCGATATTAAAAGTCAAGTCGCGGTAATCCGGCGTGGCGTTGGTGCCGATCGGAATGCCAAGCGCATCAGCAAAACCAACGAAGCTGTTGCGAAAGCTGACCACAAAGCTGCCTTTCTTATTATTGAGCGGTCCTTCCGCCATGGCTTCCAGGCCAGAGAAGGTACCGAGCTGGCCCATGAATTCGTAGCGGTCGCGGTTGCCCTTGCGCAGCGAAAGATCGAACACGCCGGAGAGGGCATTGCCGTATTCGGCAGCAAAGGCAGAGGTGGCGAAATCTGAATTGGCCAGCATATTAGGGTTGAGTGCCGAAACAGGCCCACCGGTAGTACCGAGAGTACTGAAGTGGTTCGGGCTGGGGATCGGGATGCCTTCGAGTTGCCAGAGAAGACCAGTCGGTGAGTTGCCGCGGATGACGATGTCGTTGCGGCTATCGTTTGAGGTCGCGACACCGGCCAAGTTGGAGGCCATGCGGCTTACGTCGGCCCGACCACCGGCGAAGCGGTTCACGCTTTCGGCCGTAAACGTGCGGCTGCTGACCGTAGACATCTCATTGATCGATTCCCCTGGATTGGTTTTGGCCGTAACGGTGATGGCGGCCAGCTCGTTAACGCTTTCTTCCAGGCCGGGGTTAAGGATCACATCCTTACCGGTCGTCACCAAGATGTTGGGCAGCGTTTGTGGTTCGTAGCCAAGGTAACTCAGGCGCAGTACGTGGCGGCCGGGCGGTATATCAGTAAGAATGAAGTAGCCGTCGATGTCGGTGATGGTTCCTTTTTGCTGCTCCACGGTCAGCAGTTCTACCGTGGCACCGATCAGGGGCATTTCGCTCTGGGCATCGGTTAAATATCCTTTAATCGTCTGTGCGAAGGCACTAACGGTCATCGCCGTCAGGAATATCAGGATAAGGATTATTCTACTAATAATGTTGGCGTAGGCTTGTTGGGTTAAAATGGTCATGTGCTTAATTTTTCGTTGGCACAAATATCAGAAGGCGCGGCCGCAGGTACAAGGGAGTTGAGGTGAAGTGTCGGGATTCCAAAATGAACCGTCGTTAGGCCGGCGGTTTCCTTACCTAACGGGAGGCTCGTAGTTTAAACTGCTTAATTCTCCCTGAGGAACCAGACCGTTAGTAGTTAGAATTTAGTAGTGACGACAATCTCTCACATCCTAAATTCTAACTTCTAACGGTCTAACTATCAGCGTAAATCTCACGTTTATTTACCATCTTCTAGCGGTCTGTAATCATTTCAAGTATTTTTGCGTTGCAACTGTATTCTGAATCCCCCAAACCAACAAGAAATGAGATATTTTTACCTTTTGCTTTTCTTCGTCCTCGTAGCCAGTCTCTCGGCACAAACCAACCACGCCGTAGGTGTTTCCAGCAATGTTTTCACACCGGACAACCTAACCATCACGGTTGGAGACACCGTCACCTGGACCAATAACGGTGGCTTTCACAACGTAAACGGTAGTACAGCTACCTACCCGAGCAACCCCGCAGGCTTTGACAACGGCAACGCAGCCAGTAATGCCTGGACGTACGACTTCGTCTTCACCCAGCCCGGCACCTACGACTATCAGTGCGACCCACACGCGGGCTTTGGCATGGTTGCTCAGATTGTCGTAGAGGCTGCCACGGCAGCCGACACTCTCCTGATCACAGAGATCATGTACAACCCACCCGAGGGCGGTACAGACAGCCTTGAATTCATCGAAGTCTATAACCCCAGTACCGCTGCGGTAAACATGACGGGATGGACCGTCAGCCAGGGCGTGGCACTTGAATTCCCTCTCTACATCCTCGCCCCCGGCGAGTTCCTGATCCTAGCCGGAAACGAAGCTGCGTTCCGCAACGTATTCGACTATACGGGCGACGTCTTCGAATGGACATCCGGCGGGCTCAGTAACGGCGGAGAAACAATTGCCCTGAGCAACTCCTCCGGCACGGTCATCGTGGCGGTAGAATTTGACGACCGCGCGCCATGGCCCGCAGGAACCGACGGCCAGGGTGCCAGCCTCGTCTTCTGTGACATCACCGCCGACATTACCGACGCGGCAAACTGGCAAGCAGCTTCCAACGTCACCGGCGTAGTCATTGACGATAAAGCACTACTCGCCGATCCGGGAGCCCTATCCGACTGCGGTCTGGACGCCCCCGCCCTAAAGTGGATCACGCAGGACCTCACCGTTAGCGAAGGCGACGGCACGGTTACCATCAGCGTAGAGGCTCGCAACATGCAAGGTCTTCAGTTCGAGGTTAGGCTAAGTGGCGGAACAACTACAGACGCCGGTGACTTAACAACAGACCCCGTTCTACCCGCGACCTATACCGTGGGTGACCAGGCAATCGAGACCCTGACCATAGATATCATTTTAACGGACGACGCGTTAGAGGAAATAGAAGAAGCTTTAGGGTTGACCCTACAGGTAACAGCCCCGGCGGAAATTACCGGGTCTGGCGAACTAACTATTACCATTCTGGACAACGACCAAGCAGTTTCTCCCATCGCTAGCGTTAACGAGCTGGATGCAAACGGAGTAGCCATCTCCGCAGGCCGAACGGTAGCTCTTCAGGGCGTTGTTCATTGTATCGACTTCCGGGACAACGACGGAATACAATTTTGGATTATCGAACCAAACGGCGACGGTATTAACGTCTTTAACTTCAATGACGTAAGCGATTACCAGGTCAACGAGGGCGACGAAATCTTGGTTACTGGTGAGCTGGTGCAGTTCCGAGGCCTGCTGGAGATTGTTCCTGACGCCATCGAGCTTGTATCTTCCGGTAACGACCTGGTCGCACCGACCAGAGTAGACAAACTGGAAGAAAGTCTTGAAAACCGCTACGTTACCCTGAATATTGACCGGGCGATTGAGAACGGCATCGAGCGGGCCGGCGGTGGTTTCAACGTCACCGTAGTCCAGCGCGACCTGGACACTACCGTGGTCCGGGTGGAAGACGAGACGGGGATTGACTCCACCTTCCTAGCGAATTACTTCTTTGGCGACCAGGCTCCCGAGTCGTCTCTGGTCGTGTCCGGACTGGTGAGTCAGCGTGACTTCTCGGCGCCTTTCGACGAGTTCTACCAGTTATTCCCCTGCGGAGAAAGTAGCTTCGACCTCGTAACCGGCACCCGCGAACCGGAATGGGCGCAGGAAGTCCTCGTTTACCCTAACCCTACCGGCGGAGTTCTGGAGCTTCTTCTTCCGACCGAGGTGAACAGCTACCGCCTAATGGACCTGAACGGTAGGATTCTACAGCAAGGGCAGCCCAGCACATCCTTAGACCTTACGGAGCTGCCTGCCGGCATGTACCAGTTACAGTTTATCGGAGGTAATGGCTTTATCAGCCGGACGGTGATTAAGCAGTAAGCCTTAGGTCTTCTCCATAGAATTCACGTACGCAACGCCCCAGTTCTGAGATTTCAGTTCTGGGGCGTTGTTTTTCTACTCCTTGCACCGGCCTCTGCACCTGCGGCCGCGCCCTAAAAAAACAGTCCTTTAGAAAACCTTACGGCAAATCATACGCTTTAAAAAGTATGAAAAAAAATCTACTCCTTTCCCTTCTTTGTTTGGTAACCCTCTCCCTCTCCGCCCAGGAGGTCGTTACGGTCGAAGATCAAGGTATTACCCCTGCAGTTATCCTCAACCTCGCTTTGCCGATCAACGTGCGGTACAACATCCAGAACTATAAAGTCACCTACACCACCGAGGATGCCTTTGGCCAGCCAGATACGGCGACAGGGCTGCTATGTCTGCCACTTCAGGAAGCCCTCGTTCTGCCCGTCGTACTCTATAACCACGGAACCATCGCATCCGCAGAGCTGGCCCCCAGTGTGCCGGGCGTTTTCGAACGCTTCGTTATTCAAGGTTTCGCGGGTACCGGTTATATCGCCATGGCACCGGACTACCTCGGCCTCGGCGATAGCGACGGCATCCATCCCTACCTCCACGCTGATACGGAAGCCAGTGCCGGCCGTGATATGATCATCGCCGTGAAGGCATGGTTGGAGACGCAAAACATTCCCGACAACGAGCAGATCTTCGTGACCGGTTACAGCCAGGGCGGCCACGCATCCATGGCCCTGGCCCGCAGCATTGAAGCCGATGGTGCTGACGACGGACTAGAGCTCACTGCCGCCGCTCACCTATCCGGCGTGTACGACATTAACCCGCCATCACCCGCCATTCTCGGGCTGAGCGAGGTCGTCCCCCAACTACTGTCCTTCTTCCTCAACACCGTTATTAGCTACAACTACGTTTACAACCTCTACGGTACACCGGAAGAACTCTTCAATGAGCCCTACCTCACACAGGTGCAGCGGTACATCAACCGTGAGATCGACCTGTTCACAATGGGAGACGAAGTTTATGCACTGATGCAAGCCGACGGTGCCGTCGTTGGTCAAGTTTTCGCGAGTCAGTTCGTATCCGACGTTTTAGACGGCGACGCGGCGCTCTTTAGTGCCTACGACGACAACGACCTGCTGGATTACGCCCCCGCGGTCCCGACTCTTCTCTACTACTGTAATGCCGACATGACGGTAGCGCCGGAAAATTCCATCTCTGCCGAAGTCGTTCTTCGCGCCAATGGTGCTGACTCTCTTTTAATCGAAGACGGTGGTGCGCTCAATCATGGTGACTGTGCCATACCTGCCATAGTCCGGGCGCTCGAGTTTTTCCAGGGCTTTGATAATTCCTTCCCAGTTAGCCTCGGTGAGCCTGTGGAGCGGCCGGAAGTTGGGCTCGCTCCAAACCCCGTTCGTGCAGGTTCAAGTATCCAGCTTAGCGGCCTTCCTGCGGGAGAACAGACTTATATCATCTATGATTTTAGCGGACGTAACCTTGCCTCCGGCTCCACTGCTAACGGAGGAGATGTTGCCTTACCCTCGACGCTGAAGAGCGGGATCTTCGTTCTGCGCGTTGGCCTGAACGATGGGTCTTCTGTTGTACGGCGATTTATGGTTCGTTAGAACCTCAGACACCAGCGGCGCTCAGCGCCACAACAACATGAGATAATATATACTGGTAACCCAGGACTCGGCTCACGCTACGTCCTGGGTTATTTTTTTAGACCTTTACCTACAACCTACACCTCCTTCGGCAACCTAATCATGACGCAGCGCTTGGAAAGCAAGCGTAAGCTCACTCACGAAATAAGCTTCGACCAGGTTACAATACCAGTAGGTTACATCCCCGAACGTCGCTAGCATCCATCCGGCCCAGCACCTCGAAGGAACCATCCGGGTAGACGCGCCCAAGATCATCGGTGGCGATAAAGGAGATGGTGTCCAGGTTCGCCAGGTCGGTGAGGTTAAGGGCTCCGGTTTTACCTGTCGCCACGGCGGATAGCGGATCGGTGATGTCTCTTACCCGAGCACATAGGGTTGGTGCCGGTAGAAACCGACCGTTTTTCGGGGCGTAGGCCTGGCTCAATAACTCGGTCATTCCGTATTCGGAGTGAATATGGTCTACTTCAAAGGCTTCGGATAAGACGCCGTGCAGTTCTGGACGCGTCATTTCACGGCGGCGGCCCTTCATTCCTCCCGTTTCCATGATGACGGTATTGCCCAGTGGTTGAGCGTGCTGCTCTGCGAGGTCTAGAAGTGCGAAGCTTACACCAATCAATAGTGGTGGGACCGGCCCGCTTTTCAACGCTGCAAGTTTTTGGCTGAGTGTTGGTAAGTCCTCCAGGAAAAACCCAGATTCAGGATGGCCGGAGCGCTGAATAAAATCCTCGGCCATAAAGACGAGGCTGGAGCCGGTCCGCTCAAGGTAAGCAGGAAGTAAGGCCAGTACCGGGCGATCCTGGAGCGTTCCGTACTGAAGTTCGAAGGCACAACGGGCATTTTCGCGGTACCATTCTTCGTTGCTCAGTAGGTGGTGGCTGGTGGCTATGCCAGTAGTACCGCTACTGGTGAAGGTGCGAACGGGCTCCCACTCTCCGCTCTTCAGCCGGTATTTTTTAAACAGCGTAATCGGCATATGCGGAATGTCGATCGGGAAAGAAACGGTGGCGGGGTCCACTCGCAACAAATCTAGAAATTGAGCGTAAATAACATTGTGTATCGCTTGGTAGCGAAAGACATCGAGCGCTGCCTCTCCGAAGGTTCGGGGAGTTACGTTACGGATGTTCTCCCGTAGATGTTCGCGCTGCTTTACTTGCATTTAGGTAATTTACTTGCCTTTTGCATCTAAACCACATAGCCCCTTTAGTGGTTGCTATTTTGACCCGAAAGTCCAATCCTATGTTTCGCAATTTGCTTTACCTGCTGCCCGTTTTATTCTTCGCTGCCTGCGTTAACCCGCCTGAATTCCCGAATGAGCCGGTGCTTACCTTCGAAGGGTTGAACAAGGCCCAGATCTACCAATTTACGAACGGGCCGCTGGACAGTATTCAGATTCACTTCTCCTTCACCGATGGCGACGGTGACCTGAGCCTGCCCGATACCGATAGCATCGATATCTTCCTGACCGACAGCCGTATCGGATTACAAACACCCTTTAGCTTGCCCCTAATTCCTGAGGAAGGAACGGGTAACGGTATCAGCGGAGACGTCTTTATCAACCTGATCAACCAGTCCGGAGTATGCTGCATCTTCAACAACCGCCTTTGCGCCGCTGAAGAGGAATACCCAATCGACACCTTTTCCTATGCTATCCAGATCCGAGACCGGGCGGGAAACTTTAGTAATGTTATTCGTACTGAACAGATTGAAATTCTTTGTTTAGGGCAATAAGGCCGATTTTCTGCTCCGGTATTTTTTTCAAACTTAGGCTATCGCCCGTTTGAAAAGATTACCAGAAAAGAAAGTCCGTCGTCAAATAGACTGTCATTATCCTTTCCTTGCACCTGCGTCCGCGCCCAGAAAATCCCGCACGGTTTGCTTACCCACCCCTCCGAACATCCACCGCCCGGCGTCGAGGTGGGTACCGTTTGAGATAATGTGCAGGTCCGCCAAGTGACCAATCTCTACCAATTTTTCATGGAACGCTTCTGAATGTGCGCACGCCACCAGCCCGTCGTCAGTACCATGCAATAAGTGCCACTCAATTTTCGGGCTTTTCTCGTCAAGCACACAGTAAGGATCAAGGTGAACATAGCGTCCAAAAAAAGCTTGCGGAAAGAGCATTCCCAACGATAAGGGACCCGCGCAAACCAGTGATTTTTGCGGTCCGGTCTCCCAGCCGGCCTCCCGCCACCAATCCGTACGCAAAGCCAATAAAGCCGCAAGGTGGGCGCCCGCGCTGATGCCACCAACGTGCAGATGGGTTATCGTTTCTGATGGTTGAAGTACGGCGATGGCGGCCCGGCAGTCGGCAACAATTCCATCCAACCCAACCTGCGGTGGACGGCGATAACTTGGAAAAACGACGGTAAACCCAAGTTCCAGCCATGGGATTGCCGCAGGCACGAAGCTCTCCGGCTGGCCAAAGGTCCATGCGCCACCGTGAAAATAGAAAGCGTAGCGGCCAGGAATGACGTCCTTATCTTTCACGACCAACACATACTGGCGCCTGTGTTTACCGTACTGAACCTTTTCCTGCTCAATGTCCATTCCGAACCGTGCTTTACGGCAGGACTTCCAGTAAGCTGGCAGGCCGAAGGCATTATACAGGAGGGTTTTACGGAGAGACACTTCAGTGAATTTAGCTGATGGGTATTTTAGCGCAACAAGAATACTATTCGTGTACCGGGTAAAGTCTGTAATCAACACCAGGGTTGAGCACAGAGCGGAAAACACCCCGTAAGCTCGTAGCTAACGAGTAAATTATTCTTCTAGTTTACCGATTACCGACACCTCCATCACGCACATTCGCCCCCGGTTCAAGTTTCACGTCCGCTGTACACCTGCGGAGGTAATAGGGACGGACATGATGCTGGTAGAATCACTTTTCGTAGCGATTAACCCTGCATTTCAACCTTCATTGCACCCCGCTCCCTAATGCGGTCAATAACCTTAAAGTAAAACAGTCAGGTAGTACGGAACTACCTGACTGTTTGGTCTCAAGGCTAAGCAACGAATTTACTCCACGTAAGCCTCAATCGGCGGGCAGGTACAGACGAAGTTACGGTCACCGTAGCCATCATCGACACGGCCGACGGACGGCCAAAATTTGAGCCCATTACGCAGGTACGGCAGGGGGAAAGCTGCCTTTTCGCGAGAATAGGGGTGCTGCCATTCGCTGGCAGTAATTTCAGCGATGGTATGCGGAGCGTTCACCAGTACGTTGTCTTCAGCGTCCACGTCGCCGCGCGCGATGGCGTCGGCTTCAGCACGAATGGAGATGAGGGCGTCGCAGAAGCGGTCGAGTTCCTCTTTTCCTTCAGACTCGGTGGGCTCAATCATCACCGTGCCGGCCACCGGCCAGCTTAAGGTTGGGGCGTGAAAACCATAGTCGATCAGACGTTTGGCGAGGTCACCAGCGCTCATTACTGATTTGAACGGCCGAATATCGATAATCAGCTCGTGTGCGCTGCGGCCCTGATCGCCCTGGAAGAGGACGTCGTAGTGGTTCTCGATCCGCTTGGCGATGTAGTTGGCGTTGAGAATGGCGTACTCACTGGCAGCCTTCAGGCCTTCAGCGCCCAACATCTTGATGTAGGCGTAGGAAATCAGCAGGATGCTAGCCGAGCCCCACGGCGCGGCGGAAACTGCCTTACTGGCTTTGACACCGCCAGTATCCTGCATGGGGTGTCCTGGCAAAAAGGGTGCCAGCTTCTCATTGCAGCAAATCGGACCCATACCTGGTCCGCCACCGCCATGCGGAATGGCAAAGGTTTTGTGGAGGTTGAGGTGACAAACGTCGGCACCAATCCGTCCGGGGCTGGTGAGGCCTACCTGGGCGTTCATATTCGCACCGTCCATGTACACCATACCACCGGCTTTGTGCACAACTTCGCAGATTTCGACGACACCTGTTTCGAATACACCGTAAGTGCTCGGGTAGGTAATCATGAGGCTGGAAAGGTTCTCTTTATGCGCTTCCACCTTTTCTTTTAGGTCGACGATGTCGATGTTACCGGCTTCGTCAGATTTGACGACGACTACCTGCATACCGGCCATAACCGCGCTGGCGGGGTTGGTACCGTGGGCGGATTCTGGAATGATGGCCACGTTGCGGTGAAAATCTCCCCGATCGTGGTGGTAAGCCCGAATCACGAGAAGGCCGGCGAATTCGCCACTAGCACCACTATTTGGCTGAAGACTACAGGCTGTAAAGCCGCAGATTTCCGCCAGGTCTTTCTCCAGTTCGGAGAAAATTTGCTTGTAGCCCTGCGCCTGTTCGATCGGTACGAAGGGGTGGATGTCGGCAAACTCAGGCCAGGAAACGGGGATGAGCTGCGTCGCCGCGTTGAGCTTCATCGTACAGCTACCCAGTGCGATCATACTGTGGACGAGGCTGAGGTCTTTGTTTTCGAGGCGCTTGAGGTAGCGCATCATTTTGGTCTCGGTGCGGTGGTCCTTGAAGTTAGGGTGCGTCAAGAAGTCGCTGGTGCGCTTCAGCGTGGCCGGGATACGATCAGCTACGCCTTCAATGCCTCCTTCTTCAGTCAGCTGCTCACCTTTGTAATCGGACGCTGCGCCGAAGATTCGGCAGACGGCTTTCAGGTCGGTCGTAGCTACGCACTCATCGAAACTCAAGCGGATACCGCCTTCGGCTGGGTAGAAAAAGTTATAACCTTCCACTTCGGCGCGGTCTCTGATCTCGGCTACTTTTTCGGGGCTGGCACCAATGTGTAGCGTATCGAAGAATGCTTCACCGGCAAGGGTGTAGCCCGCACCCATCAGTGCTTCGGAAAGAAGTACGGTAAAGTGGTGGGTTCGTTTGGCGATAGCGATGAGGCCTTCGGCACCGTGGTAGGTAGCGTAAAACCCCGCCATGTTGGCAAGTAGTGCCTGGGCGGTACAGATGTTAGAAGTTGCTTTTTCGCGGCGGATGTGTTGCTCGCGGGTTTGCAGCGCCATGCGCAGAGCGTATTTGCCGAAGCGGTCCTGGCTCACCCCGATGATGCGCCCAGGAATCTGACGTTTATATTTATCGGTAGTAGCAAAGTAGGCAGCGTGGGGGCCACCAAAGCCCATCGGTACACCGAATCGTTGAGAGTTGCCGACTACGGCGTCCGCGCCCCATTCCCCGGGAGGGGTAAGAAGGGTCAGGGCCAGTAGATCAGCGGCTACAACGGTAAATGCGTTAGCTGCGGTGGCCTTCTCCACCAGATCGCGATAATCTTCGATAATTCCGTTGGCGCCTGGGTACTGCAACAGTATCCCGAAGACGCGGTCTTCGCCGAATTCAAATTCGCTTACCGGCTTAACTTCAATGGTGATATCGAGGGGCTCCGCCCGGGTTTCCAGTACGGCGATGGTTTGAGGCAGTACCTGGTCAGAGACGAGGAAAACGCTTACTGGATCACCCTTCACGCGCTTATTCCGCTGGCCGTAGAACATGCTCATAGCTTCGGCAGCAGCGGTACCTTCGTCTAGCAGGCTAGCATTCGCTACGGGCAGGCCCGTCAGGTCAGAGACCATTGTCTGATAGTTGAGCAGACTTTCCAGCCGTCCCTGAGCAATTTCAGCCTGGTAGGGGGTGTACTGGGTGTACCAGCCGGGGTTGCTGAACACGTTGCGTAAAATTACGCTTGGTGTGATCGTATTGTAATAGCCCATTCCGATGAAGGAGCGGTTTACTTTGTTCCGTTTAGCGATTCCCTTCAGGTGCTGGAGGTAGTAGTATTCGCTGACCGCCGGTGCCACGTCGAGTGCTTTGTGGTCGCGGATATTGGCGGGTACGGTTTGGTCCATCAACTCATCCATGGAAGCGGCGCCGATGGTCTTCAGCATGGCTGCGGTGGCGGTGGCGTCGGGGCCGAGGTGGCGGTCCTTAAACTGGTCGAAACGAGGGGTAAGAGCTGGCATGTGTGGTGGTTATTTGGCCGGTTGCTTTGTGTCGGCCCAAAGGTAACCAGCTTCTTTGAGATTGGTTGTTGAAAACATGTCATATAGCATGCATGTTGCCGGATCGCTTAGTCCCCTTTAAGACTACCTTCGGCGGACGCGAATTATTTGTCTCGCACCGCTAAACTGAGCTACTCGCAAGACCACCAGCACAATAGTTCTTTTCGACTACCTCCTACTTTTTAGGCGTGGACGCAGGATATAAAATCGGAGATAAAGAAGTAGAAAGAGTTGGTTTAGGTAGGTTTTCTACGTGCTTAGAAACGTAAACTATGTTTGTTGGTGTGGTGATAGGACGTGAGAACAAGCCTGGGCCATATACTTCCGTGTAAGTACGTACTTGAGAACTAAGAAACGTCAATTCAGAAGTTTGTTGTGTTAAGTCGAAGAGATCGTGGTACTGGTTCAACTTTAAATTGACGAGTATAGCCGGAGCTACGTGAAGGCGGTTTAAAGTTGAACCAGGGCCACGGGATCGAGGCTTGGGTATGACGAAACTTCTGAATCAATCCACTAGGTAACCACCGAGCCAATCCTTACCCTTGACCAAAGCCTCCAAAGTCTCCGCTTCCCGGCTACCAGCCTCCGCCTTAAAGTCATATTCCCAGCCAGCCAGCGGTGGCAAACTCATGAGGATAGACTCGGTACGGCCGTTGGTCGTGAGGCCAAACTTCGTTCCTCGGTCCCAGACGAGGTTGAACTCGACGTAACGGCCGCGACGTAGTTTCTGCCAATCGGCTTCCCGTTCGGTGAAGGGCTTATCCTGGTTTATTTTCATCAACTCAAGGTAGGCAGGCATGAAAGTCTCCCCTACCGCCGCCGTAAAATCAAAGAGTGTTCGCTTATCCTTGTTCTCCGTTTTGGGTTCGAGCCGATCGAAGAAGATGCCGCCGACGCCCCGGGTTTCATTGCGGTGAGGGATAAAGAAATAGTCATCCGCCCAGTTCTTAAACTTCGCATAGTACGCTTCGTCAAAGCGGTCGCAGGTATCCTTGAGTTTTTGGTGAAATAAGGCTGCCTGCTCCGGTACAACGTAGTGTGGCGTAAGATCAATCCCTCCACCAAACCAGAACCGCCCACCGTCCAGCTCGAAATAACGTACGTTCATGTGAATGATCGGGACGTGCGGGTTCTTGGGGTGCAGTACGATGCTCACGCCGGTAGCGTAAAAGCCCGTCTCTTCCGGATCGACGTTCAGGCTCGCAGCGGCCTGCGGCGGCAGGTCTCCATGGACGGCGCTGAAGTTCACGCCCCCCTTTTCGATGTGGTTGCCCCTGATGACGCGCGCACGACCGCCACCGCCGCCGGGTCGATCCCAGCTATCTTCCCTGAAGGTGCCTCCGTCCGCTTCGCTCAGGGCGCTGCAGATGTTGTCTTGTAGGGACTGGAAGTAGGTGGTTATTTCTTTACGACTAGGCATTTTACGGGGGAGTTGTGCCCCTGACTTCGTCAGGGGTGAAGACCTCGGGCTACGTCCGTGGTCATCTGAAGAGTAATCGCTTTGCGGTAGCGGGCCTCGAAGGCGTAGTCGGGCGTGATAGCCTTACTTATCAACCTTCTCTGCACCTGCGTTCGCGCCTGCTATTTTACCAGCGCCGCTTTGGTTGCGTCGACGGCTTTGGCTCGGTTACCAATAAAAATTTGGTCACCAATGATTGTAACGGGGCGCTTCAGGAAGGTGTACTCTTCGAGAATAAGGCGGCGATAGTCGTCTTCAGTCAGTTCCTTTTTATTAAGGCCCTGGCTGCGGTACTTACGTGCGTTGCGGCTAAACAGCTTTTCGTAGCTACCGGCCAGGCGTGCCATCTCTTCGAGTTGTCCGTCAGAGATAGGGTCGGTCTTGATGTTAACGACTTCGAGATTGGGCTGTTCACCAAGTTCTCCGATGATGCGTTTGCAGCTGGAGCAGGTGGATAGTTGGTACATTTTCTGCATGAGCACAAAGTTAGGCCGTTAGTTTTTTAGAACGTTAGACTTTGTGGACGTTTTTATGCTAACGGCATATAAAGACTAACGGCCTAGTCCTTAGCCTCCCATAACACCCTTCATCCGCTTAAGCTGGGTGAGCCAAAGGGCGCGCTGGTCTTCCACTTCGTCGTCGTCGGCAAAGTCGGTTACGTTAACGATCGTTTCGCCAGTAACCGGACTCTTGGTGATGTCGAATTCCAGGTACTCGTCGTCGTCGTCAGCGTCTTCCCAAGCGAAACGAACCATTACGCCTTCTTTGTCTTCGATAAGTTCGGCGATTTCAGAAGAGCCTTCCCACACGAAAGTGTAGGTCTGGTCGTTAATATCCACCTCATCGCAAAACCAGCGGGTGAGGCAGGCCGGGTCGGTAAGAAATTGGTAAACAATATTGGGGGAAGCCCGGCAAATAAATTCCGAGGTAAACTTAACGCGTTCCATATCAATAATTTGGGAGTGGTGATGTCGGGCAATTAAGGTAAATAAACCGAGACTACCAAAATTCTTTTCTAACCCAACCTATTGGGCTTCTTTTGTGTTTGTATGAAGGTAGGTGTGGAAAAAGACGATAAGCTCTTG
>JAPKCQ010000210.1 GCA_026421165.1 Lewinella sp. | reverse complement strand
ACGGAAGGAGTTATTCAACGAAATTCAGCACCAAAAGGCATCGCAGATTACCCCAATATTTAATGTTGACAGACCACTAGTTATACAATTGGAACCCGGTCAGCTGGCCATCGAGAATACTGGGCCACCCTTGCGGCAGGCTCCCGAACTACTCTTTGAGCGATTTTGTAAAGAGCGTAAATCAGCCGAATCGATGAGGTTAGGCTTAGCGACCATTCGAGAGGTCTGTGATAAATATGGCTATCACCTACGCTACACCAATGAAAGCGAGCGGCACCGTGTAGTGGTGGACTTCTAAAGCAATCTCGTGAGAACCAGATTAGAGCGCGCCACCGTTTTCTCCAAATTTGTCCCGTAAATTTGTTGGCATCATAAATAGTACTTCTCTGATGGCTCTGAGAAAGTCAACTCCTCAAACGCATATGTACAAGACAATTTCCCGCTGGACGCTCATCCTCCTTATCTGCTGCTCTACTCTTTTTGCTTTCGGCCAAACGGCCGAAGACGACGGCCCTTACCATCTATCGCTGAAGCGGGAACTACTTTTCGGAGGAGCCGGAGCGCTTTCAATCGGCGTGGGAACTTACGTACAGAACCAATTGGACTCCCCCCTACGGCGGGAGCTTAAAATTACGTCGTACGATCAGATCAGCGGTTTTGACCGGCTGGGCTCCAATTTCGAGCTTGGAAACTCTCGAAAGTTAAGTGATTACGCACTTTACGCCGGGGCCACGCTGCCCGTCCTTTTTTTCACGGACAGGACCATGTGGAAAGATGTCTTACCGATTGGATTGTTGTACGCTGAAACGATGGCGATTGCCGGAGGTCTTACTAACATCACCAAAGCGGGCTTTGCCCGGCCCCGGCCTTACGTTTATGGTCCGGAGTGGACACCGGAAACACCGCTAAAATCAGGTGACCAGGCTGCTTTTGTTTCCGGACACACGTCGCTGTCCGCCGCAGGTTCTTTCTTCTTTGCGCGGGTATTTTCCGACTATCACCCGGATAGTAAGCTGAAGCCTTTTGTCTGGGGGCTTGCGGCTACGGTTCCTGCGGTGACGGGCTACCTGCGGGTACGAGCAGGGCGTCACTATCCTTCCGATGTGATCGTGGGGTATGCGCTAGGCGCGACGGTAGGCTACCTGGTGCCTACACTACACAAGAAGAAAACCCTGCCTAAAGGAATGCGGATTAATGCGGGAGTTGCTGGAGTTCAGTTGGATTATTGGTTTTAAAAAGCTTCGACTGTTTTATAGTAACCCACGCCGAGAACAAGGATAAAGTTATTACAAGTCACCACCGCCAATATTCCTCCAAATTCAGTGCGCTCCTTCGCGGCCTAAACCCGCGGCCATGGCCCGCGTCACGAAGAAGCGCATTTTCTGGATCATTTTTATTGTTTTTTCAGCGCTGCTCTTTTATCGTCTTGGTTCCTACTGAGCGCTGCCCTCTTTTTCTTTTCGGTTAATTTGGAGAGACTAGTGTAGTCAATACGACACGTACTGGTGGAAGTCCATTTCAGTAAGTTTATTGGGCCTCCTTTAAATAAGTTACCCGCCAAGTTCTTTCGTCACGGATTTTTTTCGTAACTAAGTACTACTGATTTATCTCAAGCACGTAAAATACGGCTACTGACAATCAAGTAGTTAGGCTACAGCCACTCTCCTGTGAGAATATAAACCGCTTATTCAAGCGTATCTTTGACCATTCGTTATCAAACCATCATGACCAAGCAAAAAAAGCTCCAAACAGTACTCAACGTACCCACCACCAACCTTCCGCGCGTGGTAGTGATCGGCGGCGGCTTCGCCGGCCTTCATTTCATCAAACGGCTCGATACCAGCCGTTACCAAATCGTGTTATTTGACCGCAACAACTTTCACACTTTCATTCCGCTGCTGTACCAGGTAGCTACCGCAGGTCTGGAGGCACCCAACATCGTGGGCCCGATCCGGAAAGCACTGCACGGAAAGAAGAACTTCCACTTTCGGATGCTGGCCGTACACGGCATCGATCCGGAGGCGAAGACGGTAGCGACGGCCGGTGGCTCGCTGGGCTACGACCATTTAGTGATCGCTACGGGTACGCAAACCAACTTCTTCGGCAACGCGGAAATTGCTAAGCATAGTTTCCCCCTTAAGACACTGACGGATGCACGCCAGCTACGCAATCATTTGTTTCAAAGCCTGGAACGATTAGAACTCACCTCCGACATGGAGGAGCGCCAACGCTTGCTCACCTTCCTCGTCGTCGGCGGCGGACCTACCGGGGTAGAAATGGCCGGAGCCCTGGCCGAACTGCGCAACCATGTATTAAAGCGCGATTACCCAGATAGTGACATTAGCCTGATGCGCATCATCATCGCCGAAGGCAGTGATAAACTGCTCACCGCCTTTTCGGAAGCCTCCAGCGAAGAGGCGCGTACAGCACTTGAGAGCATGGGCGTGGAACTTATTTTCAGCCAGTTCGTAGAACATTACGACGGCAGCGTCGCCCGCTTCAAGGACGGAAGGGAAATCCCCTGCGCTACCCTAATTTGGGGAGCCGGAGTAGAGGGAATCGTAGTACCTGGATTAGCGAAAGCCGCCGTGGCAAAATCTCAATACCAGGTCGATGAATACCTGAAGATAGGCGGGTACGACGACGTTTACGCCCTGGGTGATGTCGCCCAGCGAACGACAGAAAAATGGCCCCAAGGCCACCCTGGCGTAGCACAAGTAGCCATTCAGATGGGAGAACAGCTCGCCAAAAACATCAACGCTCTGGCCGAAGGAGGTACGATAAAAGCCTTTAAATACTTCGACAAAGGCAACATGGCCACCATCGGCCGCAACCGTGCCGTGGCGGATATGGGCAACGGCCAACACTTCAGCGGCTTCCCCGCCTGGATCGCATGGGTAGTGGTTCACCTATACTACCTGATCGGTTTCCGAAATCGGACATTCACGCTCTTCAGCTGGGTCGGCAACTATTTCACGTACTCCCGCGCCATTCGTTTGGTGATGGAACCGACCCTTGAGGAAAAGCTTACCGAAGTACCGGTGACCGACCCAAAAGTTTAACGGTGCGGCGATGGAACGTCAATTCAATAACTGTCCGATTTCGCTACGCGGATTCTTCCTGATTGAATTGATGTTCCTACGCCAAGTATGCTGCCAATCGCGCAATAAAGATGACATGATCAGGGGAGAATTAGCTCGCCCTGTACTGGTGCCGTAAGGTGATGGTGAAAATTGGAAGCACTTCAGAGGAGTCCTGCACCACCCTGCTCGTCCAACTCTACTTTGCACCTGCGGCCGCGCCCTCCAATACATCAGTGGGTACGGCAATCATTCGACAAACGCCAACGCCCGCTCATCCATCCAATTGTGCGCCTTACCGCGCAGTGCAAAGCCGACGTGCCCGCCCATTTTCGGCGTCTCCAAAGAGATCAACGGATGGGTTCGTGCGAGATCATGCGGGTTACAAGCATCTGGGACAATGGGGTCGTTCTGGGCGTTGACGATTAGGACCGGCGCGGTGGTACCAGCCACGAAGTTGCCCGAGGAGAGGTAGGCGTAGTAGTCGTCCAGGTCGTCGTAATCGCTGATACATAGCGAAGTTACCCGGTCAAAATCCCGCCAGGCCTTCACGCCTTTGAGCTTTGAAAAATCTACCCGGCCGGGAAACTGAGCTTCCTTGGCCATGACCTTAGCCGTCAGGGAGCGTTTAAATTTAAGGCGGTAGATGAAGTTCTCCGGCAGGTCCAGGCTATCCGCGCTGTACTGGATGAAGACCGGAGCGGAAAAAGCGATGCCGTGGGTAACTTCCTGCGGCCGCCGGTCGCCCATTGTTCCGAGGTACTTCAGGGTTAGGTTACCGCCCATGCTGTAGCCGACCAGTACGATACGGTCGAACTTGCCCGTGGCAAGGGCGTGATCGACGACCGTTTCCACATCCTCCGTCTGTCCGTGACTGTAGAGTTTGGGTGTCCGGTTCATCTCTTCGGAGCAGGAGCGGCAGTTCCAGGCCAGAGCGTGCCAGCCGTGGTGGTGGAAGTACCGGGCCGCGCTCGCTATGTACACCCGGCGGCTGTCTCCCTCCAGGCCGTGAGATAGGATGACGAGTTTGCGGCTGTCGTCGTGGTCGAGCCAGTCCAGGTCCAGAAAATCTCCGTCGGGCGTGTCTATCCGTTCGCGGCGGTAATTTAAGGATACCGAGCGGAAGATGTTAGGGGCTATGGTTTGGTAATGGGCGCGGAGGCGGTTGATCACTTGTTTGGCGTTTAGCGTTAAGCATTAACAGGATTCGGGGAAGGTACGTTGACCTTGGGGTTGGAGTATCTTCGGTCAGTCCGTAATTAAAAGTAAGTAACGTGGGGTTTGCTTCCCGACGAGGTGGCTTCACTTTGCCCTTATCCGCTACTTTGATCCTGCGTCCGCGCCCGGATAACCTTATTTTTTGGCACGCGGAGAGTTGTGAGGATTTTCCTAGCTTTGAGCCTACCCACAAAAGTCAATCAATGCTCCCAATACACACTACCGCCAAAGCGGACATCAGCTACCGCCACGTAGGCAGAACTGACGTAACCCGTTACGAAAAGATGCACGTCGAAGTCTTCGGTGAATCTGCTGACGCCTCCATCGCCGTTGCCAATGAGATCGCCGACCTCATCCGCGCCAAAACCTACGCGAAAAAGAAATGCGTGCTCGGCCTCGCCACCGGCTCCTCCCCCATCCGGGTTTACGACGAACTAGTGCGGCTACACAAGGAAGAAGGCCTCAGTTTCGCCAACGTTGTCACTTTCAACCTCGACGAGTACTTCCCGATGGAACGGACAGACAGCCGCTCCTACTGGCATTTCATGCACGAGTACCTCTTCAACCATGTAGACATCGACCCGCAGAACATCTACCTGCCCGACGGTCGGATCGACCTGGCGGACGTTTACCAGCACTGTATGGACTACGAGCGTAAAATTGAGGAACACGGCGGGCTTGATTTTCAGCTCCTCGGCATCGGACGGACCGGTCACGTCGGTTTCAACGAGCCTGGTTCCAATTCGCGTAGCCTTACCCGCCTCATCACCCTGGACCACCTCACCCGCGTCGACGCCGGGCCGGATTTCCAGGGCATGAACAACGTACCTACCCGCGCCATCACGATGGGCATCGATACGATTCGTAAGGCCCGGCGAGTTGTGCTGGTGGCTTGGGGATATAAAAAATCGTCCATCGTCCAGACTGCAGTGGGAGGCGAACGGACCAGTTCCATCCCGGCCTCCTTTTTACAAGACCACGACAACCTCACCATCCTTCTCGACCAGGAAGCCTCCTCCGACCTTCGCCGTTTCAAGACGCCGTGGCTCGTCGGCCCGTGTGAATGGAACGAAGACCGTACCCGCAAGGCCATCGTTTGGCTGAGCAGCTACGTGAAGAAACCCATCTTAAAACTTACCGAGCGGGACTACAACAACAACGGAATGTCTGACTTACTGGCGCGCGATGGTACCGCTTATGAGCTCAACATCCAGATGTTCAACAAGCTCCAGCACACCATCACCGGATGGCCAGGTGGTAAGCCCAACGTTGATGACTCCCAACGCCCCGAGCGCAAGAGCCCTGCCAAAAAGCGGGTAATCCTCTTCAGCCCCCACCCCGACGACGACGTCATCAGTATGGGTGGTACCTTTCTTCGACTTGTGGACCAGGGGCACGAAGTCCACGTAGCGTATCAGACCAGCGGCAACATTGCCGTTTCCAACGCCGACGCCCTCCGCTTCGCCGAGTTCAGCAATGAGATCAATAAGGCTGGCGGGGTTGAAAACCCCGCGCTCGACGAAACCCTCGCCTACCTCCGCAGTCCTGATCCTGCTGCCGACATGGACCCGCTGGCCGTACGCCAGATCAAGAGCCTCATCCGCCGGGGCGAAGCCGCTGCCGGAGCCCGCTTCTGCGGCTTGCCCGACGAACAGATTCACTTCCTCGACATGCCTTTCTACGAATCGGGCAAGAACAAAAAATTCCCCCTCAGCCAGGCAGACATCGATCTTACCATTGGCCTGATCAAGACCGTCCGTCCGCACCAGATCTACGCCGCCGGCGACCTGGCCGACCCCCACGGCACCCATAAGATCTGCCTAAACGCAATCTTCCGCGCCCTGGAGCAACTGGAGGGAGACAAGGCCATCGCGGATACCTGGCTCTGGCTCTACCGTGGTGCTTGGCAAGAATGGCCAATCTATGAAATCGAAATGGCCATTCCCCTCTCTCCGCAGGAGGTAGATAAGAAACGACAGGCCATTTTCTTCCACCAGAGCCAGAAAGACGGTGTCATGTTTCAAGGCGAAGACAATCGGGAATTCTGGCAACGCGCCGAACAGCGAAACCGCGCAACAGCCAGGACTTATAACCAGCTGGGGCTTACGGAGTATGAGGCTATTGAGGCGTTTCGGCGGTGGCGATTCTAGTGCTACGTCGGGCCAATTTTCATTAAAACCTCTTCACTGCACCCGCGCCCGCGCCCATTAATAAAAATGCGGCGCGGACGCGGGATGCAAAGAAGGTTGAGAAGCAATGTAATTAACTCAATATCCCTCAATTACAACCACCTGCTTAATTTTCCGCTGACCATAACTCTGGACACTTACGTAATAAACTCCCGTTTTCATGTCAGCAAAATAAAACGAGTGAGAAAAGCGATCAGCGCTATTTCGAACAGCAATTATTTTGCCGTAGACATCAACTACCGTAATTTTCACAATTTCCTGACGCCTTAAGTTGACATCTATTTGAAAATTCCCTGGACTGGGGTTGGGAAAGATACTGATTCCACCGAAGACACTTGCTCCGGAGCCTCGTCCGCAATTTACTATTAAGACCGGTTTGGCAACAATAATAACATCGCAGCCCTCTACTTCAGCCGTCAAAGTAACCTCGAAGACACCATCCCTACCGTAGGCGTGAATCGGGTCTCGTTCCGTACTTGTATTACCATCGCCAAAATCCCAGAAGTAGGAAACAACGCCATCGAGAACAGACGAAACATCAATAAATTGCAACCGCTCTCCGATACAGACCTCATCCGCTACTAGGAAGTTGGTGACCAATTCTATTCCCGGTTGGACGCTAACCTCAGTACTTGCTGCTGCGGTACACCCCTCTGGCGTGGTGACTTGCACCGTATAAGTACCTGCTTCCTCAACCCTCAATTCGGGTGTGGTTGCTCCGGTAGACCATAGAATGCTGTTGCCCTCATTTTCAGCCCCTACGGAAATAGAAGTCTCGCCACAAATGGTAAGCGTTGCTGGCAGATCGATAAACGGTACAGCCAGGACCTGAAACGACTGGGTGGTCTCAATCGTTTGTCCGGCATCAGAATAGGTGTACGTGAGCTCAAATACGGTATTCACCTCCAGCCCGGCCAAGATCAACACTGCCGTACCATCGCCATTATCGATTAGAGCTCCGTCCGGTACGGTAGCTGAAAAAGTACCGTTTTCATCGGCCGGTAAACCAACCAGGCTGGCAGTTCCCTCCCCTTCACAATAGGTGGGTTGCAATCCACTGAAACTCACTTCGGTAACGAAGAGTATAGAGAATACCTGTACCTGTTCGTTCGTACAGCCATTGGCATCCGTTAGTGTGTAGGTTACGTCATAAGGGCCACCAATGGGTGTTTGGTTAGGATCGAGGGTGACCGAACCATCTCCATTATCAATCAACACTACCCCACTACTAGTAGAGAATACTCCTCCTATCTCGTTGGGCGTAATCAAGACAAGGGGGTCATTCGTAAAATAGGTCGCGACTAAGCCTGTGAACCCAGCATCCGGTAAGGCGTTGACCTCAATTTCCGTACTCGCACTAGCCTCGCATCCATCTTCACTGGTGTAGGAATAATTGATCGTAAAGGGTGTCCCAGGAGGGATCAGCGATGGGTCAACCATAGCCGTTCCATCTCCATTGTCCACCAAGCCGCTCGGCAAATCTGAGGAGA
>JAPKCQ010000209.1 GCA_026421165.1 Lewinella sp. | reverse complement strand
GGTGCAGAGCATCCAGCCCTTTCCAAAAGTCTGGCTGGATACTTTTACCAACACGTACGGCGGTACCGGGAATGGCATCCCCACAAACTTTATCACGGGGGAAAGTGGCTTTATCAATAAGCGCGATCGTCAGCCCGCTACCGGCCATGCAGTGCACGAAAGTACTCCCGCCGGGGCCAGCGCCAACGACAATAATATCAAATTCCGAAATATTGGTAGACTCTTGATTTGGCATACGGGAGGCAAAGGTACTGCCCATGTTTCATCAATTACTCCCCATCATAATCGTAGGGCAGTAATTTCGAGTCTTTTACGGTA
Organism: Lewinella sp.; assembly: GCA_026421165.1. Taxonomy (GTDB): domain Bacteria; phylum Bacteroidota; class Bacteroidia; order Chitinophagales; family Saprospiraceae; genus Neolewinella. Next base: position 7,698 of record JAPKCQ010000209.1, on the reverse strand, counting down.
GAAAGCGTCATCAAAGTCTTCAGCCGCTCGATCTCGTCGATTTGCTGGAGGGTTTTGAAGAGAAGACGTTCGTAGGTAGGAATATCTTTACAGACGATCTTGATCAGGAAGTCCGCCTCACCAGTAATAATGTAGCATTCCGTGATCTCATTAATGGTTTCCACCTGAGAAAGAAAGCTTTCACGCGCCTGGTTTTTACGCCAGTCTAGAGAGACAAGAACGAAAGTTTTCACCATCAGACCAATCGCTTCGGGAGTAACCTGGGCGTGATAACTGTTGATGACGTCGTTCTGTTCTAGCTTTTTCACCCGTTCGAGGGTGGGCGCAGGGCTAAGGCCAATCCGTTTGGAAAGGTCGAGGTTGGTAATCTTACTGTTTTCCTGAAGAATTTCCAGAATGTGAAGATCGATCTTATCTAATTTATCAGACATAGTACAGATTAGGGAATGTTGGTGCGGCGAAGATAGCCGCACCAACAATTATTTCATAATTTCGCTTGAAAAAGTATAAAATTTTCCCAAATGGCCACTATGGCCAAATTCCAAGCGCAATGTAATCACTGGATATCTTACTGATTGCCAGTGCAAAAGCCGCTGTGCGAAGATCTTTGATCTCAGCATTGTCCGTATACATTTTATACACCTGCTGGAAGCCGGTGATCATAGTTTCCTCCAAGCCAGAGCGCACGAGGTCGATCTCATCGGCTCCACGGACGATCAGCTCACGGTCGCGGTCGCTGATTACTTTACCCGTTGTTGCTTCAATCTGGTCTACAATGCGGCGATAAGCGCGCTCGTCGAAACGCTTTTCGAGGCGACCGAAGCGCATGTGGCTGAGGTTCTTCAGCCACTCAAAGTAACTCACCGTTACACCACCTGCATTGAGGTAAATATCTGGTATTACGACAACGCCACGTTCGGCAAGAATGGCAGCACCATCGGCAGTTACCGGGCCGTTGGCAGCCTCAGCAATGATCTTTGCTCTTACGTTCGCTGCGTTGTTAGCGTCAATCTGATTTTCGAGGGCTGCGGGCACGAGGATGTCACATTCAAACTCCATCACTGCGCGGCGCTTGTCTTTACCGTAGATCCGTGCATCAGGGTAGCTGAGAATGCTGCCGTGATGGGCACGGTGGCGCAAAAGGGCGTGGATATCGATGCCGTCTGCGTTATAGATAGCACCTTCCACTTCAGAAACACCGACGATCTTCACTTCGCCTTCGTCCTGGCTAATCGTAGCGGTGTAGGAGCCTACGTTACCAAGGCCTTGAATCACCATGGTCTTGCCTTCAATGCCCATCTCAAGGCCGAGCTTGTCCATCAGTTCTTTGTTGTTACAGGCTTCGCGGATGCCGTAAAACACACCACGTCCTGTTGCTTCGGTACGGCCACGTACACCATTCTGGTTTACGGGCTTACCCGTTACACAACCGGCGGCGTTGATATCGTCCGGGTAGAAGGCGCGGTAAGTATCATAGATCCAGGCCATTTCGCGGCTGCCGGTTCCGTAGTCGGGTGCGGGCACGTCGATGGCCGGGCCGATGAACTTATGGCGAATCAGCTCGGTGGTATAGCGGCGGGTAATCTTCTCTAGGTCCGCTTCGCTGTACTCCCAGGGATTTATTTTCACACCGCCTTTGGCACCGCCGAAGGGTACGTCAACGATGGCACACTTATAAGACATGAGGGTGGCGAGGGCCACCACTTCATCCTGGTTCACGTGGTTAGAGTAGCGGATACCACCCTTAGTAGGGCTGCGGTGGTTACTGTGCTGGGCCCGGTAGGCTTCAATTACTTGCACCTTTCCGTCTACCATGACCGGGAAGTGAATCTGGTAGACACCGTTACAGACCTTGATCTGCTTAAGCAAGCCTTCGTCGAGGCCAGTGTGAGGCGCGGCGGCATCGAAGTACCGATTAACGCTGTCGAGAAATGAAACATTTTTAGCCATGATCATCGATTTGGTTTTCTAAATCAGTCATGCGGCGATCCAGTCGCCACAGATAAAAAGTAATGCCCAGGAATACAACAACGATCACAGCCACAACAACGTAGAGCTTACCGATGCTGCGCAGAAAATCGGCCGGCAGTTCGGCAGTGGATTGAGCGCAGATGGTGGCAGCAGCAAAGCAAAGTAACAGGGTAGAAGTGATACGGGCCATAAGGTTACCGGGTGGTTTGGTTAGGTCGACAAAGGTAGGCATTGCCAACGGGGCTAAATGTACCAGTTTGATTCGGGAATTGGTTTGTTTACGGTAAAATGATTTTCTGGCGCGGGCGCTGGTGCAAGATGAAAGTTAATGAAGCTTGCGTTCACAATTGAGCATTTAGCTCAAGATGCTTGATCCTAAATACTTGCCTTAGAACCTTCGTCAAACTCCACCTTAGTTTCATCGAATAGTTTTTTGGAAACGGGAGAACCTACCGACTTTAGTGCCAACGAATCAAAACACGCAAACCATGAAAATCGCAGGCATCAGCATCGGTAACAACACCATCGACACCTACAATAATATGTGGACCGGCATTGAGAAGGTCTACTTCAACGGCTGCCCGGTCAGTAAGCAGTTCAACTGGTTCGTTGGTATCCATGAATTTCAGGTAACGGCGGACGATGGCGTGAATACGGATTACTACCGCGTTGAATTCCGTATTGACTTTAGCTCTACTCAGTACATCAAAACCGATATCTTCCGCAACGGAGAGTGTGTACTTAACCAGACCGGGAAGTACCACCGGTATGCTGCTAACGCCCTGCCCGTATTCTCCGACCATAAAGCCCCGCACGATGACCGGAAGCAGCGGAAAGAAAATATTGCTGCGTCCCTTTATCGGGAGGAAGACTTGGTGTAAGCTCCCACTCTAATGCTCAACTCAATAGGCGCTTTTTTCGTAGTGCTCCGCCACTGAAACGCTAAAGAACGCAGTGAAGTAACAGAATAGACTTCACGAGGCTTTGGCGAAAAGGGATTCGACTGGCGAAGACCAGTTCTGGCTAATCTTTCCCCAACAAGCCCAGCAGAAAAGCCAGCGTATCCACCCCATCCGCATAATCGGAGAGGGCTGGTTGCTGGGCCTGTCCGTAATTAAAGGTTGGCAGATCGACGTTTAGATAATCCGAAGGGGTGACGACGAGTTGTATTTCTTCTCGTTTAGCAAGCAACTCTTTCTCCAGTGCTTTCTTGTCGGAATGGTACTCGAAATGAAGGGTGCCGATGCGGGAAGGGATAGCTTCAGCTTCCAGGACCATCAGTGGGCCGGTGAGGTGGAAGCTTTCTTTATTTAGCGTTGTCAGGGCATAGTTGTAGTCGAAGTTGTTCTTCCATTTGGTATGGTTTTGCAGGCCTTTCCATTCGTGAAAGACGTGCAGCAGCGGGTCGAGGTCGTAGCCTTCCGGCACGTAAAGTTTACTGACGTTACGGCAACCCAGGCCGAAGTATTGAAACACATCGTTTCCCAGGGCCCGCATTTCCTCCTCGGTTTCTTCACCGGATAGAACAGCCACCGCATTCCGGTTCTTACGGATGATGTGTGGCACCTTCGCGAAGTAGGTTTCGAAGTAACGGGCAGAATTATTAGAACCGGTAGCGATGACGGCGTCGTAATCCGCCATGGTATCGACAAGCTCGAAATAAGCGGCGGCCCGCTCATCAAATTTGGCCAGTAGCTTAAGTAAGTACGGCAAGACGTATTCATCCTTACTGCTCTGCTTAATCTGGGCCTTGTGCCCAGCCACGTACACACAAAGGATATCGTGAAAGCCAACCAGAGGGATGTTTCCCGCCAGAACGAGACCAACGGTTTTTTGTCCTTCACCACCGGATCCGGGTTGAGGGACGAAGCCTTCTCCGGCGACGGGAGTGATTTTGTAGCCGTTGAGCCATGCTGCCAGCTTTTCTTCCGTGAGAAACGCTCCAGCTATTGCCTTGATGGATACTTGCTGGTTTTCTAGCGTGAACCAGGCGTTGTTGAATTCGGTCCGCTTTTGGAGGGCGGTTAGGAATTCGTCTTCCGGGCCGGTCAGGTGAGCAGCTAATTGGTGGAGGGTGCTTAGGCGGTCTTGTAGGTTCATATTAAAATCGGGGCCTTCTACTGCTGTGTTCAATGCCGAGGGTAGTGACAACTAGGGCATTGATCTTATCCAGTTCATCACGAATGGTGCCCCTCTCCTCTGGAGAAAATTCTTTCAAAGTTGTGGGCAATTCATTGAAACCCATAGCAAAATACGTTTAGGGTTGCTGAGACAACGCTTCACCTCCTCAATCAGTTGCCAAACAACTCCCGCATACGAGCAACATTACGCTCAGGAATAAGCGCAACATCAGGATACCCAGCCACAACGGCAGCAACACTACCCGTACGCAGCAACTGCAAGACCGGAAGCGGCGCGCGGTTGGTAAGGTTACCAGGGTCATCCTCCGCAACGTCTTCGAAGCAATAGTTCGGGTGGAAGTGAGCCAGTTGGATGAGTTCATCGGCACCCGTTTCAGCGAGGGCTTCTTCGAAGGTGTAGACGAAGTCAAGAAAGGTCTCGAAGTCGGAGAGCAGATCACCAGGGAAGACGAGGAGCGTGGTTTCCAGCGTGTCCGGTGCCACGTCCAACAAGCTTTGCACCTGCGCCAGCGCCGCATAAAAAGCCTCCTCGAAGTCTTCAGAATTGATCACTTCCGCCCCTACCTTGCCCTCCTTAAACGGTACGGCAGCGAAAGGACACAGGGCGTGGCGGATAACAAAATCCGCCACCCACTGCAGCGTTTGTTCGGTCGGCATCATGGATGCGGATCGCTTTGTTTGCGGTTTTCGATGTAGTTCGCCCAGCGGGTGATCATCTCCTGCATATCATCCGGCAAATCACTATCGAACGACATCCGCTCTCCGGTCGCAGGGTGGGTAAATGCGATGCTCTTGGCGTGCAGCGCCTGCCGCGGACAGATATCGAAGCAACGCTCCGCGAAGATGCGGAACTTGCTGTATACGGTTCCCTTCAAGATGCGATCGCCGCCGTAACGGGCGTCGTTAAAGAGCGGGTGACCAATGTGCTTCATGTGCACCCGGATCTGGTGCGTACGCCCTGTTTCCAGCTTCAGCTCCAGCAACGACACGTAATAATAGCCACCCAGCACTTTATAGTGGGTGATGGCGTGTTTGTGCCCTTCCTCCGGCTCGTCGTAAACCCGGTATTTCTGGCGATTTTTAGCATCCCTACCGATGTGAGCGTTGATGGTGTCGGCCATTTCTGGCGGTTCTCCCCAGCAAACAGCCTGGTAAATACGTTCGATAGAGTGGTCAAAAAACTGCTTCGCCAGGTGCGTCATCGCCTCGTTCGTTTTGGCAATAACCATCAGGCCGGAGGTGTCCTTATCGATCCGGTGGACGAGGCCTACGCGGCTTTCGTCGTTACCGGACAGCGTTGGCAGCTTGTCCTGCTTGAGGTAAAACCGAAGGGCGTTGACCAGTGTACCGTCGCGGTGCCCGTTAGCCGGGTGGACCACCATGCCTGGTGGCTTATGGATAATCATCACGTGATCGTCCTCGTAGCGAATATCCAGCGGAATATCCTGGGCAATGGGCGTGCGGTCTTCGTCTTCAGGCCGATAACGTGGAATCTCAACGGTGATCAGCTCGCCCGGGCTGAGCTTATGGTTCACCTTAACTTCTTTACCGTCCACCTTGATTGTTCCGGCCTTAATGCCGTTTTGCACCCGGTTTCGGCTGACTTTAGCCATCCTATCGGTTAGGAACTTATCAATACGGACCGGCTGCTGGCCAGGATCAACGAGAAATTCCTGGGTCTCGATGTGGTCTACGGGATATTTACTTTGCATGGCGCAAAGTTAGACCGTTAGAAGTTAATAGCCAGCAGTTAGATCTTTAGAAGTTAGAAGTTAGACCGTTAGGCATCATAACAACAACTAAACTTCTGACTACTGAAAGGCTAGTACCTGACTTCACTACCCGCAAACCGGTCCACCAACGCAGGAGGTGTAGGCCGTAGAGAGGCCGTTAAACGCAGCCAAGAAAGACTAAAAGATTAACCACTCGAGCATTGCGACCGAACTTGTGTCGGAGGTTAGACCAAGTTGTACTCTTTCAGTGGAGGGTTAGCCAATTAGCCCTGCTCCTTTAACCTTCCCTCTGCACCTGCGGCCGCGCCGACAAAGTGTTTAAATCATAGCGGGTAATCACCCCCGTACACCGATCTGCACAAAACCTCACCGGCCCCATCTACGGTCAACACCTCTTTTGCCTGCCCGTCCTCCCACACTAACCGAAATTCAAGCTCACGGACAGTTATCTCCCCGGCACAATGTAGCATTCCAATCACCTGGTCATCCTCTACTGTAACTGAGAAATAAACAGCGTCGTCAAGAGTATTCCTGACCATTAAGTCGCGGTAACCATAAACCACGGTAGCGTCCGCCCCGAGCGGCGTAAACCGTTCATGGTCCTGGTAAATATCCGTGGAATGGTTATGCCGCTCCACAATCTCCAAACCTGCCATCAACGATAGGTGGTACAATAATCCTGACATTTGACAGAGGCCACCGCCGTAATCCTCCTTCAGCTCGCCGCCGATAAGATTGCGGCCGGGCAGGAAGCCACGGCGGGCTGTCGGCGGCCCGACGGCCCGCCAAAAAGAAAAAGTCTCTCCAGGCTGCACGACAAACCGCCCTACCCTCACTCCAGCAAGCCGCAGGTTCGAAATTTTGTTTTCGTAGAGGTAGCTACGGCGGACCGCTTGGGTTACTGAGACACGAAAAGGAACGGGGTGAGTCGGTACGGCGACTGCAAAACGGATGTCTGGTCGGCCTACCTGGTACTTCAAAAAACGTTTCAGCAATTGCCGTCCAATTTTCAGCCAGCGGGGAGTAATTTGACGTGAATTCATTGCTTTTCAATTACGTAGACCCGGTAGGAAGCTACTTTCCGTAGCGGTGTGCGGCAGAGTAGGTTATCCAGCCAGACCAATATGCCGCGTAGCCGCTTTGGCACCCGATGTACTGGTAAAGCAGCAATGCCACGGACAGCCTTAAGCCGCCAGGCAGTACCGAGTAATTCCCGTACCTCCTCATCGGTATAAGCATTGGCTCCGTGCCAGCTGCTTTGCTTGTGGCCCAGCAGAGAACGGCGTTCGGCGGAAGGCACGTCGAAGATTAGCTGGCCGCCAGGCTTGGTGATCCGGGCGGCCTCCCAGAGGAAGCTTTCCAAGTCGGTCCAGCTGAGGTGCATTAAAAGATGGAAGCAGATTATTGCGTCAAAACTCTCGCGGTCGAAACGGGTTTGTAAAGCGTTTTCCACGGCGAAGCTTTTGTCCGGGTGCTTGGCTTTGGCGGCGGCCACCATTTCCGAGCTGAAGTCTGCACCAACGGTACAATAGTCCATAAAGCGACCGGTTCCGCAGGCGAGATCCAGCACCGCTCGGTCTTCTGGTGGACCGAGGTAACGGTTGAGAACGGCAGCTTCCTGGCGGTGGAGGTAGCGGCCGTAAGAGTTGGCGAAGCGGTTTTCGTCGTAGGTGGAGGCCAGCTTATCGTAGTAGTTCTTTACGGCGGTGTTCATGAATGGGAGTGCTTTTGTTTACTCCAAAGTTAGGTCCACAATATACCTGTTTATATGCTCAATTAGTAAGCGGGATGGTTTGGCACTTAGGAACGTCAATTCAATAACTGTCGCTTTTCGGCCGTCTTATTTTGCCCCT
>JAPKCQ010000208.1 GCA_026421165.1 Lewinella sp. | reverse complement strand
AAAACCCCTTCGCCGCGCTCGGCAACGTTCATAAAGAAGTGATCAGTTACAAACGGGACGACGGGCTGGATCTTTCCGGTACGCTCTACCTCCCCGTAGGCTACGAAAAGGGCAAAAAATACCCGATGATTCTTTGGGCCTACCCCCGGGAATACAAAGACAAAGCAAGTGCGGGACAGACGACGAGCAACCCCAACAGCTTTATTTACCCCTACTACGGCAGCCCCGTTTACTGGGTAACGCGGGGTTACGTAGTACTCGATGCGGCAGCATTCCCCATCGTTGGCGAGGGTGACACGGAACCGAACGATTCTTTCCGCAAGCAACTAGTCAGCAACGCCCAAGCCGCCATCGATGCGGTGGACGAGCGAGGCTACATCGACCGGGAGCGTGTCGCCGTTGGCGGACACAGTTACGGTGCTTTCATGGTCGCCAATCTGCTCAGCCATTCCAACCTCTTCGCAGCCGGCATCGCCCGCAGCGGCGCTTACAACCGTACACTTACGCCCTTCGGCTTCCAGTCCGAGCAGCGTTCTTACTGGGATGCCCCCGAAGTCTATAATACAATGTCGCCCTTCATGCACGCTGAAAAGATGAAGACACCCCTATTGCTCGTGCACGGTGAAGCCGATAATAACTCGGGCACCTACCCGCTACAATCTGAGCGGTACTTCAACGCGCTAAAGGGCCTTGGCGCTACCGTTCGTTTGGTCATGCTACCTAAGGAGAGCCACGGTTACCGGGCGAAGGAGTCCATTCTGCACTTACTTTGGGAGCAGGACCAGTGGATGGAGAAATACGTTAAGAATAAAGGCACTATTCGTCCTTAGTCTTCGGCTACCAATGCTTCGCGTACGGGCTACCACTGTTAGTAGGCTTCCGGAAGAGAAGAGGAGACGGAAGAGAAACACGTCTCCTCCATCTCTTCCGCTAGCCTAATCTCGTATGTTGATCGCGGCCGGAGGTACTGTGGCAAGTTCCAAGTATCCTCCAAGTTACCAGGTTACTCGCGCAGCATGCGGCGGAGGATCTTACCTACGTTAGACTTCGGCAACTCATCCCGAAACTCAACGACCTTAGGCACTTTATAGCCAGTCATGTTCTCCCGCGCGTAAGCAATCACCTCCGCTTCGGTGAGGGATTTGTCTTTCTTAACGACGAACACCTTAACGACCTCGCCGGATCTTTCGGAAGGGATGCCAATGGCCGCCAGTTCCAGAATTTTGGGGTGGCCGGCCAGTACGTCTTCCACTTCATTGGGATATACGTTGAAGCCGGAGACGAGGATCATGTCTTTTTTGCGGTCCACGATGCAGAAGAAACCGTCTTCTGACATCATGCCGATATCACCAGTCATGAGCCATCCGTCGGCGGTCATTACCTCGGCAGTGGCTTCGGGGCGGTTGAGGTAGCCCTTCATTACTTGAGGGCCTTTGATGTGGATTTCGCCACGCTCCTCGGTGGTAGCCAGGCGATTTTCGTCTTCGTGCCAAACGCGCATATCGGTGCTGGACATGGGCAGGCCAATGGAGCCAATGCGTTCGGTCCCGTCCAGCGGGTTCATGCTGGCGCAGGGGCTGGATTCAGTAAGACCGTAGCCTTCGCTGAGCGGAATGCCCGTCAGTTTCTGCCAGGCTTCGGCGACGGGGCGCTGAACGGCCATACCTCCACCTACTACCGCGCGTAGGTGACGAAAGTCGAGCTTTTGAAAATCAGCGTTATTGAGCAGGCCGTTGAAGAGCGTATTCACCCCGGTCATACCTGCAATTTTGTTGTCTTTGAAGGCGCCGTTGATGGTACTCAGATCACGCGGATTGGTGATGAGCACGTTGCAGATACCGTGGATGAATAAGCCCACAGAGTTTACTGAAAAAGCGAAGATGTGGTAGAGTGGCAGTGGGCAAAGCATCGCTCCTTCACCGCCTTCCTCGAACTTATCCTTGAGCCACGCTTTGGCTTGCAAGCCGTTAGCGACTAGGTTTTTATTGGAGAGCATTGCTCCTTTAGAAACGCCGGTGGTACCGCCGGTGTACTGCAGCGCGACCGTATCGTCTTGCTTGCCTTCAAAAACAGGAAGCTTGTGTTTCCCACCTTCGGAGAGGGCGATTTTGAAGCTTACGGCACCGGGGAGGTTGAACTTGGGCACCATCTTTTTGACCTTGCGAACAACGAAGTTGGTGATGCCTCCTTTGAAGAATCCAAGCAGTTCACCAATACTTGTAGTGATGACGGTTTTAATGTCCGTTTCACCAATAATCGCTTCTAGGTTAGAGGCGAAATTCTCGGCGATGATGATGGCCTTGGCGCCGCTGTCGGTAAACTGGTGTTTCATTTCCCGCGGCGTATAAAGCGGGTTGGTATTTACGATTATGAGGCCGGCTTTCAGGATGCCGTGCAGAGCGATGGGGTACTGTAACAGGTTGGGCATCATGACGGCGACGCTGTCTCCCGGTTGCAAGCCGCGGTAGTGCAGATAGGCACCGAAAGCGTTCGACATCTTATCGAGTTCCCCGTAGCTAATCGCTTTGCCCATGCATTTAAAAGCGGGTTTACTCTTGTACTTCTGGGTTGCCTCGGCGAGTAGGTCCTTGAGCGTGATGTAGGCGTTGGGGTCAATATTTGCGGGGATTCCGGGGGGATATTGGGCTAGCCAGGGGCGCTGGTCAGACATATGCTTGATTGTTTTAATTACTAAACAGGGAGCAAAGTACGAAAAGTTGGGTTTGTAATAGGGTGCTAACGCGGGTGCAGGGAAAGCTCATGGCCCCGATCAAGACGTTCGCTTCGCAGAAACGATGCCCTTTAACCTTCATTGCACCTGCGGCAGCGCCCAAAAAACACCTTGTAAATAACTTAACGTGGAAGTGACAACAATAAATGACCGATTACAAGAGTTTACGATTACTTTTTGCGACTTTTGCTAAAACTGACAAAGTCCACGCCGCACGATACCACAAGGAGAAAACCAAGACACCTCCCCGCCCAACCGGCGACCTTCACTTTACAACTACTTAGATGAGGTTCTTTAGCCTATTTCAACAAAACTTAGCCATCGACCTGGGAACGGCCAACACGCTGATAATCCAGAACGATGTGGTGGTGGTCAATGAGCCGTCCATCGTAGCCATCAACCGGAAGACGGAGGAGACGATTGCCGTCGGCCGCCGCGCCATGCAGATGCACGAAAAGACGCACGATACCATCAAGACCGTACGGCCGCTCAAGGACGGAGTAATCGCCGATTTCCGCGCTGCGGAGCACATGATCAAAGGAATGATAGATATGATTGGCAACCGCCGATCATTCTTTACCCACCTTAAGATGGTCATTTGCATCCCTTCCGGCATCACGGAAGTTGAGAAACGCGCCGTTTTCGAATCCGCCGCTCGGGTAGACTCCAAAGAGACCTACCTAATTTACGAACCGATGGCCGCCGCACTCGGTATCGGTTTGGACGTGGAAGAGCCCGTCGGTAACATGATCATCGACATCGGCGGTGGTACAACAGAGATCGCGGTCATTGCACTGTCCGGTATCGTCTGCGACCAGTCTATCCGAACTGCTGGTGATGAATTCACGGAGAACATCGTGAGTTACATGAAGCGGCAGCATAATATCCTGATCGGAGAGCGCACCGCCGAAAAGATCAAGATTGCCGTCGGTTCCGCCCTGCCAGAACTTGACGACCCACCCCCGCCTTATGCCGTCAACGGCCGCGATTTACTCAACGGTATTCCGCGTCAGATTACGGTTACCTACCAGGAAATTGCCACGGCACTAGACGAGAGCATCGTCTCCATCGAAGAAGCCGTGATCCGCGCTCTTGAGACCACGCCACCCGAGCTTGCTTCTGACATCTACTCCACCGGCCTTTACCTCACCGGCGGTGGCGCACTGCTCCGCGGCCTAGACAAGCGTCTGAGTAATAAGACCCAACTGCCAGTACACGTAGCCGACGATCCGCTGAGTGCCGTAGTACGAGGAACGAGTAAGGCGCTTAGTGATACAGTTCGTTTCCGGGCTATTTTGGTACCAAGTAGCAGCGTTTCGTAGGAACACTACGCTAGAGACGACGTCGCTTTTAGACGGCCTTCAGCCTTTTGGACGCTACGCTTTTAAGCTAGCTTACAGCGTCTTTTCCACCTGAAAGCGCGCAGCGCGTCTAAAAGGCCGAAGGCCGACTAAAAGCGTAGCATCTAAAATCGCGCAGCGCGTCTAAAAAGGGCGTAGCCCGTCTAACAATGGAGCAGATCCTCCGCATCCTCTACAACAACAGCAGCTTCTTCACCTTCGCGGTCCTTCAACTCCTGTGCCTTTACCTGATCGTCAATTTCAACAGCCCGCAAAACGCTATTGCTGCTGAGACTGCGTCTATTTTTACTGGAAGTATCGAAAGTGCGACGGTTAAAGCAGAGGGCTATCTTAACCTTGACGAAGAGAATGAAATTCAACGGCGGGAGATTGCTGATTTACGGAGCCGGTTGCCCGAGTCTGGTTATTCCACCACCGTAGGAATTGACAGCATCGAAGACCAGGCTTATGCGCAACGGTTCATTCACCTTACCGCAAACGTCGTAAACCGCTCACCTTACTCTCCGAACAACACCTTGGTAATTGACCGGGGAACGAGCCAGGGTGTTGCCATTGGGCAAGGAGTTATCGGCAGTAAAGGCCTAATCGGTATCGTAGCTCTTCCGACGGAGAACTTCTCCCGGGTAATTTCTGTCTTACACCGTTCGGCACGCGTCAGTGCGGGGCTGCGCAACAACGCTTACGGCACCTTACAGTGGGACGGTCAGGATCCACGCCGAATGAAGATGACGGACATTGCGGAATACCTCACCATTGCAAAGGGAGACACCGTTTTTACTACCGGTTTCAGCAACGTTTTTCCTACCGGACAGGTGATCGGCACGGTGGAGAGCAGCGAAGTTCAGCCGGGTACGGGTAGCCAGAACCTGATTATTGAACTGATCAACGACCCCTTGCACACCAATAATGCTTTCGTCATCCGTGACTTATTCAAGGACGAGCTCGCTAAATTAAAACCACTAAAATAATGGGAGGGGTAGATCCGGTAAGTAATATAGTCAGGTTCTTAGTAATCCTCTTTCTGCAGGTATTCATCTTCCGGCAGGTTAGCCTGGGTTGGGGCGGAGCAGACTATATGTTCATATTTCTTGGCCCACTTTTCATCGCCTTAATACCATTACGCACCCCTAGGCCGTTGGCGGTCATTTTTGCTTTCCTCTTTGGCATCAGCGTCGATTTCTTTTATGAAACACTGGGAGTACATGCCGCTGCGGCTACTTTTTGCGGTTATGCCCGACAGTTCGCACTCGCTATCCTAGAACCGCACGACGGTTATAAAGTCAAGGCCAGCCCGGACGGGAAAGACCTTAGCCTCAGCTGGTGGCTTTCTTACCTGGCTTACCTAGTGGCTGGCTATACTATCTTCTATTTCAGTATGGAGGCTTTCAGTCCGGTGTTTTGGAAGCAGATTACTCTGAAGAGTTTGTTAACGGCGCCCGCGTCTTTACTACTGTGCGTGATTATGATTGCGTTTTTACGACCGCGGATATAAGATTTTAAGGTTTCTGATCGTTAGCGGTATCTGGAAAAATCGTCTTCTCCCGAAAGTTTTCGGGACGACTTTACGATACAGCCTCTGGCTGTATCGACCAGGCAACGGACTAACATACTATAACAAGCCTTTCTTACCTTTGACGCCAGATAAAAGATGCATAGCCTCCACAACACCACAAGACTGGATAACCGCGGCGCCGTCATCAGGATTATTTTCCTGCTAGTCACGGCATTGTTATTGGGTAAAGCGGCGCAGTTGCAGCTTTTTGATGCAGACTTCCGTGCGCGGGCCGAACGGGTAGGTTCAGGAAAGGTAACCCTCTATCCCGCCCGTGGCCTGATGTTAGACCGGAACAATAAGCACCTGACCGTCAACGAGCCGGTGTACCAAATAGAGATGACGTACCGGAAGTTTGCCCTGAAGGCAGAAACCTTCGATACGACGGCCTTTTGCGAATTACTTCGGATCACACCTGAATCTTTCGTTGAAAGCATCCCCAAAACCTGGGGTCACAAATACACGCAGCGCAAGCCCTTCATTTTTCTGCCCAACGTGCCCCCGCACGTATACGCTACCTTCCAGGAAAACATGTTCCGTTTCCCCGGATTTTCGGCTAGTTTGCGGAGTATGCGAGGCTATGGCCACCGGTCTGCGGGCCATGTACTCGGATACATGAGCGAGGTAGACCAGAAATCCATCGATGACGGAGACGGCCACTACGTTGCCGGAGACTACCACGGGCTTTCCGGGCTGGAGTACCAGTACGAGGAAATGCTGCGTGGTAAAAAAGGAGAGAGGTGGCTATACCTCGACCGGCTTGGGCGTGACGTTGGTGACGTACAGGATGAAGACGAAGCCGTAGTCGGTTCCGACCTGATAACCACCATCGACCTCGACCTCCAGCAGTACGGCGAGAGCCTGATGGTGAACAAGGTTGGCGCAGTGATTGCCATCGAGCCATCTACCGGAGAGATTCTTTCGATGATCTCAGCGCCCACCTACGACCCGAATGCTCTGCGTATCGGACGCAGTAGGGGCCAGGCCTTCACCATTCTGCAGCGAGATACGCTGCAACCACTCCTCAACCGGGCCATTAACGGAAAGTACGCTCCGGGATCGCCCTTCAAAACGCTGGTCTCCCTCATCGGCCTTCAAACGGGAACACTGGACCCCAACCGGGGCATTACCTGCAACGGCGGCTTCTGGAGTGGCGGTAAGCTACTGCTTGGTTGCCATGGTCATCCCTACATCGACAATGTGGAACAGGCTATTGCCCAGAGCTGTAACAACTACTTTGTTACGTCGTGGTTAGAAAACGTCAACCGATTTGGTGCAGATACGCCGGTAAAAGGGCTTAATGCTTTCAACGACTATCTCTACCAGTTCGGCCTCGGCCAGAAACTCGGAATCGATTTCCCCGGAGAGATTAAAGGTTTTATCCCCAGTGGGGAGTGGATCAGCAATAATGAAAAAGGGGAGCGCTGGAAGGCCATCTATTACCGATCTCTTGCGATCGGACAGGGCCAGTACGAAATGACGAGCCTCCAAATCGCTAATTTCATAGCCGCCATCGCTAACCGGGGCTACTGGTACACGCCCCACCTTGTAAAGGGTACTAGGGTGGGCAATGACCGAAAAGATCAAAACCTCAACATTCAGCGGCACGACATCGCTATCGACCGGGAGCACTTCGAGACCGTCGTTTCCGGTATGCGACAAACCGTCCTCAACGGTACGGCCCGTGTAGCTCAGATTCCTGGCATCGACATCTGCGGCAAGACCGGTACGGTGCAAAACCGCTTCGGAGACCATTCCGTATTTACTGCCTTTGCTCCGAAAAACAATCCGAAAATTGCCATCCTCGTCTACATCGAGAACGGTGGTTACGGTGGCACCGTCGCCGCGCCCATCGCGTCGTTAATGACCGAGCGCTACCTCAACGGCAAGATCGCCAAAAACCGTAAATGGCTGGAGAGGCGCATCCTGAAAAAGGATATGACGCTGCGGGGGGAGAGCTCTATTCGGGAAATGAAGTAGTCTTTCAGACCGCTGGTTCTTTAGTCTTTTGTTCGTTAAAGCGTCACTTTTCATGGCTGACCAGGTCGATCCCTTCGGTAAGCTTGTCCTTTTCCACTTCGACGGAGTTGTTATCTACTGCTGTCGGGCACATGAGGTAAAACGTAGTGGCAAACGTGGGCCCAGTACGGGCGACTGCAAAGGATCGCTCCCACTGGCCTCGCTTGAGAAGAGCCGCGCTCGCTTCGCGAGCACAAAATCACCTCATGTGACCGCCAGGAGTATAGCTGTAGCCGCTACCGCACGCTAGAGATTACCGCTTCTACCACGCTACCGCACTAAAAACGTTCTCTGTATCCTGCGGCCGCGGCCGTATCGTTACTACTTATCCGTAGCTTGTGCCGCCCTCCAACGTGCGGCAGCAA
>JAPKCQ010000207.1 GCA_026421165.1 Lewinella sp. | reverse complement strand
CAGCGTCTAAAAGAACGAAGTCCGTCTAAAAGCGCAGCGTCTAATTCCCTAACTTTGCCGCCATGAACGAGCATCTCGACCCCGACGCGGAACGCCTACAACCAGAAGACAATGCCATGGAACGGGCCCTACGCCCGGATTCCCTTGACGACTTCAGCGGGCAGCCCAAAATCGTCGAGAACCTTAAAATCTTCATCCAGGCAGCCGTGCAGCGCGGAGATAGTCTTGATCACGTGCTACTTCACGGTCCTCCCGGACTGGGCAAGACAACCCTCAGTCACATCATCGCCAATGAGCTTGGTGCCGAGCTAAAGCTCACCTCCGGTCCCGTTCTGGAGAAAGCTGGCGACCTCGCAGGTTTGCTGACCAACCTCAACGAGGGCGACGTGCTTTTCATCAACGAGATCCACCGCCTCAACAACGTCGTGGAGGAGTACCTCTATTCCGCAATGGAGGATTACCGCATCGACATCATGATCGACAGTGGCCCGAACGCCCGCTCCGTTCAGATCAATCTTGAACCATTTACACTGGTAGGCGCAACTACCCGAATGGGCTTACTCACCGCCCCGATGCGTGCCCGTTTCGGCATCAATTGTTTGCTTGACTACTACGATATTGAGACCCTGGTAAAGATCATCAAGCGCAGCTGCGAAATTATGAAAGTGCCCGTCACCGCAGACGGAGCCATGGAAATTGCCCGCCGCAGCCGGGGTACCCCACGAATCGCCAATGCACTGCTCCGCCGCATCCGTGATTTCGCTCAGATCAAAGGAGACGGTATCATCGATAAAAAGATCGCGGACTACGGTCTCTCCGCCCTCAACGTTGACGAAGGAGGACTGGACGAAATGGACAATAAGATCCTGGACGCCATCATCAACAAATTTAAGGGTGGCCCCGTAGGCGTGTCCACCATTGCTACCGCCGTTGGAGAAGATACCGGCACCATTGAGGAAGTCCACGAGCCCTTCCTGATCATGGAGGGCTACTTACAACGGACTCCGCGCGGGCGGCAGGCTACGGAGAAGGCGTACCATCACATTGGTGCGGTGCCTCCTGGGGCTGCGGGCACTTTGTTTGAGTTTTAAAAGGCTGCGCACGTACGGGCAAGCGTTTTCACCTCGTGTTCCCAACGGTAGTATGACAAGCTCACCGCCCTAACTTTTAGCCCCTCCCGTCCCCATCTCTTCCTGAATTTGCTTGACCATCTCCAAGCAGAGATTCCTAATAGCTATGTCGTACACTTGCCGCGCGTGCTTCTCCGTGGCATTGTAAGTCGGGATTTCATAGTCGAGGCTGGAAGTGAGGTAGAGCTTGAAATCTCTGCCCGGAATGAAAATTGATAGTTCTCCTTTCATTTTCACGTGTTCCCGAGCGATCATGGCGTCCGCGTACAGCATCAACTCCCCTTGCCTGAGCGTGAATTTGAATTCAGCGGGGATACCCGTAGGATCCTGAGAAGCTTTGACAATTCTATTAATGTCACTTCGGTGGCTCTCGCCGAGTACCGGATCTCCGGTCCAGGTACGGGCGCGGACGGCAAGCATCGGTAGTTTCCAACCAAGTGGCCGCAGCGCTCCACGGTCGTCGACAATTTCCAACGAACTAATAGAAAAAGGCTGAGAAACTACTTCTCCACTCCGGTCATCAGGCAGAGCGGCACGTAAACCACCACAACTAGAAAGTAAAATGACCACTAGCGCGAAAGCAGTAGCATAAAAGAACTTGTTCATTGGTAATCTTTATGACTTAACCTCAACGACAGGGGTAGCCGCCATCATCTCATTACGCAGCGCCGTTTGCCGGGCCACATTTTTAGCAACATTAAGCCATGCCTCCCGGGTAATCTCATCATCCTTATTGAGGAAAGAAGGCTTACCGTCGTCCCCACCTTCGCGGATGCCCTGTACCAGCGGAACCTGGCCGAGGAGCATTGAGTTTGACTTACGGGCGAGCGTTTTACCGCCATCTTTGCCAAAGAGGTAGTATTTGTGATCGGGCAGCTCCTTCGGCGTGAACCAGGACATATTCTCAACAACACCGAGGACAGGAACCTGGACGTCGGGCAGGAAGAACATATTCATGGCCTTGATCGCATCCGCCAGCGCTACCTGCTGGGGCGTCGTTACCATCACAGCACCCGTCACCGAAACGGTTTGGACGAGAGACAGCTGCACATCGCCCGTCCCTGGAGGAAGGTCAATGATGAGATAATCCAGCGGAGGCCAGATGCACTCCTCCAGAAACTGTTTTATGATACCACTGAGGCGTGGGCCACGAAGTACAACGGCTTGTTCGGGTTCAACCACGAAGCCGGTACTCATCACCGGTATACCGTAGGCAAACAGTGGTTTGATCTTTGGTTTACCGTATATTTTTTCGATCGTAGGCTTTTGTCCCTGGAGGCCTAGCATAGTCGGGATACTCGGTCCGTAGACATCGGCATCGAGGAGGCCGACAACGCCGCCGAGCTCCTGCAGGGCGAGGGCCAGATTGACGGCAACAGTGCTCTTCCCTACCCCACCTTTTCCGCTGGCTACGGCGATGATATTTTTGACGTGTGGCAACGGATTGCCCTTTTGTGGTCCGCCGCCACCAGCCTTGGCCTGCGGCGTAGCCCCTGGGTTTTGCATGTGAACGTGTACGCTTGCTTCAGGGTAAACAGCCAGTATGGCTTCCTGGCAGGCGAAGTTGAGTTGCTGCTTGTAGCCAGCGTCCAGCTTAGGCAACTGTAGGATAAAGGATACGTTCGGGCCCTCCACCTTCAGGTCCAACACCATATTAGCGGTGATTAGATCCTGGCCGGTGTTGGGGTCCTGAACATTGGCGAGGGCGCGTACTATTTTGCTTGATTCCATTTGAGGACGAAGTTAGTTCGTTCGTTAGTTAGTCTGTTAGTTCGTTAGTCTGTTTGATCAGAATATGACGTTCCTTAGTAAGTGAGTTATTGATTTGGTGCGTCACTGAGTTAACTGCTGGGCGTACCTTTCGCGGCGCTATGCTTGCTTATCCCAGCTTCTCAACCTTCATTACACCCCGCGTCAGCGCCATAAAGAAAGAACAACAGAAGTAAACCGCCTATGGGTTTACGACCTCGCCCATCACGTCTGCCCCATGCGGCAGATACTAAGTGACACACCAACGCTCCAACTCACTCAGAGTTCTTACCTTGCGGCCGCATTCACGCCTGAAGAATGTTGCTATTGCCCCCTTGCGAATGAAAGTCCACTACCAGTTAGAAAATTTGCCCCGTTTTCATCGCGCGATCATTACGATTGGCAGCTTCGACGGCGTACACCGTGGGCACCAACAGTTGCTAGCCCGCATCCGCCGACTGGCGGAGCGACGGGGCGGAGAATCGATTGTAATAACCTTCGACCCCCACCCACGCTCCGTACTGCTCCCGGATGACGACTCCCTGCGCCTGTTAACAACTACGCCGGAGAAAGCAGCCTGCTGTGAGGCGGCCGGCATCGATCATTTTGTTGTCGTTCCCTTCACGACGGCTTTCAGCCAGCAAACGCCGGAAGAATATATCCGTAATTTCCTGATCAAACGCTTTAATCCTGAGCGGATTGTGGTTGGCTACGACCACCATTTTGGTAAAGACCGAAAGGGAAATCTGGCCTACCTGCGCTACCACGGTGAAGAACTTGGCTACGAGGTAATTGAGATTGACGCCCAGGAAGTCAACGACATTACGGTAAGCTCTACTAAAGTGCGTAATGCACTGCTAGAAGGTGAAGTAAATGAGGCCGAGACACTCCTGGGACGCCCCTATGAAATAACGGGAACAGTGATAGAAGGTCGTAAAATTGGCCGTACGATCGGTTTTCCTACTGCCAATATTGAACCGTTCCACCGGCTGAAGCTGATTCCCCAAAATGGCATCTACGCCGTCCGTGTAAAATGGCTGGCCCGTACGTTAGAAGGAATGCTCTATATCGGTGACCGCCCGAGCCTGAACGATGGAAGAGGCGTTGTCATTGAGCTCAACATCTTCGACTTCGAGGAAGATATTTACGGCGAAACACTCACGGTTATTTTCGCAGGTCGCCTGCGTGGGGACCTAGAGCTGGATGGCCTTGAGGCGCTAAAAGCCCAGCTCTCACGGGATGAAGGAGCCGCTCGCCAGGTCCTCGCTGCCCCCCAACGAGCCAACGAACCAACGGACCACTACGCCCCGGATACCGCAGTAGTCATCCTGAATTACAACGGAAGAGGCTTCCTCGAAGAGTACCTGCCGGGCGTAATCGACAGCCTTCCACCCTACGCCCGGGTGATCGTTGCGGACAACCTGAGCACCGACGACTCGGTGACCTGGATGAAGGAAACGCACCCCGGCGTAGAACTGATCGAACTACCCGAAAACTACGGCTTTGCCAACGGCTATAATATGGCGATGATGCAGGTCGAGTCCGAAATCTACGTACTTCTCAATAGCGATGTTCGGGTCACGCCAGACTGGATAACGGGCATAATACCACTGTTTAAAGATAAAACCATCGGCGCCGCCCAGCCAAAAATCCTCGCCGAAGCCGACCACGATCGTTTTGAGTACGCCGGTGCCGCTGGAGGGTACCTGGATTACCTCGGCTATCCCTTCTGCCGTGGCCGGATCTTTACCCACACAGAGCGCGACGAAGGCCAGTACGACGGCCGTAGCGAAATTTTCTGGGCCACCGGTGCCGCTTTTTTCTGCCGCGCCGACCTCTTCCACGCGCTTGGCGGTTTCGAGCCTGAATACTTCGCCCACGCCGAAGAAATTGACCTCTGCTGGCGCATGAAACGAGCTGGCTACAAAATTATGGCCGAGCCTGCCTCCGTAGTCTACCACGTAGGCGGTGGAACGCTGAACTATAATACGCCCCGCAAGACCTACCTCAACTTTAGAAACACGCTCACCACCTGTTTTAAAAACGAACCAATTAGCCGGCTAGTCTGGTGGTTGCCCGTCCGGCTCTTTCTCGATGGTGTTGCCGGAATCTTGTTCCTGACGCAAGGCAACTTCGCCCACATCGGCTCCATCTTCTGGGCCCACATGCATTTTTACCGGAACCTCGGCCTCTGGCTCAACCGCCGCAAAGAGCGCCGCGAGCAAATCATGACCGCTAAAATCGGAGAAGACCGCGCTGAAGTCGGCCGTGTAGCGGATAGTATCATCCTACATTATTACCTGCTTGGGCACCGGCGTTTTGCGGAAGTTTACCAGAAACAAGTTAAGGAGAGGTGAAAAACTATATTGCCCTAGATCTTTTTTCTTTATCGTTGAAGTTCTGGAGTTTAGGCTAAATTTTTCAGCTTGTTGTCCTCTTTATAAACCTAAGCTTCGACTCTAAGGGAAGGCAAATTAAACCTATTTCCGCAACTGTTTAAGTAGCCGGTGATTGCTTCAAAAGAACCTCCCTCTGCACCTGCGTCCGCGCCCAAAAAGCCAACGCACTTGAAGCTACAACTTACTGCTTACCCCGCGTACCTATATCCAATAAAGTTTGGCGCCAAAAGGCCCAAGCAACATAATAAGGCACCTAAGGATGTGTGGCAACACCCTAAAATAGCTCCCCGCTTCGACCTCGGTCGGAGCAGTATTTCCCGTTGACTACCAGCCAACTATACCATCAAGAAAGGCACCCTGACAACTATTGTCCTATCCGCTAGGTACAATTAATTCGTTGCGGTGACTTTTTCCTCTTTACTATGTCATAAACCTGTATCTTTGCGCGCTCTTAGAGACACCGTGTGAATGAGCTACAGGTTCCGCTTCGCGGCCACCGCGTGGTTTGATCTGACGTATTTGTTCTCGCCCTACTCGAAAACCTTTTGCACGGCTTTAGCTGTGAAAATTGTTTTCAGTTAAGGTAAGAACGAAAGCCAGGCGGTCAAGAAACGTAAGTTACTCACACGGTGTCTCTCAAGCGTAAGCTATACCCAAAAAGTCTTTATGAAGTCCATAAGAAACATCGCCATCATCGCTCACGTAGACCACGGTAAGACTACCCTGGTTGATAAAATGCTCCTTGCCGGTCAACTATTCGGTGACCACGAGAAGCCCGGCGAGCTGATAATGGACAGCAACGATCAGGAACGTGAGCGTGGTATCACCATCCTGGCCAAAAACGTATCCATTAACTATAAGGGTACGAAAATTAACATCATTGACACGCCTGGTCACGCCGATTTCGGTGGTGAAGTAGAGCGCGTTCTCAACATGGCCGACGGCGTTCTGCTACTGGTTGACGCCTTTGAAGGCCCCATGCCTCAGACCCGTTTCGTGATGGACAAGGCGCTGAAACTCGGCCTGAACCCACTCGTAGTTGTCAATAAGGTCGACAAACCGAACTGTACGCCTGACGAAGTGCACGAGATGGTATTCGACCTCATGTTCTCTCTCGACGCTACCGAGAAGCAGCTCGACTTCCCGACCATTTACGGTTCGGCTAAGAACGGTTGGATGAGCACCGACTGGCGCAGCGAAACCGACAACATCATTCCTTTGCTGGATGCGATTCTGGAGTTCGTACCTGAGCACGTTGCTGAGGAGGGCAACACGCAGATGCTGATCACCAGCATCGAATTCAGCAAGTACATTGGACGGATGGCCATTGGCCGCCTGAACCGTGGTACGCTGAAGCAAGGCCAAGCACTGACGCTGATCAACCGCGAAGGTGAGCATACCCGTGCCAAGGCCCGCAACCTTTACACTTACGAAGGCTTTGGCCGCGTGGAGGTAGAGGAAGTACAAACCGGCGACATCTGTGCCGTTTTCGGTGCAGAAGGATTCGACATCGGCGACACCATCGCCCACATCGAGAACCCTGAAGCGCTGCCAACCATCGCCATCGATGAGCCTACGCTGTCGATGACCTTCACCATTAACGACTCTCCTTTCTTCGGAAAAGAAGGTAAGTACGTCACCAGTCGTCACATTAAGGATCGCCTTACTGCCGAGCTGGAGCGTAACCTTGCGCTGCAGGTGGAAGAAACCGAAAGTGCGGATACCTTCCGTGTATTCGGTCGTGGAGTAATGCACCTTTCCGTGCTCATCGAAACGATGCGCCGCGAAGGTTACGAGCTTCAGATTGGCCAGCCTCAGGTAATCGTCAAAGAAATTGACGGCGTAAAGTCTGAGCCGGTTGAAGAAATGACCATCGACCTTCCGGAATCAATGTCCGGTACGGCCATCAACATGGTAACCCAGCGTAAGGGAATGATGCTGAGCATGAACCCAAAGGGAGACCGGGTCGTACTCGAATTCGAAATCCCATCACGTGGCATCATCGGGATGCGCTCTAACATGCTGACCGCCACCCAGGGTGAGGCCATCATGACGCACCGCTTCAAGGAGTTCCAGGAATATAAAGGCGACATCCCCGGACGTATGAACGGCTCGCTGATCTCCATGGAAATTGGCAAGGCGATTCCTTTCTCTATCAACAACCTGCAGGACCGTGGTCGTTTCTTCGTCGATGCCGGCCAGGAAATCTACGAAGGCCAGGTGATTGGAGAGAACAACCGCTCCACTGACCTCGTCATCAACGTCACCAAGACCAAGAAGCTCAGTAACATGCGCTCTTCTGGTGCTGACGAGAAAGCACGTATTATTCCGCCACGGAAGTTCACGCTCGAAGAAGCACTGGAATACATCCAGGCCGACGAGTACGTAGAAGCAACGCCAGAGTCTATCCGTATGCGGAAGATCCTGCTGCGCGAAGCTGAGCGTAAGCGTGGACATAAGATTACTACGTAAGCAGTAGCTTGAGTACTAAAGTCACGGCCCGCTCTCTTTTTTAGAGGGCGGGCCGTTTCTTTTAGGCGCGGACGCGGGTGCAGTGTAGGTTTGAGGGCACGGCTTCACGGATGGTATAATTTTACCCACTTGAGCCGTTACGATCAACGTAATGAAAGTACTTACCGAGAGAGTACGGTAGCAAAGTTGATCTTTAAAGTTTACGTGACGAGCAGTGCAAAGCAGGAACTAGTGGTCTGTCAACATTAAATATTGGGGTAATCTGCGATGCCTTTTGGTGC
>JAPKCQ010000023.1 GCA_026421165.1 Lewinella sp. | reverse complement strand
ATAACGTGAGGTGCTACCTTCAACTCCAGAAAAACCAGACCGGCACGAATAAGCAACGCCAGTAGAATAAACAAAAATACACCCGCCAAAGGAACGGTAAATATAGACAACCAACTAAAGGAACTATGATAAGCCAAGGCCCCCACGTTGGACCTTCCCTCTCCGTTCTTGCCGCTTCATCCAGTAGCGGTCCAGCAAGGCCGGGCCTGCGGCAACTACTAGCAGTACCACGACGTCAATCACTCCACGGAGTAAGTCGTAAGGAGTGTAAAAATAGAGGGTATGGCCATCTTCGCCTTTCCTGTCACTAAGTTCTTTATCGTAAAAGACAATATTCCATTCTTGACCAGCCCGCGCCCAGGCCGAATCTTTGACCAGTGCCATCGGTGTCATCATTGAAGTGTAGTTGCCTTCATAAGCCAGATCGCCCCTCGAATCATCCTCGTTGAAAGTTACAATCCAGCCTTTATCCGCCTCTATATCTTCCAGCTTTCCGTCGCGGTAGGCGTAGGTTAACTTTTCCATTTCGCAGACAAAATCGCAAGGAAACCCTTCGAAATTGTTCCGTAGATAGATGCCTTTGTGAGTAGCGTAAACCATAGTGTCACCGATATAAGTATTGTTCCAAACCGAGCTCATCTCAAAGGGAATCGACTCGGCTTCCGCAAGTTTTTGGCGAGCAGCTTCCAGGAGGTCCAACGGCACAGATTCGGTACAGGAGAAGAGAAAAAATGCTAAAAATAGGTGTGTGAATAGGTGTTTCACATTTCAAAAATAGCAACTTGCTAAAAGCCGTTGGTCCGCTATCAAATCTGGCCCGTTTTTAGGGGCCAAAAAGCTAGGTATTCGGCGGGGAAATTTGTACCTTCGCGAGCGAGCTTGAAAAGGCCTGATAGGCGCATTTCTAGGGCGCTAACGCAGGTGCAAAAACAGTTGATTGGCACGGTTGAGGCTGGCGGTTCGGCCCCCATGTTATTCACCCTGATTTTCAACCTTCATTGCACCCGCGACCGCGCCCCAAAATCGCTTAGTTTTAGATACCAGATAAAGAAATATGCCAGATAAACAACGGATCATCCCGGTCAATATCGAAGACCAGATGAAATCGGCCTACATCGACTATTCGATGTCAGTGATCGTGAGCCGGGCCTTACCGGACGTGCGCGACGGCCTGAAACCAGTACACCGCCGTGTACTTTTCGGTATGGAACAACTCGGATTGAGCTTCCGCAACGGCCACAAGAAATCAGCCCGTATCGTCGGTGAGGTACTCGGTAAGTACCACCCCCACGGCGACACCTCTGTGTACGACACCATGGTACGGATGGCCCAAGACTGGAGCCTCCGCTATCCCCTCGTTGACGGACAGGGCAACTTCGGCTCCATGGACGGCGACTCCCCCGCTGCCATGCGTTACACCGAAGCCCGGATGCGCCGCATCAGCGAAAGCATCCTCGGTGATCTAGACAAAGACACGGTAGACCATCAGCTCAACTTCGACGATACGCTGAAGGAGCCCACGGTAATGCCCACCAAAATCCCTAACCTGCTCGTCAACGGTGCCTCCGGCATCGCGGTAGGTATGGCGACCAATATGATGCCTCACAACCTCAACGAGATTGTAGACGGCATCATCGCAACGGTTAACAAGCCGGAAATCACCATCGATGAGCTCATGGAGTTTGTCAAGGCGCCCGATTTTCCCACCGGCGGTATCATCTACGGTATCGAAGGAGTAAAAGAAGCCTTCCGCACCGGTCGTGGCCGCGTAATTGTGCGTGCCAAAACAGAGATCGTTGTTGATTCGGACGACCGGGAAACCATCGTGATCCACGAAATCCCTTACCAGGTCAACAAAGCAGTCCTTGTCCAAAAAATCGCCGAACTAGCAAATAGCGGTAAAGTAGAAGGTATCCGTAACGTAGCGGACCTCTCCGACCGCGACGGCCTGCGCGTTGAAGTAGAAGTGAAGCGAGACTCGATGGCTTCCATCGTTCTCAGCTACCTCTTCAAGTACACGCCCCTGCAATCCAGTTACGGCGTGAACAACGTATGCCTCGTCAGGGGCCGCCCGATGACGCTGAACCTCAAGGAACAAATGGAAGAGTTCATCCTCTTCCGCATCGAAGTCATTCAGCGCCGAACCCAGTTTGAGCTCAATAAAGCCCTCGCCCGCGCCCACATCCTGATCGGCCTACTCATCTCCCTGGATTACCTGGACGAAGTGATCGCCCTGATCCGTGCCAGCGCCAACCCTGAGGAAGCGAAGCAAGGCCTGATAAAAGGTGACTTCGTCGAAGATAAAAAAGCCTTCTGGGCTAAGTTCGGTGAGCTCGTCGTAGAAGTACAGACCGGTGAATTCATCGTTGAAGGAGACAACGTCCTTTCCGAATGGCAAGCCAAGGCCATCCTCGACATGCGCCTCCAGAAACTGACCGGCCTCGAACTCGACAAGATTCGCGCGGAGTACGCCGAGATCAAAGGCATCATCGATGACCTGAAAGATATCCTAGCCAGCGAAGTGCGCCAGCGCGACATCGTGAAGGAAGAACTCACCGAAGTAAAAACACGCTTCGGAGACGAGCGCCGTTCTAAAATCAGCTTCGATACTTCCGAGATCTCGATCACCGATATGATCCCGGATGAGGACGTGGTAGTCACCATATCCAAGCTCGGGTACATCAAGCGGACACCCGTTGCCGAATACCGCTCTCAGAGCCGTGGTGGCCGCGGCAGCCGTGGCTCCAAGACCCGTGACAAAGACTTCCTCGAGCACATGTTCATCGCTAGTAACCACAACCACCTCATGCTCTTTACCGAGCAGGGCCGTTGTTTCTGGCTACGCATCTATGAAATTCCGGAAGCCGGAAAGCAATCCGCCGGCCGGGTCATCCAGAACATCCTCGCGATGCCGAAGGACGACAACGTTAAGGCGTACATTAGCATCGATGACCTCACGGATGAGGAATTCCTCAACTCCCATTCCGTCATCTTCGCTACCAAACGCGGACAGGTGAAGAAGACCAGCCTGGAGCAATACAGCCGCCCCCGGACCAACGGCATCAACGCCATCACCATCAACGACGGCGACCAATTGCTTGAGGTAAAACTCACAAGCGGAAGCAGCGCTGTATTCCTAGCCACCAGGAAAGGCCAGGCTATTCACTTCGAGGAAGCCAAGGTGCGTAACATGGGCCGTAATGCTGCCGGTGTCCGGGGTGTCTCCCTCGACGGCGAGGACGATGAAGTAGTCGGAATGGTAACGCTGGACCACGAACTAGACGCAGACAAGACCATCCTCGTAGTAAGCGCCCAGGGAATGGGTAAGCGGACCAACTGGAAGGAATACCGCGTGACCAACCGTGGTGGTAAAGGTGTGAAAACCATGAACATCACCGATAAAACCGGTGAACTGGTAACCATTAAGGCTGTCACCGAAGACAACGACCTGATGATCACCAATCGTTCCGGTATCCTCATCCGTACCAAGATGGCCGATCTGCGGGTAATGGGCCGCTCTACCCAGGGCGTGAAACTTATCCGCCTTGAAAAAGGTGATTCCATTGCCGATGTTGCCGTCGTCCCCGCCGGAGGAGATGAAGAAGAAGAGTAGACGCGCTTTGCGCTTTTAGACGGCTACGCCTTTTAGACGCTACGCTTTTAGGCTACCGCACGGCTCTAACGCCACTCCAATGTGCGGTAGCCCAAAAGGCGCAGCCGTCTAAAAGGACGAAGTCCGTCTAAAAGAACAAAGTCCGTCTAAAAGACGGTAATCTTTGCACAGCCTCCCGGATTTTTTTTTCATTTTTAAGGTTCCATTAACGACATTTGCATCCGCACTTAACGTTTTCTTGTTATCCCCCCCGGATAGAAAACGTATATAGATTGTAATTAACTACGAAAAACCAACAAACTACCACATCATGCGTAAATTATTCTTCAGCATGCTCGTTCTCTTTCTGTCCATCACTACGGTGATGGCCCAGACCGGAGAAGAGGCACTCAAGACAGCCAAGAAAGCGTTCGATTCCTACTCCCTTAACCAGGATAGCGCCAAGCTCATCGAAGCCGTGGACATGATCAACATGGCCATGGAAGACCCCGCCATGAAGTCCGACTCCAAGGCCCTCGTTGAGGCAGGAGACATCTACTCTGCCGTCATCAATACCTACGTGATTGCACGCTCCACTGGCATCGGAGAAGCAGTATTTCTCGTAGAAAACCCCGCCGTTAAAGCCGCCGAGGCTTACATAGCTGCATTTGACAACGCTGACCCAAGAAAGGGCAGGAGAGAAAAAAAGGCTGCGATAAAAGGCCTTCAAGGCGTACAGGGCAACCTCTCCAACGAAGGTATTTACGCCATCCAGGATAAGTTCTACGATAAGTCGCTAATGGCTTTCCAGGCCAGCATTACGACACATGACTTCCTGGTGAAAAACGAAGAAGAGTCCTCCATAACCCCGGAAAAAATTATGGATGAGAAGTACTACGCAGGCCTCTCTGCCGTCTTGCTCGAAGACTTCGAAACCGCCGAGCCGCTGTTTATAACTCTCTACGAAGCTAAGTACGACGACGCTTCCGTTTACGATGGCCTTTACAAAATCTATGACGCCAAAGGTGATAAGGAAAATGCCTACAAAGTTCTTCAGGAAGGCCGTAAAGTATTCCCGGACGAAAACTCACTACTCTTCACCGAGATCAACTACTACCTCGCCGAAAAAAAGCTTGACTTGCTTACTACTAAGCTCGATGAGGCCATCGCAAAGGAGCCCGATAACGTAAGCCTCTACGCTACCTTGGGCCAGGTATACGAGCAGCTCTACACCAGCAATAAGAAAGAAGGTAATGAGGCTGCTGCCGACGACTACTTCTTGAAAGCTCAGAAGAAGTACGAAGAAGGCCTCACTAAAGATCCTGATGCTTCCCGTTTGATCTACAGCCTTGGTGCAATGATCTACAACCGCGGTGCCGCTATGTCTCAACAACTCGTTGAACTCGATAGCGACTTCAGCAAGGAAGGCCAAAAGAAGTACGCCGCCCTCAAGGAAAAGGTAGACGCTGAGTTCGGCAAAGCGCTCCCCTACTTCCAGAAGGCTGAAATGTCTAGCCCCAACGATCTGAACACCCTCATCGCCCTCAAAGAGATGTACGCACGTGATAGTGAGTATGAAATTTCTGGCGAATTCAAGGCCCGGATCGCAAGAATACAGGCTGGTGAAAAGATCGAAAAGTCCTACTTCAAAGAGAAAGGCATGTAAGACGAGTCCGTCTGGATTCCTTACTTAAAATAAGAACGGGCTGGTTGCGATGCAACCAGCCCGTTCTTATTTTAAGTAAGGAATCCAGATAATTCAGGACGTGGTGCGCTCCTCTTTCGGCGGCTTGATGCTGCGGAAGACCTTAACGTCGCCAAGGAAGGTTTCGTAGTAGCCAAAGAAATGAGGATAAAGGAGACGTTCGGGGAACACATCCCAAGTCTTAAATTCCTTGACTAGCACTACGCCTTCGTGTGTCCCCAGCAGCATCGCCTGGAAGTCTTCGCACTGATCCGCCGGACCACCGTGATAAATACCTCCGTTGCATAAAGGAATACCGAAAGGCGACGTCATACTTTTGGCATAGCGGCGATAGAAAGCTTCACTCGTGATAAAGTAGTCCCAGTCTTCGTTAAGGTAATACCGCCAGTTGCGCATACCGTCGATGTTGATGGAAGCTGAAATAGCCACTTTTGCTGGTTTAGGAAGGTAAACATTCGCCCAGTCCCGCATTTCGATTCGGGTATCGTACCAATGATGGCTTTGCCCTACAACGCCCAGACCGATCGACCAGACTACTACAATGAAGCTCAGCCAGGGCTTGGCTTTTATTCGTTGCAGCGCATAAGCGGCAAGTAGCGCCACCGCCGGCATAAAAATATTGACCCGACGGATGAACGTCGAATCCATGTAACCCCTTACGATCAACAGAATCCGAACCGCCAGCCAATCAGCAAAATCAACAAAGCCCCAGCCCCAGCAGCCCCCAGCGCTAAAAAGCACAGCCCGGAGATGAATAGTCCCCGGATCAATTTCACCCCACCCAGCAGCGCCAGATAGGAGAACATGATGTATCCCGAAGCCGGTAACATGTAGTGGCTATAAGTAGCATTCACATCGTAAGCGGCCATCAGTAGCGCCGCGATACCAGCGGCAGGCGGGCTCAGTCCACCAACCCGACCGAGACAAAAAACAACAATGATAAGTAGTAAAGCATATAAAGTGGAAAGCCTCCGGCCCAATAGCAATACCTCTTCAAAAGTCGGTGTTTTGGCTCGCCCGGCGTAGGCTATCCGGGCAACAGCTGCGGTTGTGTAGCCGTAGCCCCGTACGTTATAAGCGAGGTTGCGAAATTTATGTTCAATGGTGTCAACTCCACTACTCAGCTCGTTGTAGCGCTCCGTCACAATGGCTACGTGCTATTCCTCATCCACTTCAAACAAACGCCAGCGGGCCTTTTCCTCGGCCGTAAACCAACCCGGCACGCGCAGGGATGCGCCAAGAATCAGGGCGGCAAAAAGTAGCAATCGGCCGGTGTTCAGGGTCATGGGGCAAAGGTAGTGGGATAGATTGATAATGGGATAGATTAATAGCGCTCCGCAGGTTAGAGTCTCGGGCCATGTCCGGCAGCCTTTCACCACGAAGTAGCAGCGAAGTTGATCTATCACACTATCATATCTATCAATCTAAATTCAGGGCGCGGCCGCAGGTGCAAAAGAGGTTTAAGGACTTTGTCTCCGAGCTGACTTACTCATTTACCCCTAAAATTAGAATCTTCAACCTTCAAACGCAGGCTCTTCGGACCGGCCCGCAACGGAGAGTATATAACAAACTGCACAGTGCGTTGAGCGCCTCTGGCTCGATTTAGCTTTAAAGAATCGCGCCAGAGGCGCTCAACCCAATTGATAACTATATTCACGATATGAAAAGTAGTGTAAAAGCCCTCCTACTCCTCGCTTCCGTACTTGGAGCAATGACCTGCCGTGCACAAGACCCCGTATACAACGACGACCCGATGCAACAGCGTGCGCTGGGGCAGGTTGAGTCTGAATACCACATCCGTCAACCTACCGGCCTTGCAGACCCCAAAGATGAAGGGGTTTATCCGCCCAACTGGTGGGCCAATATGGAAGAGCCCGCCCTGGAGATCATGGTGTACGAAAAGGACATCGCTCGGTACGACAAGGTCAACGTCACGGAGCCCGGCATCTCTGTCGAGTACGTCAAGCGGGAGGCGAACCCTAATTACCTGTTCATCGGCTTGCGGATCAGTCCGGGTACCAAACCCTGCTCCTTTAAACTTTCGTTTGCATCCCGCGACCGCGCCCAGACAAATCACCCCGTACTTATACGGAAGTACATTGATTACGAACTACTACCCCACCCCCGAAAAGGCTGGAAAAACCGACAACAACTAAGCCAGCAAGACCTAATCTACCTCATCATGCCCGACCGCTTCGCCAACGGCGACCCCACGAACGACGTGGTCCCGGAAATGAACGAAACCCACCTGAACCGAAAGAAATTTTTCTTCCGCCACGGCGGCGACCTGCAAGGAATCATCGATAAACTAGGCTACCTTCAAGACCTGGGCGTAACCGCGCTCTGGCTCAATCCCGTCCTCGAAAACAACCAGCCTTACGCCAGCAACCACGGCTATGCGGTGACGGATCACTACCGCATTGATCGCCGCTTTGGCACCAACGAAAAGTACAAAGACCTCGTTGCCAAGGCCCACGCAAAAGGCATCAAAATTATTATGGACGTGATCTTCAACCACGTTGGTGACGAGCATTATCTGATGCGCGACCTACCCGGCTTCGACTGGATTCACCAGTGGCCAGAGTACACCAAAACGACCTACCGCGCGCCCACTCTGCTCGACCCCAACGCCAGCGAATACGACCGCAAACTGATGACCGACGGCTGGTTCGATAAGCACATGCCAGACCTGAACCAGCAGAACAAACACGTAGCCAATTACCTTATTCAAAATAGCATTTGGTGGACGCTTTGGTCGGACCAGGATGCGTACCGGATCGACACCTACGCTTATGCCGACGGTGACTTTGCCGCGGAATGGAGCCGGCGCTTGCTGCAGGAAATTCCTCACCTGGGCATCTACGGCGAAACATGGGTACACGGCCCTGGCGTTCAGGCCTGGTTCACGGGCGGTCGTGGTATCCACCA
The DNA here is from genome assembly GCA_026421165.1 of Lewinella sp. Taxonomy (GTDB): domain Bacteria; phylum Bacteroidota; class Bacteroidia; order Chitinophagales; family Saprospiraceae; genus Neolewinella. Next base: position 16,716 of record JAPKCQ010000023.1, on the reverse strand, counting down.
GGATTTTGATACGAACTTGCCTGGCGTCACCGACTTCCAACTTTACTACGCTATCCACGAGGCCCTCGGCCGCGACCCCGGCTGGACCGAAGGCGTGAACCGCATCTACTACACCCTCGCCCAGGATTACCTCTACGAAGACCCGACCAAAAACGTTGTTTTTCTGGACAACCATGACATCGCCCGGATTTTCACCACCGTTGGCGAAGACATGACCAAGATGAAAAGCGCGCTTGCGCTGCTACTAACGATGCGCGGCATCCCGATGCTTTACTACGGAACGGAGGTGGGCCTCACCGGAGCGGGCGGTGCTTTCGGTGAAGGTGGCCGTGTTGACTTTCCGGGTGGATTTCCTGGTGATGAGACTGATCTTTTCAACGCATCTGAACGAGATTCTACTCAGGCTGCTCTGCACACCTACGTCCAAAGATTGGCAATCTCTAGGAAGCACATCAGCGCTTTAACGAAAGGGGAATTGGTCCAATTTGTACCCCGTGATGGCGTATATGTTTATTTCCGCAAACACGGAAGCGAAACAGTAATGGTGGTATTCAATGGCAACAATGAGGCCATTATGCTGAACGATCTATCCCCGTACAAGGAAATGATTCGTACATACGCCATAGGTGCCGACATTACGCGGGGCGTATCTAATACAGTACTGCAAGGGATGCAACTGAAAGGGAAAGAAGTTCGGGTTTTATTGCTTCAAGGCACATATTAGCACTCAGGCTTCGCAAAGGATTCTTAACGAAGCCTTTTTTCATCCGATGCCTCTTTTGCTGACGCAGTCTCAAAAGTTTATCGGATGTATAAAAGGCGGGCACGCGATTCGACGCATCGGATGAACGTCCATCCGGCTACGCCAGGCTGGAAGATGCATCCGATGAGCGAATCGCTCTATTCCCTAGAACCAGTGAGTGCTAAACGCTAAAACCTAAGTGCTTACTTACTGCACCTTAAAGGTATAAGTGATCTTACCACACTGAGAAGGTGGCGCGGTAGCATCGGAAGAGAATTTCCAAGATTTGGCGTTGTTTATGGCGGCACGTACAAGCGTAGGATCAGCCGTGGTACTGCCAGACTGGGTAAACTTAGCGGAGATAACTTTCCCGTTAGAACCAACACAGACTTCCACAATTACGGTGCCGGATTTTTGAGAACTTTCCCGAACTGCGGGGCTGGACACCAATCCTCGGCCACCGAGCCCACCGGATACGCGGCCGGAGCCGGCAACGATGCCACTACCATCGGCTACACCGTCGGGGCGTCCCTGGGTACCGGGCTTTCCCGTATTTCCGGACCCACCACCGGTACCGGAGAGGCCACCGGAGAGTTGATCGCGGAGGGCCTGGGCGCGGGCTTCGCGGGCCTGGCGTTCGGCTTCGGCTTTGGCGTTGGCTTCCCGAATGGCCGTTTCACGGGCTTCCTGCTCACGACGTTCTTTGGCCGCTTGTTCGCGGACGGCCTTTGCGGCAGCTTCTTCGCGGCGTTGCACTTCGTTTTGCTGTTCTTTGCGCAGGCGGTCTTGTTCGCGTTTGCGGGCTTCTTCCTTGGCTTTGCGCTTACGAATAGCAATCTCCTGAGCTGTTTCTGCCTGGATTACGTCGCGTTGTTCTACCACCGGCTTTGGCGTGCTAGTCGGCTTTGGAGGTTCAGGTACAGGGTCTGGCTTGACTTCTGGCGTGGGGGGCGTAGGCTTTACGGGCTCAGGCTCTGCTACCGGTTCAGCAGGAGCACTTGGCCCTGCGGGATTATCACCAGATCCCTGGTCATCAAAAGCAAGCAATACCGCGATGCCAGGCTGACCCGGAGGTGGGTTAAGCTTGAAGAAAATTGGAATCAGCAGTGCGATCACAAAAAGAATGAAACCGATGCCAGCGGCTACTTTACCGTTACGGTCGCCGTTAAGTTCGGCTTGAGATTCGATTTGGATTTCCATAATGCTTAAATTTTCAGGTTCTGGTCTCTTGATGTAAAACTAATAGAGAATGCATAATAGTATGTCGTGAAGCCTTCGGAATGGCGTAATATATGATCATTTTCACAGAGCCTCCACTCTCCACGTTTACAAATGGCGTCGCTTTCCCCGATGCTACTAAATACGAGGCCAAAAAGAGCTGGCTGAAAGCAAGAACACCTCAGCTACAATAGTTGTCCGCTGCGTACTAACTACGGTTCAATCCCTAGTGAGTTGAAGGAGCTAGCTAGAAGTTCCCGCAGAAGCCTGCCGCCAAATCCACCAGATTAGTAAAACCTGGATCAGCAGACGTACCGCCGCGGCCCAGTGCGGCCCTACCGCTGGTTTAGGCTTCATCAAATCCCAAATATGCAGTGGCAGAAAAACCACCATTAAGCCGCAGGCGGCGTACAGTGCATAAGTCCGCCAATCAGGGACAAGTAAGCCAATACCGATGATAATCTCGACGATGCCACCTGCGGCATTCGCCAGTTCCTTCGGAAACCACCTGGGCATCATCGGATTATAGAAAGCGGGGTTGACGAAGTGATACGCACCGGCAGCAATAAGGATAACTCCAAAAGCAATTATGGAAAAAGGCATTAGTTGTTTTTTTTCTTTCGGTTCTGGTAAAGGAAACGGCGGGTGATCCGAAGCTCCACGGTAAGGTGATTGAAACGCGTGTCCAGCTTGTCGCTGATGTCTAAGCCCGGAAGGTAAAGAGCGCTCAGAGAAACGGCTGCCTTTTCTCCGTTCCAGCCAAAGGCCAAATAACCACGTAGGCGGGAACTCACACGTAGTTCATCTTGTTTTTTACCACCGTTAACAGCGTCGAAATTAATGAAGCGAAATTCCGGACCAATAACTGCAACCGGGGTTAGGAATATTCGCTTACCAAGCATAAAAGTATGCGCATATCCCACACCAATACCAACTTTCGTTTGTGCCAGTCGGGTTAGCCACTCCTCTTCCCCGTTATCCAGCGGGATGAGCAGGCCATCAGTTCTGAGCCTCCGCCGATCAAGTAATAATCCACCTATAAAAGAACCGCTGGTCTTAATCTGCTGGTCCCGCTGTCTGAACGCAGCACGTAAGCTAAAGCGCCGATGGTTAAAAACATGAAAACCGTAGAGCGTAGCGGAAAGCAGATCGACATCATCCCGAAAATTACGCTCGCCCCCGGGTGCGACGGAGTGAAAGCCCTTCGTGCGGCGGAAGCCACCTGAAAGGAGGTTCTGCCGCATGAATAATGTCAATCCTAAACCGAAATTTTCGCTTCTTTTCTCGTTTGCCGCAGCCGTTAAATCAGCGATAGGAATAGACAAGGTATAGCTGGCAGATTTGAAACGCCCACCAATTCGAAAAGCCAGCACCTGGCTCTCCAGTTTAAGTTCCTCACCGGAAGAAAGGCTAAACTCCAGCGACCGATCCCGGTACCGCAGACCGGTATTGATCCGTGCCCGGTTAGAGAATAGCTCGATAAAAGTAGAGTCTGGTTGTGCAGAAAGAGTCCCGCAGCCGAAAAACCATAAAAAAAAGATGACGAACAAAAAACGCATGCATAATATTCAGAAGAAGAAAACAGAATTCAGAAATTAGAGTACAGAACTCAGCCTTCTGAAGACTGAACTCTCCGCCCTAATTTCTGAACTCCCCCGTTAACGCGCTCTACCGCTCAGATAGTCCAAAGCAATGTTGGTATAAATTTCCACTCCGAGTTTCATGCCCCGATCGTCCACCCGAAAATCGGGAGTATGATGGCCAGGTGCGTCCGCTTTATCCATTGCCGGGTCCATCCCGCCGAGGAAGAGGAACAGGCTGGGTACTTTTTCTGCATAGAAGCTGAAGTCTTCCGCTCCGGTAATCGGCCGAACGAGATGAACGTTGTCCTCCCCTGCTGTTGCGACGACGGTAGGCATCAGGCGGCGAGTGATTTCCGGGTCATTAAAAGTAATCAGCGTGCCGTCCTGGATTTCCACCTCAGCGGTTGCTCCGCTGGATTCTGCGATAAGCGTTGCGGTCTTTTCAATGCGTTCAAAAACCTCTTTCTTCATCTCACGGTCAAGAGTACGGATAGTACCAATCATCGTTACTTCATTCGGGATAATGTTGTTGCGTACGCCGCCTTCGATCTTGCCGACGGTGATTACTACGGGTTCTTTAGTTAGGTCCATCTGGCGAGAAACGATCGTTTGTAAACCAACGATAATTTGTGCCGCGGCAACAACAGGGTCAACACTTGCCCAGGGAGCAGAGCCATGCGCCTGTTTCCCCCTAACCACAATTTTGAACGGGTTACTAGCCGCCATCGCACCGCCAGGCTTGTAGTTTACGTGACCAACCGGTGTTTGAGAATTGATGTGAATACCGAAGGCGGTTTCTACTTTATAGTCCGTCAAGACTCCTTCTTTGACCATCATTTTAGCACCACCGCCTTCTTCCTTCGGCGCGCCTTCCTCGGCGGGCTGAAAAATAAAAATCACCGTTCCTTCAATTTCGGACTTGCGCTTGCTCAACAGCTCAGCCGCGCCCATGAGCATGGCAACGTGAGTATCGTGGCCGCAGGCGTGCATTACGCCAACGTCTTTACCAAGATAAGTAGTTTTTACTTTACTCGCGTAGGGAAGGTCAACGATTTCCGTTACCGGCAACGCGTCCATATCTGCGCGCAGGGCAATTACACCGCCTGGCTTGTCTCCCTTCAGAATACCGACCACGCCGGTGTAGGCTACTCCGGTACGGACTTCCATGCCGAGGCTACGCAGGTGCTGCTCCACGTACTTAGCCGTCTCGAATTCACGGTTACTCAGTTCGGGATTCTCGTGAAGGTGGTGCCGCCATTCTATTACTTTGGCTTCGATTTCGGCCGCGCCTTTGGCGGTTTTGGCGTCGCCCTGGGACTGGGAGAAGAGACTCGTAGTTAGTAGGCAGAATAGTAGTGGTAGGTAACGCATATTAGCTGATTAGTTGATTGATTTGAGTTAGGCGAATATACGGATTCTGTGGAAGCTACACCATACTAGGCTTCGCCTGATTAAGTTACTTTTCGCTTTATGTAGAATTTATCTCACAGAGTTAAACGTAGTTGCGCACAGAGGTACGAGTCTGACGCTCAGAACTGTCCATTCAGCCCACTAAGCTTCACTCGGCCTGGAAGGTCCCGAACGGGGCAAAGCCGTTCGGCAATACCCCTCAACCACCACATGGCACCTGCGCCCGCGCCATAAAAAACGGGTAAGTACCAAAAAAGGCACTTACCCGTTTACAGAAAATTCGAGGATATTTTATAGGGTGTGGTAGTCTATGACTCTACCTTACTTAAACATCATAAGACCCGCATCCCGCTTGGCCACCCTCCTCTTCTTACCCTTAGTGCGCTCAGCGAGCTTAACGGCAGTATAAGCGTTGGCGAGGCCGCCGGTAGCGGACAGCTCGGAGAATTTGATCTTCTCGTCAGAGCCAGGCTTCACAACCTCCAGGTTTACGGGAAGTGCGGATTCAAGGATGATCTCCTTCACCTGCGTTGCCTTCAGGTCGGGGAAGTAGCTGCGCAACATGGCGGCGATGCCGGCTACCATCGGAGCAGCCATGGAGGTACCGCTGATGGCGCTGTAGTTGTCGTCAGGAAAAGTAGCATAGATCTTATAGCCTGGGGCAAAAACGTCCACCATCTTCTTATTATAATTAGAGAAAGAGGCCGCCAGCGTCTCACCGTAATCCGAGCTGGAAGCGCCAACGGTGATGTAAGTCTTAATGGTCTTCTTCCTACCCAAGTAAGTGTCGTTGGGGTAGTTGTTGGTCAGGGTTAGCATTTTACCGTCGTTGCCGGCGGCGTGTACCAGAACTACGTCTTTCTTTTCAGCGTACTTCATGGCAGCGTCAACGGCCTTTTTGTAAGGGCTGGCGCCTTTACCGAAGCTCATGTTGATGACGGATGCACCGTTGTCCACAGCGTAGCGGATAGCGTTAGCGACGTCCTTATCGCGTTCGTCTCCGTTGGGAACGGTACGAACGGACATGATTCGAACATTGGGTCCACCTACACCATCAACACCAAGGTCGTTGCCACGTACCGCAGCAATGATGCCAGAAACGTGGGTACCGTGCATGGCGTCGGGGCCTTCCACGTCGTTATTGCCGTAGTCGCGGTCGTCAAGGTCACCGGGATTGTCGCCTACGATATCGCGGGCGTCGAAGTCGGGGTTATAATTTTGACCATATGACTGCTCCAAGTAATCAGCGTAGTTTTTGATCTGGTCGTAAGTTTCGCTGAAGGTAGCCCCCTGCGCTGCGGCACGTTCAGCCATCTGCTTCACTATACCAGTATAAGCATCCTTTGTACTTAGGCCTTCGATGTCTTTCCAAGTAATACTAGCGGGCTTCATCTGCAGGTTCATCATAACCTTGTCCATCGCTTCCTTGATGGGCGTAATCTGCTTCATACCCGGTTCCATCTCGGCACGCTTAGCTTCGATCTGTTCTTTGTACTTGATGTACGTATCGTACTGAACTTTTTCCTTCCTGTTCAGGCCGTCACGGTTACGATTATTGTAGGTGCCTTTGAGCGAATTGTAGATACGGACGATCTCGAGGTTTTCGCCGTTAACGTTGCGGCCATCTTTACCGCCGATGAAGTTCCAGCCGTGGACGTCGTCTACGTAGCCGTTGTCGTCATCGTCGATACCGTTGCCAGCAATTTCACCGGGGTTGGTCCAGATGATGTCTTTGAGGTCTTCGTGCTCGATGTCAACGCCAGAATCAATTACGGCAACGACGACCATCTGACCTGTCTTACCCTCCAGGTAATTGAGGGCTTTGTTGGCGCTAACACCGGGGTAGGAATTGTCCGTGCGGTCCAAATCCCACCAATCATTGGGGGCTTCAGCTTGGGCAAAAAGGACGGTAGTGCTCAGCAGTAGGGCTAGAGTGAGTAGTTTTTTCATATTTGTTTTCTATTTTGTTATTAGGATAAGCAATGTTTTTCCTGAAAGGTTCACAAGCACTGACTTTCCCGCGTATTCTTGTCGAGACAATGACGTAATTCTTTTCTTTTTCGATCAACGGTATTCAATTATCAGAGGTTCTTAAAGGTCAAGGTAAAGTTTTTTGGCGGGGACGCAGGTGCCGGGAGGGGGAAGACTTGGTTTCCTGGCTTTTAGGCCAGGAAACCAAGTAGACATGCTAGAACGGTAAGCTCACCACATCAACATTTCCCCCCGTAAGGATAATACCCACGTTCTTACCGGCAAACAATTCAGGGTAGCGGAGGACCGCAGCAAACGGAACGGCACAACTCGGCTCAATGATAATCTTCATCCGTTCCCAGATATGACGCATGGCCGTAACGATCTCTTCTTCGGAGACGACCAGTATTTTAGGTACCCGCTTGTGGATGATGGCGAAGGTCTTATCGCCAAGGTTCGTCCGCAAACCATCGGCAACGGTTTCGTTCGTAACGTTGCTTTGAACCGTTCCCTGCACCAGCGACCGCGCCGCATCATCCACATTGCTAGGTTCCGCCCCCCAAGCCTCTGCCTGGACACTGAAGTACCTTGCCGCCAGGGCCGTGCCCGCCATCAGGCCACCGCCGCCAACCGGGGCAAGAATCAGATCCAGCACAATGCCAGGGGTATCTTCAATCAGCTCCATCGCTGCCGTGGCCTGGCCGGCAATCACGCCGTAATCGTTGTAAGGATGGATAAAAACTGCACCGGTCTTCAAGACCACCTCATCCAGTGCTTCCTGCCGGTCTTTGGGCGTATTTACACAGTAGCTGATCTCCGCACCGTAGCCTTTAACGGCCGCAATTTTCACTTTCGGAGCGTCATGCGGCATCACGATGTAAGCCGGCACCCCGAGGGTTTGCGCCGCCATCGCCACCGCCTGAGCGTGGTTACCACTGCTGTGGGTTGCCAGGCCTTTCGCACGCTCCCCTTCGGTGAAACGCAAGGCCGCTGAAGCCGCACCCCGCATCTTAAATGCACCGATCTTCTGAAAATTCTCACACTTAAAAATGAGCTTGCAACCAGCCATTTCATCCAAATTAGCACTGGTCATCAAGGGCGTCCGGTGGATGAACGGCTGGATGGCCTCGTGGGTAAGCAGGAGGTCTGCTTGGTTTGGCGGCTGGGTTAGCGGGTTGAGGTTGATCATCTTGAATGCTCTATTAGTTGGCGAAAGCTCAAGGATAGGGATTTTTTAGTTAAACCTGAATCAATTATTGGTTTGAGTGTGTGCAACGAAGTGCAGACTTCCTAGTACATCGGCACACAAATAAGGCTACTGATTACCTCGACTCCCCGCTTCGACTACATTCAGGGCAAGTCGGGGTGCACATTTGTGTAGTTTTTTTCCCAAAGTTAAATAGCCTTATAATTTGTTATACACACTTAATTCGAGCGCATGTGGCGCAATAACTAACGAACAAACCCGTAACCCTTCATCCAATCAAGCAACGTCTCCATCCACTCCCGTACGGGTAAATCGGTCTGCACCGCGCTGCCGAAGCCGTGTCCCCCTTTTGCATAAACATGCAGGTCTGCCGGTACGCCTACTTCCTTTAACGCAGCGTAGTAGCGAAGTGAGTTTTCAACCGGCACCGCCTTATCGTCTCCAGCGTGAACAAGGAAGGTAGGCGGCATTGCAGCATGAACCCGGCCCGGTAAATCGTAGTAATCCAAAAGCTCAGCATCCCACGGCTGGGGGCCGAGTAAATTATTAATGGAGCCCTGGTGCGCGGCTTTAGAATCCTCCATTATCAGCACCGGATAAACCGGAATACTCAAATCTGGCCGGCTCGAGTACGCAGCAGCGGCTGGGAATGCGGTACTATCAGCTTCCAGGTAATGAACCGCAGCCGAAGCCGCCAAATGCCCACCAGCAGAGAAGCCCAAAACAGCCACTCTGCGCCGGTCAAGCCCGAGCGAATCCGCCATCATCCGAATGGTCTGTACGCCCCGCCGTGCATCATCCAGGGCTGCATGACTCCGGCACCCTACGGATTCGTTCTTCGGTAGGCGGTACTTAAGTACGAAAACGTGCAGTCCTTCCACCGCCAAACGCTGGGCGATGTCGCTCCCCTCGTGTCCCCACGCAGCAACCGCGTAACCACCACCGGGAATAACCATAACGGCCCCGCCAGTAGCGATTTGAGGTACCGGCGGATAATGCTCCATCAAAGGCTCGTGAACGCTGGTAATAAGGCGGCCGATGTTTTCTCTCGTACGCTCTGCTTCCAAAAGTTCGTTGGCGCAAGGAATGCCTTCGGGATATAACGGGATGACCGATTGGGCGGTCAGGGCTATCGAAGCACTAAGCAATAACACCAGTAATACTTGTTTCATACGGCTAAATATAACTGAAACAAGAGTATCTCACTCATTCTCCTTCTACTCCCCGGCAGCCCGTGACGCTGGCACGAAGTGTAGAAATACCATCCTGGAGATAAAACCAATCTGGTTTCGCTACAGGAAGCAGGGCACTCTAACGAGAATGCCCCGCAAACCAAAGCTTGCGGGGCATCGAAGAACCAGAAGATGGATCTGATTTAGTTAGGTACTTTAGTAAGTACGCCACTGACACTCTCCAGTACAAAGGCACCGCTATAACCAGACGCCTGAGCGCGAGACTGCACGTTGCGTGCTTCGGTAAGCGAATTCAGATTACCAATCATAAACAAGGTCAGGTTGCCACGCGTAGCATTTTCTAGTGTACCCAGTTGCTGAGCCTTATTGCGGTCAAAGTTTTGCGGCTGGCCGAAAGCACCAAGCTGAACCTTATAGCGACCAAAGCTCGTAGAATTTGTACCGGTCTTGATTACAGCAGGCTTGCTCGGTGGTACGTATGTTGAGCCGCTGGAAGCAAGTGCGGATGTACCGCTGTCAGCTACAATAAAAGCTCCAGGGTAATCTGCTTTAGCTTCGACAACTGCACGCGCAGCTTCGGCACGGGTAGCAAAGACGCCCAGACGGACTTTGTAAGCGCTACCACTATTTACGTCGTACACGCGGCCGAGATCGCTTACGTTATCAAACTTACTCAAGTCCGGCGCTTTGCCAAGGCTCGCCAGCTGGACGGAGTAGCCTTGCACCTCCGTGAAGGTGGCTTCGCTGGAATTTCCGCCGGTGTTCGTGCCATCGGGTAATAACGTCATGTTGCCAAGCACGTTGGAGTCGCTACCGTCGTTGTTGGTGACGGGAAATTTCACAGCCTCGAAGCCGTAAGCCGAGATCATCACATCGTACGTATTGTAAGGTGCGAGTTCCATTAGGTAAGTACCGTCAGAAGAAGTACTCAAATTCGCTACCTGACCGGTGGTACGCTGAACGATCTGGACATTAGCTCCGGGAATACCGTAGCCGGTCTGCGCATCCGTAACATAACCACGGTAAGTTCCGGAAGGGGTTCCACCCATAGGACCATTTTCTCCTCCAGCGGTAGTCGCAGGATTGAGAGAAACGCGAACGATATTCTGCCCGTCAGGCTGAAGGCTCTGTAGCGGGACACGAACAGCCTGAAAGCCGTTGGCACCAATCACGATGTCGCAGTTCAGCCCGTCGGTAGGCTGAAAAACGTAGCGCCCTCCAGAATCAGTGGCGTAAACCTGACCGCCACAGCCGCTAAAATCAACCGCGGCATTGGGAATCATAGAACCATCCTGAGCGGATATAACCATCAATATCTTATTTACATTAGCACGGCCGACATGGTAAATGTCTTCCTGCCCGGAGCCACCAATGCGGTTAGAGACAACGTAGCCGCTGCTGGTGACCGGATCGTAACTGAAGCCGATATCATCGCGGTCAGAGTTGATGCCACTGCCCATATGATAAAGGGTGGAAGGACGACCGTTGACGACTTCAGCGCGGAAGACATCGTAGGAGCCCAAACCGTGGTGCCAGTTAGAAGAAAAGAAAAGGCTCGCACCGTCGAAGAAAGGTGTTACCTCATCGCCAACAGAGTTAACGACAGTACCAAGATTTTCGGGTACGGCTTCCCAGCTTTGTCCCTGGCGGCTAACGCGGTAAATATCGTAGCCACCGTAGCCCTCGGGTCGGTTACTGGCGAAATAGATGGAGTTACCGTCGGCAGAAAAGGTACCGTAGCCGGAGCTGATGTCGGTACCGTTGAAAGGTAGCGGACGGACGCTCACCCATTGCTGCTCGGCGTTGATGTCGGCAATCATTAGGTTCATGCTAATTCCGGCTTCGGGCACCATCCGGGTACCGGAAGTAAAGTTGTTACGGGTGAAGATCACCTGGCGGCCGTCGGGGCTGTAGCTTACGGGGCCAACGTTACCAGCCGCGTCGGTGTAGCCGGTACGTAGCTCGTAGGCCTGTTGCAGGAGGCCATCGGGACCGATAGCGGCTACGAAAGGCTTATTCCTTGCTTGTCCGTCAAAGTCGCCGGCTGCGGTGCGGGCGGAATTGAAGACCAGTTCAGTAGGTGTAACCATGCCCGGGCCGAAGTCGGAAACCGGAGAATTAGTGGAAATCACCCGAACGGTAAAACCACCATCGGCGTTAGACTGCGCGAGGGCAAAGTCGCAACTCTGTGCGAAATGATTACCGACTACGCCGTCGTGGTCACGGGCGTAAAGCAGGTACCACTGCTTTGCTTCCTGGTAACGACCGAGGCTCTTGAGTACGTGGGCGTGTTCTAGAATGGTACTGGGCGTCACGCGCTTTTCCAGCACGGCTTGCTGATAGTAGGCATGAGCTGTCTGCATCTGGTTGAGCATGCGGTAGGAGTCCGCAATACGGCTTAAGGCCTCCAAGTCAGATGGGCGACGAGCCAGGGCGCGTTTATACGATTCAACGGCGAGGTTAAACGCCTTTAGTTCGTACTCTTTGTTGGCCGTCCGCATCTCGCTACGGTATTGAGCCTGAACGGGGAACACCACGGCCAACAGAAGCAGGACGAGGCAGGATTGGAGAAGATTCTTCATCTTGAGTGTTTAGGTAATCAGTAGTGGTAAAAGCGCGCTCTAGGTAGATTGCTAGTTGTAAGGCCTCGGATGCGTCAGGAAACGCACGCAGAACGGAAACATAACAAATTTAACTATATTCGTGGCACTTTTGGTGTACTCATTGCCTAAATCCTTGTTTTCAGACCTTCCAGCAGTAATTTATTTAAAAAAATCAGGCGCGGACGCAGGATGTAAGGGTTGGTTTATTACGATGGCTACAGCCCCAATCAGGTTTAGAGGTTTACGGGGTTATTACTAATCCGGAAGCAGTCAGCGGAATAAATGGCGAGAGGCTGTACCCCAAGAGAGCCCCTCCTCCGTTACAAATCAACGATGGTGACCCCATCACCCCCAGCCTCCCGCGGCGGTGTAGTTAGGGTAAAACGATGCTTATACTCTGCCAGTTTCTGGCGGACGGCTCGCTTGAGCGTTCCGGTACCTTTACCATGTACAATCCGTAATTGGCTCGCGTTTGCAATCAGGGCGTTGTCAACAAACAACTCCATTGTAGCGAGCACCTCTTCGTAGCGCATCCCGCGTACGTCCAGCTTATTAGAGAAAGTGGCCGTTGCTGCAATATTGCTGCTCACACTTTTCTGTTTACGGATAGTTAGCGGCGCATTTGCTTGTTCTAGGTCGCGAATTTTGACCTCCAGGCGGAGGTCGCCAACGATAATGGTAGCCCGTTTTTTATTGATGGTTTCCACTTCCCCGGTTGCGCCGCCGGCGCGCAGACGCACATGATCGCCCACCTTGATGTCGTCGTCTCCTCCTTTGATCGGAGCGTAGTAAATATCTTCTACCAATTCGGTTACCTGTTCGGCAATCTCGGTGCGCTTGGTGCGCAGTTCTTTGGCCTTTTCTTTGGCCTCTTCCAGCTTATTCCCCTCGCGAAGATCACGGATGAGGTTCTCCATTTCTTTATTGTACTTCGCTGTTTCCTGGAGAGAAGACTCTTTAGCCTCGAGCTTGAGGCGCTTACGTCGGACTTCCATGTCTTTGCGAAGTTCCTCGTAAGTACGGGTGAGCGCGTCCAGTGTTTTTTGCTTCTGAGCAAGTCCGCTCAGTTTTTCGTCAACCTCCGCTTTTTCGCGCTGTAGATCTACGAGAAGTTGGTCGACGGCGCGTTCGTTTTTACCAGCTCGGCGGCGGGCGTATTCCATCACCCGTTTGGGTAAGCCAGACTTGGTAGCGATCTCGAAGGCGTAGCTCGATCCGGGCTTTCCAATTTTCAGTTCGTAGGTAGGGTCAAGCGTCTCCGTGTCGAAATACATACCGCCGTTAACGATGCCTTTGGTTTTGTAGGCGTAAATTTTGAGATTAGAATAGTGAGTGGTGATGAGGCCGTAGACTTTTTTGTAGTTCAGCCCGTCCAGAATACCTTCGGCGATGGCGCCCCCGGAAGCGGGGTCAGTACCAGAGCCAAATTCGTCGATCAGAACGAGGGTAGCGTCGTCAGCATCTTTAAGGAATGCTTTCGCGTTCTTGAGTCGCGAGCTGTAGGTAGACAGGTCATCCTCGATGCTCTGCTGGTCGCCAATATCTGCAAAGAGCTGTTTGAAGACGCCCATTTCGGACTCGGCGCTGACGGTGACAAGCATGCCAGACTGCATCATCAACTGCAGTAAACCGACGGTTTTCATGGTGATCGACTTGCCGCCAGCGTTGGGCCCGGAGAGCATCAGAATGCGGTCTTCACCGGTTAAGTTGAGGTCAAAAGGAACAGTTTTACGGCCATAGGGCTTGTTCTTCAGGTAAAGTAGTGGATGATAGCCCTGGAGGGTTCCGATGGTTGGCTTGTGGTCTACCTTAGGACGTTCAGCTTTGAGTTGGCGCGCCAGGTGAGCTTTGGCCTGGACAACGTCGAGGTAGGCGATCAAGTCAGCGTAGTCGCGCATGTTCTCTACGTAGGGACGGAGCTTATCCGATAGCTCGCGAAGAATACGGTAGATCTCCCGTTTTTCCTCCTGCTGGAAGTCGAAGATATCGTTATTGATACTGATGACGGCATCCGGCTCAATGAAGGCCGTTTTACCCGTTGCGGATTCATCATGAATGATGCCGCGTATTTTACGTTTGTGCTCGCTCGGAACAGACAGGACCCGGCGGCCATTGCGCATACTCTCCACCGTATCGGAGAGGAAGCCAGCGCGGCGGTACTTCTCGATAACTTGGCGAAAGGCTTTTTCGACTTCCCGTTGTTTGGAACCGATGAGGCGGCGGATACGGGATAACTCAGGAGAAGCGTCGGAGCGGATTACGCCTTCGGCATCAATTACCGCTTCGATTTCGGCGGAGAGCTGGGGTTCGAAGTCAATCTTCCGAATCAGCGCAAACAGTGAGCCGTATTTCTCTTTGCGTTCTGGAGAATTGAAGAAAGCGAAGATATTTTTAGTCTGGAGCAACAGAACGTTCAACTTGGCCAACCCCGATTCGGAGAGGACGTAGCCCTCGATGGTGAGCATCTTAATTTCCTCAGAAATATCGTCGTAAGCGGCGATGGTAAAAAGTTGCTTTTCCTCGGTGCCTTGTTTAAATGCGGCGACCTCATCCAGCATCCGGTTGATGTGGGTTACTTTGGTAGAGGGCTGGGTTTCACGGATCATTGTGCGGCCCATTTCGCCGTTACACTGCTCCTCCAGGAGGAGGAGAATCTTGTCGAATTCTAATTTTTCGTAGGTATCCCGGGGTTGTAAGTTCATGGTTGTTTCTCGTAAAGGGGATTAACACACTTGGACGACGGATAGTTCCGTCTTTACGGATGGAAATTACTCCGGCCGAGGCCTTCCAAGCCAAGTTTCTAAACTGCAGAGCAACGCAAAACGTTGGACGCTTGTCGCTTCGCGGCTCAGGAACTCGGCCTGCCCCCCCGAAGAAAGCTACGAAGCAAGCGCCTCGACGGGGACAAAAACCTTTCCCTGCACCTGCGTTCGCGCCAAAAAGTGAACCATTGGTCGCTTTCCCGCTTTCAAGCACCAATCCAATATTCTAAAGAACTAAAGAACCAGTAATGCCTAACGATTACGACGTCATCATCATCGGCTCCGGCGCAGGCGGCGGCACCATGGCCTACACCCTCGCCGATACCGGAAAGAAAATCCTGATCCTGGAACAAGGCACATTTCTGCCCCGCGAAAAACGCAACTGGGACCCCCACTTCATTTTTGGAGAAGACGGTTATAAAGCGAAGGTAGAATGGATTGGCCCGGATGAAAAACAGCCCATCGTCAAGCCTATTGTTTATCACCGCGTAGGCGGCAACACTAAAATGTACGGCGCGCTACTCCACCGCCAGCGGCCCGAGGATTTTACCGAGATGAAGCATAAAGGCGGTACCAGTCCGAGCTGGTGCGTAGGCTACGACGAGTTCGAGCCTTATTATATGATGGCCGAGCACGTAATGAAGATTCACGGCAATGCAGGAGAAGACAAGACCGCCGGACACCGCAGCGGCCCCTACCCTTTCAAAGCCTTCCCCCACGAAGGCCGAATCGCAGAGGTTGCCAAAGACCTAGGAAGTCTCGGCCTGAACATCCACCACTCCAACCTTGCCCTGAACCGCGACATCGACGAGCCCTGGAAACGCCCCTGCATCGCCTGCAACACCTGCGACCCGTTCCCCTGCATGCTACACGCGAAATCGGATGCTGAAACAGCACTCGTCCGCCCCGCCCTGAAGCACAAAAACGTAACACTGTGGACCAACTCCCGTGTAGACAAACTGGTGGAAGAAGGCGGTAAAATCACCCGCATAGAACTAGAAAAAGACGGTGAAAAAATGAACCTGAGCGCAGATATCGTGATCGTATCCTGCGGCGCGATTAACTCCGCTGCATTGCTACTCAAGAGCAAAGTCGCCAACTCTTCCGATCAAATAGGCCGCAACTTCACCAAGCACAACCAGAGTGGTATCTCCGCCATCAACCCGGACAAAGACAACGATGTGGTCTTCCAAAAAACCCTCAGTTGCCACGACTTCTACCACGGCTCTCCCGAGCACCCCTACCCGCTCGGAACCATCCAGCTCACGGGTAAGGCGCACTACACCCGCATTCTCGGTGACTACGGCCACCTCGGCCTGACGGAAGAAGGAGCCAAAAGAATGCAGCGCCTCGCGGTAGACTTCTGGTTCACCTCCGAAGACCTGCCAGACAAGCGCAACCGTATTGAATGGACGGATAAAGGCATCAAGTTCAACTACCGGCCAAATAACCGGGAGAGCCACTTCGAATTCCTGAACATGTTCGAAAACAAGTACCTGAAAAATGCCGGTTTCAGCGAGTTCTACCGCTCCACCAAAGAGCTAGAGTTCACCTGGCACCAGGCGGGTACTGCGCAGTTTGGTACCGACCCGAAAACCTCCGTCCTTGATCCTAATTGTAAGGCCTGGGACCTAGATAACCTTTACGTAGTCGACGCCAGTTTCCAGCCTTCACAAGGTGCTACTAACCCAACGCTTACGATCATCGCAAACGCCATCCGCGTAGCGGAACATATCAAGACGGAGTGGTTTGCCGGAAAGAAGGTCACCACTGATAGCTTTCCGTTATCCGACGGGTATATGGCGGATAGTGCGGCGGCCAGTGCGGAAGTTCCCGCCTATTCCCACGGGGATGATGATGCCTGGGGAGCCTAGTGTTAGACGGCCTTCGGCCTTTTAGACGCTGTGCTTTTAGACGCCTTCGGCTTTTAGGCTACCGCACCGCTGTGTGACGTCGAAGCCGTGCGGTAGCATCTAAAAGGCCACAGGCCGTCTGAAAGCGAAGCGTCTAAAAGGCCACAGGCCGTC
>JAPKCQ010000206.1 GCA_026421165.1 Lewinella sp. | reverse complement strand
CCGGCTTACGGTAAACCCGAGAATATCAGCCACGGAGACGTCCCGTATCCCCAGTTCAAGCACCTGGTAAATCAGAAGAATACTGGCCAGTTTGGGATCCGCATAGCCGTTTTTGCTACTGGCCCCGAGGTAGTTGCCGAGGTTAAAGGAGAGTTGGTTGAGGTCTTTGGTGAAGGCCTGACGGATGCTCGGAAGGATTGATTTGTAGTTGAGCAGGTCAAGGCCCGGTAGAAATTTTACGGTGTTGGGAAAGAGCTGGTTAAGATTATTCTTGTTCAGCTCGTCACGTAGGCGCGTCAGAAAGGTATAATTCAACTCCTCCTGCGCACGCTGAGCGATAAAATCCGTGAGGCCGATGATGGCGTTGCTGACGTAGTTTTCGCCGGCCAACCGGTCTGAGGTGGCCGTGGCGGAAGCCGTAAGGGTACTGAGTTTTGGTGCAGGTAGTTTGGCTTGCTCCCGGGCGAAGTTGAAATCGAACGGCCCGGAATCGGTCAGGAGACCTACGGGGTCGGGGCTCCTCAGAAATTTACTCCGTTCCAGAAAGTTTGCACTGAGGTAAGTAAAGCCCGGTGACACCTGGTGTTGGTAAATGTGAGTATAGAGCTCCATATCAACCAGGTAAGTCGTCAGAAATTTATTTTTTCCAATATACCGCAGTAAATCAGCGCCGGCAAAAAGCCCCTTGGCAAGGACGGTATCCGGAGCCGTAGCGTAATAAGCCAGCGTAGCCACCATGGTGTCCAACGCGGCAGTTTTATTCGATTTCTCTCCAGTCGAGTCGGTTATTATCGTCTGGAAATGGGAAATGCGTTCAATATCCTGCACTACGCTTTGGGCCGGTAGGACGAGGGTGCTCAGGAAGCATAGTACCGGCAAGAGGACTCTTGAAAGCATGATTATGTTTTTTTTGAAGGCTGAACTTAAGGTGTGTGTATTAGGGAAATGAAGTTAAGCGGATACTCTCTTCATTCTGCGTGTACCGAGTTTATTAGGCAACCCGTAAGCTCGTTAAAGCATCGATGAAAGTAATAGCCTTTTCAGTGCCGGCGAGGAAGTCATCGCCACTACCTGCGTCCCTAATGGCCGCAACCAATTCTTCAAAATCGACATTTTGTGCATTGTCAACGGTAATCCGGTCTGCTTTAAGTTGAAAATATAATTCTGCACAGGCGTGGGTCAGTTCACTCTTTTTTTCGCCGTATTCATCCACGCTGAGTTTGTCCTCGTCCATTAAATTATTTCCCTTAATCCGGTAGGTGGCGCGAAGCGAGCGGTTACTTGGGAGCATCCGGATGTTGTGATCATTATTGGTAGAGGGCGTAGTACCTGTAGCGATAACGGTAAAACCGGGCATACCGCGCTGGAACCATGCTTCCAGTTTGCCGTACGCCGGTTTTAAATCCCCGGTACTTGGGGCATCGCCGAGATTCTTTAAGGTGGCTTTAGCGTCCTTTAAGGTGTCGGTATCGAGTGTCGATGGGAAGGCAGCCATTTGCTCAAGACCGAAATAATATTCGTAAACGCTTAAAATTTTTTTGCTGGCCGTTTGGCTAACCCGCGGTGAGTTACGGTGTGCCGCTCTTTGCAGCTTAAGGTACAGGTTACAGGTGTCGCAGGCGTCCTGCAATACTTCTTTCCGTTGGGTACTCATCAGTCGGGTGGTTTTCTTTCGCTTTCAGAAAATCTTTCCTTTGGCGGGTGTAATAAAAATGAATGCCCGGTAATAATACGAATTGAAAGCTTCAGACTTAAATATTAAGTTACACGTCCTTGTTAATTAAGCGTTTACACCTGTTTCTAGGCAATAATTTACTTATGCTTCTTTTTTTTACAAAAACATAGCATAACCCAAAGCGCAAAGCCCGGGAAAAATCGACCCGTAGCCAATTCCCTGTAAAAATGGTACGGTTCTCGTGTTCTCCACATAACCCGAAACAGCAAAAAAGCAAGTGGCAGCCCCCGTGATAATGGAAGTGATCACCAGACAGGTGATTTATTGGCTGGTCATTAGATGGCTATTTAGGGGTCTTTCCTCCAAGCTTGATAGCCAAGGATGATAGACCCCACAATCAGAAAAAGTGCGCTAATACCGTGAAGAGAGTCTTTAGTAATAAACGGTGTAGTGTCTAAAAACATAGTAACTACAACGATTATTACGCCGACATTTAAGACGACGTGGCCAGTCTTTAAGCTTATTATATTTACCAACGGTTTAATTATTTAAGCGTAAAAGAAAAAGCTTACTTAGCCGCAGCCGCCTCCACAGCCCGCCAAACCCGAATAACATTCCCCGAGCAAATCTTCTCAATATCTTCATCCGAGTACCCGCGCTTTAGTAGGGTGTAGATCAGATTGGGGAAGTCGGAAACATCCTTCAGACCGGTAGGTAGGGAGTCGCCCACACCGTCGAAATCGGAGCCGAAGCCTACGTGGTTAATACCAGCTAGCTTCACTACGCGGTCGATATGATCGGCCACCATTTCCAGGTCGGAGTAGAGGGTGGGGAATTCTTTTTCGAAGGCTTCCTGCATTTCGTCGGTGCCTTCATCGCCGTACATCATGTCTTTAGCGGCGAGGCGTTCCATGAAAATACCGCGGAGGCTGTCTTGCCGGCTGCGGAGCTCACCGTCGAGAAAAGTGGAGCCGAAGTTGATCTGAATAACACCACCTTCCTCACCGAGGCGGGTGATCATCTCGTCGTTCATATTCCGTTCGAAATCGGGGGTGAAATAACGTACGCTGGAATGGCTGGCGATCATCGGCACATCGGTCATCTCCACCACCTGCCAGAAAGTACTGTCAGATACATGGCTGATATCGACCATAATACCAACGCGGTTCATTTCCTTCACGACGTCGATGCCGAAATCGCTCAATCCGCCGTGGGTGGCGGTGGTGTCGTAGCTCGAATCGCAAATCAGGTTATCCTTGGCGTGGGTCAGGGTGATGTAGCTGATGCCCTTGTCTTTGTATTCCTGGACGCGTTCGATTTTGTCTTCGATCGGCGAGCCATTTTCCATACCCATCGGCAGGCTCACGATGCCGGCTTTGAAGTTGGCGATCATCTCGTCGGGGGTATAGGTAATGCGGAATTTATCCGGGTGGGCGTCGGCAATTCCTTTGATCATATTGATCAACGTGTCAGCAAGTGCTGGGCTTTCGCCGGGTTCTTTTTGTAAGCCGCTGGGGATGTAAATAGACATGAAGGGCGCGTCTAGTCCACCTTCTTTGGCGCGTACGTAGTCAAAATCTCCCGCGTCGGTTTGGATAGGGATACCGAGGTATTCCTTATCGAGTTTGAAATTTTTGACCTTGAGGCGGTAGGGCAGGTCTACGTGGCCGTCGGTGATCAGGTATTTCTGGGCCAGCTCGTCGGCGTGGGCACGCATTTCGTCATCGGTCATTTCTTCCTTTGTTTCCGTTTGGGCGGGGCCGCAGGTGCAAAGGAGGAATCCGAGAAGAGCGAGGAGAGGTAAGTGCGTTAATTTCATCTGGTAAGTGCGTTTTACGTTCTTTTAAGCCAGGGTTAAGGTAAGCATTTAACTATGCTCATGCCAGAAACGTTTATTCAGCAAAGACCAACCGCCCACCCCTCCAACCTATCTTTCCAGCATGCGACTAATTACCCTGCTCCTTCTAACCTTCCTTTGCACCAGCGCCAGCGCCATATTTGAATGCGCTATTGCTGGCCCCGACGCTTGTCTCGGAATCCACGCCCAAAGGATAATGCTCTTCGAAAAACTAACCGCCTCGAAATCGGACCGCGTCTACGAAGGCGAACGGCTAAAATTT
This sequence comes from Lewinella sp., assembly GCA_026421165.1. GTDB lineage: Bacteria > Bacteroidota > Bacteroidia > Chitinophagales > Saprospiraceae > Neolewinella. Next base: position 4,262 of record JAPKCQ010000206.1, on the reverse strand, counting down.
AAAATGAAGGGCGACAAATTCTGGCAGGAAGGCCCGATCCGCGAGATGCGCCCCGATATTCAGGCGCTTATCATTAACGATCGCTTCGTGATGCTCGACGAGATTCAGATCATTCACCGTGGAAATACAGCTGGTGCGGCTGTCGGCGTCGGCCTCATGACCTTCGGGGTCGGCTGGTCATTCTGGGCCGGAGTAGGCTACAATACCGACGGTGACCCCACCACCCAGTACGGGCGCCAGGACCTGATGACCTCCCTAACAACCATCGGGTCCGGCTTTCTGATCTATACACTCTTCGGCCAGCGGAAATACAAGACGGGGAAGTATAAACGACTGCGGGTGATTGACACTAGTTTTTAGCCATAAAGCGCCTTAGCCAGCACCTCAGCAAAAGCCCCCGGCGTACTAGCAAAAGGCGTAAGGCCCATCTCCGAAAGCTGCGCCGCCACCTCCTTATCATAAGCCGGTGCTCCTTCATCGCTCAGCGCAAGCAGCGGTAAAAAAGTAAGTCCGCTCTGCTGTAACCGTCGCACGCTCGCCAACATCCCGTCCACCGAACCACCTTCGAAGAGGTCGCTCAAAAGGATCATTACCGTATCCCGCGGGGCGACGTTGAGTTGTTCCGCATAGCGGAGCGCCCGCCCGATGTCCGTCCCGCCACCAAGTTGAATGGCAAAGAGCAGCTCTAGCGGATCGGGCAGTTGGTCCGTCAGGTCCACCACACTCGTATCGAAGGCGACAATGTGGGTCTTTAGCGCCGGAATGCTCGCCAGGATACATGATAGCACGCCCGCATAAACCACCGAAGCTGCCATGGAGCCTGACTGATCAATCAGCAAAATGATGTGCTTTAGCCCGGTTTTGGAACGGGAAAGGCCGCGTAAATTTACCGGAAGCACGGTTTTATACTTCGGCTGGTAGTGTTTCATGTTGATCCGGATAGTCTGGTCCCAGTCGATATCCTGCGGGCGGGGCCGACGGTTGCGGTTGTGCTGACGTTTGCGGCCGGAGATGGCCTGCTCAATTGGTTGTTTCAGTTGCTTCTCAATCTGTTTCACCACCTTCATCACCACGGCGCGGGCGGATTCGCGGCTCCGGTCGGGCAACAGGTTCTTCAGGCTAAGCAGGGTACCAATCAGGTGAACGTCGGGTTCGATAGTGTCCAGTAATTCCGGCTCCAGCAGCATTTGTTTGAGTCCCAAGCGGTCCAGAGCGTCGCGCTGCAATAGTTGCACGGTATCCGTGGGAAAATATTTCCGGATGTCCCCCAGCCAGCGGTTGACGTTGGGGCTGGAATGGCCAAGGCCACCCTTGCGGTCCTGCTCGGCGTAGAGGGCCTCCAGCGTCGCGTCCATGCCAGCGAGCGGGCCGGGCAGGTCGATGGGCGCATCACCCGGCTGCTCGGCTTTTTGGCCGAGGATTAAGCGCCACTTGCGGAGGTGCTCCGCGTCTTCGTCGGGTTGGGGAGAAGAAAGAGGATCGATAAGCGATAAGGGATAAGTGATAAGCGATTTGGCTACCGCACTAGGCCGGCGCGACAAGATAAGGGACATACAAGACATGCGGACCACGCAAAGCCCCGGAAGGCCGTCTAGCGTAGCGAGAGGTGGAGCGAAGCGGCGGTAGCCGTTCGCGGAACCCCTCGTGATCAAGGGCAGACCAACATTAAAACGGCAACCCAACCGACGAATCCCCACTCCACAGACTACAAACCTGCCCTTCAACGTATCTATTGACGCGAAGCAGCCATTCCTACAGCAGCACCCTCCCTTTTACTACCCGCCTTTATACCTTTGCATTATGCCCCTGAAAAACTCCCTGCTTTTCCTTCTCTTCCTCGCCTTCTCCGGCCTCGGTGCCCAGACCGACAGCCTCGGCGAATGGCGTACGCTGCAGTCTTACCGCTTCGGGACGTACGTGACGGAGAGCGAAAACTCCATCATCTACACCACCGGCAAGGCGCTATTCTACCTCGACAAGGAAGACCTGAGCATCACCCGCCTGGCCCGCGAAGACGGCCTAGCCGAAGCCCGCGTACGTCTCATCCGCTACCATCGCCCAACCGAAACCCTCATCATTGTCTACCAGAACAGCGTAATCGACCTGCTCCGCAACGGTCGATTCTCCACCCTGCGCCAGATTGACAACTTCAGTTTCAGTGGCGATAAGCAGATCTACGATATGTTTTTTGGCGACGACAATGTAATCTACCTCGCAGCCGGCTACGGCGTTTCTGCGCTAAGCCTCAATGATGAGACCTTCTTGTTTACCACTTTCACCGGCGTACGGGTGGAAGGAACTGCTATCCACGACGGCTTCATCTACGCTGCTACCGAAGAAGGCCTCTACCGCGCACCAAGCCAGAACGTAAACCTCAACGACTTCGGCAACTGGAACCTCCTGGGCGACAATTTCGGCCTGCCTGGAGACTACGAAAGCACGGCTATAAACGTGTATAAAGACAAGCTTTACTTCGGCGTTAATAAAGATATTTACCGGCTCGACGGCGCCACCGCCACCCTCTTCTTCGATACCGACGATGACCGAGAATGGCGGCTGCAGTACCTCAGCGTAGGGCCCCGCCTACTGATGGCCGGCTACCGCTGTACGGACGACGGGTGTGGCAGCCGACAGCTCATGTTAATGAAAGAAACCGGCGTTGAACGACGCATCTTTGGTGAATGTATTATCCGGACCAACTACGTGATCGAAGACGAATTCGGACGCATCTGGTTCGGGGAAGACGAGAGCAGCCCCCGCATCCGCTACTTCGATGACGAGAACGACGGACAATGCAACGAGATCGAGTACAGCGGCCCGCTCAACGACGGCAACTACCGGCTGCTGCACGACGGTCAGGCCCTCTGGGTAGCTCCGAGTGTACTCGACGACAACTACAGCGCCCAGTTTAACTTCGGCGGAGCCTACCGCTATAAAGACGAAGAATGGTCTTTCTATAACCGGGAAACCGCCGGCGTTTTCCTCGGCCCCAACGGTGAGCTCTCCGGAGACGACGATGTGGCCGCCATTATCGACGTTCATTTCGACGAACGCAACGGCAAACACTGGTTCAGCTCCGCCTTCGAGGGCGCGGTTATGTGGGACCAAGGCACCAAAACGGGCACACTCTTCGACGAAACCAACAGCAGCCTCCGCCTTAGCCCCCCCGCCGGCCCCGGGCGTGTACGCGTTACCGGAGCGGTCACCGATGAGCAAGGCTTTACCTACCTGGCCAACGGCCTCACCAACGATGGTAACTTCATCAGCGTCCGCAGTCCCGAAGGGGAGTGGGCTGCCCTCGGAGGAGACTGCGGCGTCAATGAAGCCATCCTGATTGAAATAGACCAGGCGGGTTACCTCTGGGTAGCCCACTCCACCAATTCAGGCAGCGGCGTCACCGTCACCGACCCGATGGGGACGCCGCTCGACCCCAGCGATGATCGCTGCCGTAGAATCACGACCAGCAACAGTGAGCTTCCTAGTAATAACGTGCGCAGCATTACCACGGATCTCGATGGCAACGTTTGGGTCGGTACCAGCCAGGGCATCGTAATCTTTGCCTGCCAGGATGCCCTGGAAGCGGAAAACTGCATTGGCGACCGTCCCATCGTCGAAGCTGGCGGATTTGGCGGATTTTTATTGGAAACGGAAGAGATTCGCTCCGTCACCATCGATGGCGGCAACCGAAAATGGGTCGGAACCAGTGGCGGTGCCTACTTACTTTCGCCAGATGGCAGAGACCAGTTACTTTTCTTCGATCAGGGTAATAGCCCTCTGCTTGATAACATCGTACGGGATATCGCCATCGATCCCAACACCGGCGTAGTCTACTTCGGTACCGAACTCGGCATCATCAGCTACCGGGCTGAAGCTACGGCCGCTAAAGAGAGCACTTTTACTAATGATCTCGTCATCTTTCCAAATCCAGTAGAACCCGGCGATGAAGGTCCCATCGCCATCAACGGTATGGCAAGGAACGCTCAGGTAAAGATCACCGACCTTTCCGGCAAACTCGTGGCGGAAGGTAAAGCAATCGGCGGCCAGTTCATCTGGCAAGGTACCGACTACAATGGCCGGCGCGTAACTACCGGCGTATACCTCGTGTTTGCTTCCGCCACCAGGCTATTTGGGCAGAATAAGCCGGAGAGTGCGGTGGGCAAAATCGTGTTTATCCGTTAGCTTACCTAACGTTTATGCCTTGAAGGTTCGTTAGCCTTCAGGCTGATAATGTGGGCGCGGCCGCAGGTGCGAAGCAAGTTGAA
>JAPKCQ010000205.1 GCA_026421165.1 Lewinella sp. | reverse complement strand
TCCTGGCATAGCCGTAGCTACGGAAGGAGTTCTTCAACGAAATTCAGCGCCAAAAGGCATCGCAGATTACCCCAATATTTAATGTTGACAGACCACTAGTACTATTATAAACCACGGATAATAATAAGACATCAGCTCCGCATCGGAGTGCTCGGCGACGAGCCAAAGATCGCTCACCTATTTGTTGCTGGGTTCAGTGAAAGCGTTCGGGCATTTCTCGAAGATAGAAACCATTATTGCCTGATTTTTGGCATCGACATCCTGCATCAAACATGCAGCAGCCAACAATCATTACCATTTTCGGGCGCAAACGCAGGTACAAAGCAAGAATGAAGAGCAGGCGACCACCAAACAATAAAAGTATCAGCCCTACCCCATCAAGGTATAGCCGTACGTAGAGCCGAGGTCCTCAATGGCTACGTAGCCCTTTCCTTTAAGTGGCGGACTACCGTGCTTACGGCCGGGTATCCGGCATCGCTTCAATGGTGTCTTTCACGAATACCTTCTCTAGCTTAAACAAGGTGCGGAGTACTTCTTCTTTGCGGGTTAGTGGTTTCATGTTGACGAAACTGTGGCTAAAAAAGACGTTACGTAACTATTTTTTTTAGTTGTTTGACTTCTTTTTTAGATGCCTGCCTCTTTCCCTTCGAGAGTTCGGCAGCCATTTATCAGCCTAAAGGCTGATAAACAGGCGACCTTACTCCGTTTCCAACACAAAATCCACCGGCAGGGCCCAGGCGAGGCTGCGGGAGCCGATGTTGCCGTTAAAGACGAGGTTCGTATCGCCGAAAATGCCTCCTTTATAAATTACGCATTTATTTGACTGGGCGAGTACCCGCGATTGTATCGGCTTATTTCTGCGCCATTTATTCTTCGGTAGTGGGTGAGATCTTCCGTCGGCGTAGTAGAGAATAGCAAATTCGCGGCCTTCTAGACCGACCAGTGTATTTGTCCCGTTTCCACTCTTCACCAAAGAAGCCCCAAGATCTACCTCGGCCACATTTTCGCGCTTGCCCTGTTCGTCTTTACTGATGGTAAATACCTGAAAGCCGTTTTCTTCCAGCGTTCCGGACAGCAGGGCGCGGGCGAAGTGCATACCGGAGCCGTAGTAGGCACGTTCCCTGTTCCGCCGTTGACCGACGGTTGGCTTCGTGTCTTCCTCGAAGAAGTAGGTGCCGAGATAGGAGGTGTAGCCAGTCTTATAGTCGGACAGGAAGGTGTTCAAGTCCATCCTCAAGGAATAGCCAAGGTGAGGTAGGTGAACCTTCAGTATTCCTCTGCTTTTCGCCTTCAGATTAGTAGGCTTTCCGTAAGTGTATTCACTTTTATCTTTATTCCAGCGGGAGACAGATCGGTTCATTTTCTCCAGTCTTTGACGCATATTATCGTTGCGGACCTGAATGGTTTTCTCCGTGTAGTCCCGGTCAAACCCCAGTACTTCATCGTTGCGGATGGAAGAACCGACAGCCCATTCGTCTTGTCCGAGTAACAGCCGGGTGAATTCTGCCAGGGTTTTCCCGCGCAGGTTTTGGTCCCTGATTTCGACGCCGTAGATAGTGGCTTCGCGGGGGCTGAGAATGATGTCTCCAAGTGAACTAGCCTTCACTAACTCTATGTATTCGGTTTGGTAAGCGAGATGGCTTACGACCAGGGTTGCGGGCAGGCGCATACCCTTTAGGCTGAAGGTACCGTCATCACCGGTGGTTTCACCGATACTGGTTCCGTCGAGATAAACCGTTGCGAAGGGGATGGGCTCGCTGGTTAGGCTGTCGAGTATGCGGCCAGTCAGGATATTTTGGGCGCTGACGCAGGTGCAGAGGAAAAGACAGAGAGCGAGGATGGTTAAGTGGGGTTTTAACATTGAGATTTGCTTTAATTGTTAATAGGTGGAGAAATTCTACCGTAAAAAACGCTGTAGCAAGAGAACACTTTTATCCGCCTAAAGAGCGGAGAACAATGCCTTTATCCAGCTTTCAGCACTGCGGCCCTAATCAACATTGGTGTCCCACTTAAAAAAAAGCAACTGGCTAACGCGGAGGGGGCGGTTGTCCCGCTTATCGATCCGTAGTTTTCGGGGATTGGGTATTCTGATTTGGCGAAGAAGTAAGGCTAAGTTAGAGTTTTGAGAACTACACTTCAGCAGAAGACCGATCCAACAACCCAGCCAAAGCCTCCCCATACTCAATAAAACCAATCGTCTCATCGGTACGTGCCAACTTTACCTTATTGAAGATCAGTAACGACTCGCCGTTGCTTTCAATATGATAGATAGGACGGTTCTCGAAGAAACGGATCAGGTCTCCGTCGAAAAAAGTGCGGATCTCCTCTTCGTTGTTGCTCATGAGCAAGAACTTGTCGGAGAAGTCAGCGTACATCTCGAAGTCGATGTCTTTATAGCCGGAGAAGGCCAGTACCCGATCAAATATTTTCTCAAAAATGCGCTCCTTCTCCATGGAAAACACCGGAATAGGGCGGTTTAGCTTCAGCACCATTACGGTGGCGGTAAATACCTCAGCGGTGAAGGCTGCGCCTTCGCTGAAGGTCACATCGGTTACTTCCCAGCCGGCGTTCAGCTCGGGGAAGTTTCCCTTCAGGCAGTTTGATTTCCGCTCGATGGTTTTGATCTCGAAAAAATGGAAGTTGCGTAGGTAGGAGGTGTTCCATTCTACTCTGCTGGCAAACTGGTAATCTTTCTCGGTCGCCAGGTCCTTGAGCCGTATTTGCCGGGGGGAGAGCTTAGTAGTGAAGTTATTCAAGGAGATTTTCAAGGCCCGGTTGTGCGTCGAGGACGACACGTGAGAATCTAGGCCATTGATGCTTACTTCGCCGCCAGTATTTTTATGCTGCTTAAGAAAGTCTATTAGGTACTCCATGAAGGTCGTACCCACCAGGCGGGTTTTGGAGAGGTCGATATCGACGGTAACCCCAGGAGGGATGTTTTGGATCAGCTTAGCGATAGACGGGATGTTGAGGAAGTTGGCCACCCCGTCAATCTGCACGTTATAAGTGCCTTCCTCGCTTACAAATACGTTGGTTTCGTTTTTAAAAGCGGCCCTGATGAAATCGTCGACAGGTAGCCGCGAGAGCAACATATGGACCAGCAGCGCGAACAGCGTACCGCCCAGTATACCCCACAGTAAATCAGAATACAGCGTAATCCCGATCGTTACAACCATGAAGATGAGCTGCTCCAGGCCCATCTCGTAAATATTGCGAAAGACTACCGGCGACGCCAACCGAAAACCGATGTACACCAGGATGGCAGCCAGACCGGCAAGAGGGATCTTCTGGATGACCGGCGCGAGTAGGAAGAGAAATACCACAATCAGCAGGCCGTGGTAAAAATTAGACCACTTGGTCTTCGCCCCGTTGTTGATGTTAACCGTACTGCGAACGATCACCGTGATGATGGGAAGCCCTCCGATGGCACCTGAAAGAATCGTCGCCAGGCCAACACCAATAAGATCGCGGTTGAGGTCCGATTTACGTTTGTAAGGGTCAAGCTTGTCGACGGCTTTGGCCATGGCCAGCGTCTGGATGGAAGCGATCAGGGCGATGGACAGCACAGCCACCCAAAACTTATAATCGTTCATCCGGCTGAAGTCGGGGTAGATGATGGCGTCCCACAAATTATCGGGGATGGTAATCAGCTGCTTCGGCCCGATGGGGTAATCACGCCCGAAGAACTCCACCGTATGCGGGTCGAAGAAATTGAACAGATAGGCCGCAGCCACCGACACGACCAACACCCAAAGCGAAGCTGGAAAATAATGCAGCAGGCGTGACTGTATCTTCGGGATGACGACAAGGATAATAATGCCCAGTAATGAAATGCCGAAGATCACCGGATGGATGTTAGGCAGCTGTGTAAAGACTTCTCCTATGAGAGAAAAAGTAGTTTTACCCACCGGGTTGGTCCCCATCGCCACGTGAATCTGCGTCGAAAAAATGATGATACCGATGGCGACCATTACCCCCTGGATGACCGAGGAGGGAATCACATCGGCAATTCGACCAAGCCTTAGTAAGCCAAGCAAGACCTGGATGCCGCCAGCGATGCAGGTTGCCGCCAATACGTAATTGAACGTATTGCCCGAGCCGTCGTCAAGGCTGTAAATGGCCGAAAGGACTACCGCGATCAAGCCCGCAGCTGGGCCGTTAATTGCTAGGTGGCTCCCCCGAAAGAGCGTAGCCACTACCCCTCCGATGATGGCCGATATCAGGCCCGCAATCGGTGCAGCCCCGGATGCCGCTGCCACCCCCAACCCAAGGGGAAGGGCAACCAACGCTACGCTGATCGCAGCTAGAAAATCTGAACGCCAGTTGGTCAGTAATCCCTTTAGTCCGCTTTGCGGTACTTTATGTACGTCCATTCAGTGTTGGTTCTAAATTACCAACCACCGGTACTGCGGGTAAAGGATAATTCACATTATAAGAAACAGTAAGGTAAGGACTTTGGGGTTGAAATGTTTTGAGGTTCTTCACTTGGAGCAGAGTAACTACAAGCTATAACGTTCAGAGCGGTCGTTGCCGTAGCCAGGGGGCGGTAGTTTCCTGGCTACTATAACGACCGTTCTGAACGCTCATCTCTACTTCCGCGCATCCTCTTTCTTAAAAGGAACCGAAATAACCTTAACTCCTTCCTCCAAAATCATCTTATTATACTGAGGAACCCTATTGGCTAAAACGGACTGGTACTTCGCCAGTTCATCGTCGATCTTACCTTCAATTTCCTTCTTCACAGCGTAGGCAGAGGCCGTTGGCTTGTAAGTTCCTATACCAGTAAGGGAGTTAAGATGGGCTAGCTTATTCGTCAGGCGGATGGGATAGTTGAGCGGATCCTGACGTGACTGGTTTTGGGTTTGGTAGAGCGCTTCCTCCACTTCGGTGAGGGACTTGATGATGTCCTTACCGTAGTCCTTAAGTTCCTGGCTGGCGTCTTCTGGCAGACGGCCCTGGAAGGTTTTGATTTGGTCACGGACATTGCGGAGGTCGATAATGGCCTGGTGCGCTTCGGAGGTTTTGTCCTGCACACCCTTCATAAACTGGAACTGGGCGGCCATATCTTCCTGACTAGCCGTTACACGGGGATCAGCTTTGACCATAAATTCACGAGTCTGGACATTATTGCCTTTCTTCAAGCTGACGGTATAGTTGCCGGGCATGGCCATCGGTCCGCCGGCACCGGCCGACCAGAGGATCATTCCGTCTACTTTCACGCCGTCGGGGTAGCGGAGGTTCCAGTTGATGGTTTGGCCACCGTCTTTTACCTCAAGTTTAGCTTGCCTGTCCTTACTGTCGGTTGACCAGCTACGGATATCTTCTCCGTCTTTACTAACCGTGAGGGTGAACGGCAAGGTATCCTTAGCGGCTTCCTCGCTTACGTACACGTGGAAGTTGACACCACCGGGATGGTTCTTTCCGGCCGTTCGGCTCTCTCTGCTGCTACCGCCCATACGCCATGCATCGACGGGGTCGTAGAGGTGAAAGTCGGTGCCAACGGCAACCTCCTTTACCTGCTTCAGTACGGTAAGGTCATCAAGAATCCAGAAACTACGGCCCTGGGTGGCCAGAATGAGGTTATCGTCTTTGATGGCGATATCCGTGATGGGAACCATCGGTACATTGAGCTTGAAGGACTTCCAGTTCTTTCCCGCGTCCATGCTGACGTAGAGGCCAGACTCAGTACCAGCGAACAGGATGTTCGGTGCACCGGGATACTGGCGGACTACGCGGGTAAAGTGATCGCGCGGGATGCCGTTGTCGATCCGCGTCCAGGTCTGGCCGTAGTCTTCCGTATGGTAGAGATAAGGGGTGTAATCGCCAGATTTGTAAGACGTTCCGGCGATGAAGAGGCCGCCGTTAGAGCGTTGGTCTACTTCTACGGAGTTCCACATTACGTATTTCGGAGCGTCCTTTGGGGTTACGTCGTCCCAGTTACCGCCATTATCTTTAGAAACATGGACCAAACCGTCATCGGATGCTGCCCAGATTAATCCTTTCTCTTTACTGGATTCACAAGCGGCGAAGATGGTGGCGTAGTACTCTACGCCGGTGTTGTCCTTAGTGATCGGTCCGCCAGAGGAAATGAGTTTATCGGCTTCGTTGCGGGTTAGGTCGGGGCTGATGATTTCCCAGGTTTCGCCCTCGTCGGTGCTGCGGTGTACGTGCTGGCTGGTGGTGTAGAGCACGTTCTGATCGTTGGGGCTGAAGAATATGGGGAAGTTCCACTGGAAGCGGTACTTCATACCGTCGGCGCCGTAGCCCATGGGGTTATCAGGCCAGACGTTGATGGCGCGTACCTGGTTGTTTTCGTGGTCGTAGCGGGTGAGGAAGCCGCCGTAGCTACCGCCATACACGATGTCCGGATTCTTCGGGTCGGGTGCGATGTGAGCGGACTCGCCGCCGGCCGTCCTTTCCCAGTCGGATTCTCCAATGGTACCGCCATCGGTGCGGTGTGCGATGCGGACGGTAGAGTTGTCCTGCTGCGCACCGTAGATGCGGTAAGGGAAGGCGTTGTCGGTGGTTACGCGGTAGAACTGGCTGGTAGGTTGGTTATAGTAGGTGCTCCAATTCCCGCCGCGGTCAAAGGAGACCTGGGCGCCACCGTCGTCGCCAATGATCATACGTTCGGGATTTTCGGGGGCGATCCAGAGGTCGTGGTGGTCGCCGTGGGGAGCGTTACTGGATTCGAACTTGCGGCCACCGTCGGTGCTGTGGTGGTAGCTCACGTTTACGACGTAGACGCCGTCAATATCTTGCGGATCGGCGTAGATGCGGGTATAGTACCAGGCGCGTTGACGGAGGGCGCGGCTGTCGGAGCGGGCCTCCCAGGTATCACCACCGTCGTTGGAGACGTAGATACCGCCTTTGTCGTTTTCAATGAGGGCATAGACGCGATTGCCGTCTACCGGGCTGACGGTTACGGCGTTGATGCCCCAGAGGCCGGTCGGCAGGCCTTTGTTACCAGAGATGTCGGTCCAGGTATCGCCCGCATCGGTGCTGCGCCAGAGGGCGGAGCCTTCACCTCCGCTTTCGAGGCTGTAGGGGGTACGGCGGATTTTCCAGGTCGAAGCGAACATGACTCTCGGGTTCGAGGAGTCCACGGAAAGGTCCACTGCACCTGCGCCCGCGCCCGCAAACAATACTCTCTTCCAGTTCTTGCCACCGTCAGTAGATTTGTAAACACCACGTTCTTCGCTGTCTTTAAACAGATCGCCCATAACCGCCGCGTAGACGAGATTGGGGTCGTTTTTGTCGATACGAATGCGAGAGATGTGGCGGCTGTCCTTCAAGCCCATGTGTTCCCAGTTCTTGCCACCATCGATCGTTTTCCAGACACCGTAGCCGTAGCTGACGTTGCCGCGCACGGTCTTCTCTCCACCGCCGACGTAGATGATATTCGGGTTGCTTTCGTGTACGGCGACTGAGCCAATACTACCGCCGAAGGCCCCGTCGGAAATATTGGTCCACGTCTGGCCGCCGTCCTGCGTTTTCCAGACGCCGCCACCGGAACTACCAAAGAAGTAAAGATTCGGCTTGCCGGGAACGCCAGTTACAGTACTAGCCCGGCCGCCGCGGAAGGGGCCGATGTTGCGAAACTCAAGGGAAGAGTAGAGGTCTTCCGGTTGGGTGGTTTGTGCATTTAGGGCGAAGCCGCAGGTGCATAGTAAGAGTAGGAGTAGGATGCGCATGGTGTGAATTTATTAGTTTGGGAAGGGGAAGATATGAAATTCTGGTTTATGATTGGTCGACCTGCACTTCTATTAATCACGAAGACGGCCATGTCAATCACGAGGGGTTACGGCGAACCTTCGGTCCTGCCTCCACCCCTCGTTACGCTAAGCGGCCCTCCGGGACTGGTTGCACTTAAAACATTTTTATTTAAAGCAAATTAACACTACACTAATGCAACAAAAAAACAAATATTATGCCTCAATCTTACGACCGAATCGTCCTGCACTCCACCTTTGACACCAAGTATAGGATGCCGTGGATTGACAAAAAAATAGAGCCTGAGTTACACGCAATCATCGCTGAAGAACTCCGTAATCAAGGTTGTATCGTCCATGAGGTCAAT
>JAPKCQ010000204.1 GCA_026421165.1 Lewinella sp. | reverse complement strand
TCAGCCTGGACGAAGTCCAGCACCGCACCTTCAATTTCTTCTGGGAAACCGCCCTGCCGGGCAACTACCAGATTCCCGACCGGTGGCCAACGAAGCGCTTCAGCTCCATCGCCGCTACCGGATTCGGCCTTACTTCCTACCTCGTTGGGGTAGAGCGCGGCTACGTCAGCCGTCCCGATGCCGCAGAACGTACCCGCCTTACGTTGGAAAAACTCTGGTCGTTACCGCAGGGGCCGGCCATAAGCGGCGTTGCCGGCCATAAAGGCCTGTTTTACCACTTCCTGACCAACGATGAAGCCCTCCGCTACAAAGACGTGGAGCTTTCTACCATCGACAGTGGTTTGCTGCTGGCCGGAGCACTTTCCGCCCAGTCTTACTTTGATGGTGATACCAAAGACGAACAAGACATTCGCTCCCTCGCCGACAGCCTCTACCTACGCGCCGAATGGGACTGGATCCTCAACGACGAAGGCCGCATCAGTATGGGCTGGAAGCCAGAGAAGGGCTTCATCCCTCACGATTGGAGCGGGTACAATGAAGCGATGATCCTACTCGTCCTGGCGATGGGGTCCCCCACCCATCCGGTTCCGGACAATGCCTGGGAGAAGTGGAGCGAGGGCTACGAATGGAGCGATTACCGGGGCTACGACCACCTGAATTTCAGCCCCCTCTTCGGCCACCAGTACAGTCAGATGTACATCGACTTCCGAGGCATTCAGGATGAGCACATGCGTGCAAACGACAGCGACTACTTTAAAAACAGCCGCGAGGCGACCCTGGCCAACCGTGAATATTGCATCAGCAACCCCGGTGGTTTCTCAGGCTACGGCCCGGATCAATGGGGCCTTACCGCTTGCGATGGCCCCGGCGACCTGGATACCGCCCTAAACGGTAAGCCGGTAAAATTCTTCAGCTACCGTGCCCGCGGAGCCTCCGCACGCCATGAGGTGGACGACGGTACCATCGCACCTACGGCTACCGGTGGTTCCGTACCCTTCGCTCCGGAGGAAACCATCGCCGCGCTTGACCAGATGTGGACGACACACTACGACAGCCTCGTTGGGGCCTACGGCTTCAAAGATGCTTTCAACCTAAGCTATCCTGATCCGAAACGACCCAATGGCTGGTTCGATATCGATTACCTCGGCATCGATCAAGGGCCTATTCTCCTCCAGATTGAGAACCATCGGTCGGGATTGATTTGGGAAGTGATGCAGAAGAATAAGTATGTACGTCGGGGGCTGGAGCGGGCTGGGTTTACCGGAGGATGGTTGGCTAAGTAGTTGCGTGAATGCTCAAGCATTCTCTCTACAGGAGAAAGGTAACGTACCGACAGTATACGCATTCAGAATAATGATTTAACCGATACTAATAGCTTAACATGAGAAACTATCTTAGTAATCTAAGACCACCAACAACCTTACCAGCAATCCGAAATTGGCGCGCTAGGAACATCGTTCTCCACACTATTGGACATCTTGCCACCGGAGACGCTTCTCCTCCCTTAAGGAAAGAGAACGGGAGAGAGGGAGGAATACCCCGTAAAGTGGACTTTGCCTTAAAGACGCGTAGCGTTATCTCCAGCCCCTCCCCCGTAGGGAGAGGTTGGGAAGGGGGTTTTAGCGCGAGGAACTGTAGCCTTACCAGCGCAATCCTATCATTACTCCTCTTTCTACCCGCCCCAAGCCAGGCCCAAACCAACATCCCCAACTGGTACAACCCCACCCACGAGGCTAAGATAGACCAGCTTCTTGGCCAGATGACCCTGGAGGAGAAAGTAGGCCAGATGACGCTGTTTACCAGCGACTGGGACGTAACCGGCCCCACCATCCGCAAGGGTTACGAGGCCGACATCGAGACCGGCCGACTTGGGGCAATTTTCAATGCGCACACGGCCGACTACAACCGCCGACTTCAGAAGATTGCCGTTGAAGAAACGCGTTTAGGCATCCCCCTGCTGTTCGGCTACGACGTGGTCCATGGCTACCGGACCATCTTCCCGATACCGCTGGCGGAAGCCGGCAGTTTCAATCCTGCCGCTGCAGAAGAGTCCGCCCGCATCGCCGCACGCGAAGCCGCCGCCGCCGGTCTGCACTGGACCTTTGCGCCGATGGTGGACATCTCCCGTGACCCGCGCTGGGGCCGCGTGATGGAAGGCTCCGGAGAGGACGTTCACCTCGGCAACGTGATGGCCGCCGCGCGGGTGCGCGGCTTCCAGGGAGACGATCTAGCCGATCCCTTCACCGTGCTCGCTTGCGCAAAGCACTTCGCCGCCTACGGAGCCGCTCAGGCCGGACGGGACTACCACACGGTTGATGTTTCCGAAAGGGTTCTTCAAGACATTTACCTACCGCCCTTCAAGGCCGCGCTCGATGCCGGAGTGGCCACCTTCATGACCAGCTTCAACGAACTCGACGGGGTCCCGGCTTCAGGTAATAAACACCTACTGACCGAGATTCTGCGCGACGACTGGGGTTTCATGGGCTTCGTGGTTACGGACTACACCAGCATCAACGAAATGGTCGATCACGGCGTAGCAAAAGACGAAGCGGAGGCCGGGTTACTCTCGGTAACAGCCGGCGTAGACATGGATATGCAAGGGGCCGTTTTCTACAACAGCCTGCGCAAACAGGTGGAAAGCGGAGAAGTCGCCATGAAGCTGATCGACGAGGCCGTCCGCCGCGTACTGCGGATGAAGTTCGCGCTGGGCTTATTCGATGACCCTTACCGCTACTCCGACGTGGAGCGGCAAAAAGCCAACATCCTGACCGCTAGTCACCGCGAAGCAGCCCGTCGCATCGCCCGGGAAAGTATGATCCTGCTAAAGAACGATAAGGAGACATTACCCTTAAAAAAGGACCTGAAACGCATCGCCGTAATCGGTAGCCTAGCCAATTCCGGAGCCGATATGATCGGAGCATGGCACGCCGACGGACGGGCAGAAGACGCGATTACCCTACTGACCGGGCTGCAGGAAGCCGTGAGCAAATCCACCAAAATCGACTTCGTGAATGTGGACGCGGTGAAGGGATCAGACCGCCAGGGTTTCGATGATGCGCTGAGAGCCGCACGTGCGGCCGACATCACCATCATCGCCCTCGGCGAGAGTTGGGAGATGAGCGGTGAGGCCGCCAGCGTGACCGACATTGGTCTACCGGGCGTACAGGACCAACTCGTCGAAGAGCTGCACCAAATGGGCAAACCCTTCGTCGCCGTCCTCTTCAACGGCCGGCCGCTTGCCGTTCCGGAACTTGATAAAAAAGCTGCTGCCATCCTGGAAGCCTGGTATCCGGGTACCGAAGCGGGCCACGCCGTTGCCGACCTTTTATTTGGTGATCACGCTCCGTCGGCAAAGGTGCCGCTAACCTTCCCCCGTTCCGTCGGGCAAATCCCGATCTTTTACGCCGCCAAGAATGGCGGGCGCCCTAATAACGCCAACGACAAATACACCAGTAAATACCTCAACGAAGAGAATACCCCGCTGTACCCCTTCGGCTACGGGCTGAGCTACACGACCTTTTCCTACGGTAAACCGACCATCTCTGAAGCGCAAATAAACGCTAACGGCGAGGCAACGGTAAGCACGACGGTAACGAACACCGGCAAGCGATCCGGCACGGAAGTCGTCCAATTATACATCCGCGATCTCGTCGGTAGTGTAACCCGGCCCGTGCGGGAGCTGAAGGCTTTCCAGCGCCTTGAACTTGCCGCCGGCGAAAGCAAAACTGTAAGCTTTGAGTTAACCGCAGAAGAGCTGTCTTTTTACCGCCGCGACATGACCTTCGGCCCCGAAGTAGGCGAGTACCAGGTCTTCGTCGGCGGTGATTCCCGAGCGGAGCAATCCGTCATTCTAACTTTCAAGTAACCCATCAAAAAAACCAAAGATCATGCAACAACGTATCCTGTTCTTCCTTGCTCTTTCAACCTTTCTTTGCACCAGCGGCAGCGCCCAAAACATGGTGAACGGAATAGTGACCGGAGACAGCGACCTGCTGATCGGTGTGAGCGTACGCGCTGGCAATAGCACCTCCGGAACGGTAACTGACGTCTACGGTAAATACGAACTCTCCGTACCCGCCGGCAGCGACAGCCTCTACTTTACCTACATTGGTTTTGCCCCGCAGGCCGTGGCGATCAACAACCGCAGCCGCATCGATGTGGAACTCGCCGAGGCGTCCGAAATCCTGAACGAGATCGTCGTGATTGGCTACGGCGTACAGAAAAAAGACGACCTGACCGGATCGGTCTCCGTGGTGTCCGCCAAAGACCTGGTGAACGTGCCGACGCAGTCGCTAGGCCAGGCGCTCCAGGGCAAAGTGTCCGGACTACAGATTATTCCCGGTTCCGGCGCACCGGGCGCGGACGCTATCTTCCGCATCCGGGGCGTGGGCACGCTGAACAACGCTGATCCGCTCTTTGTGGTCGACGGCATGATTCTGAACGATATATCTTTTATCAATCCGCAAGACGTGGAGAGCGTCTCCGTACTAAAAGACGCTTCGGCGACGGCTATTTACGGCGCACGGGGAGCCAACGGCGTGATCATCGTGACAACTAAGCAGGGCGCGAACGCGGGTGCAGGGCGCATCTCGGTGGGTGCCTACACCGGAACGCAGGAAGTCGTAAGAACCATCGACGTTGCTGACGCGGCCGGCTACGCAGCCCTCATCAACGAAGCGGACGCAAACGAAGGCCGCCCGCCCCGTTACGCCAATCCGGAGCAATTCGGTGTGGGGACGAACTGGCAGGACGAAGTCTTCCAGTCCGCTCCGATCCAGAACATTCAGGCCAGTTTTGCGGCGGGTAACGACCTATCTTCCTTCAACCTCAGTGCTAATTACTTTAATCAGGAAGGCATCATCAAGGGCTCCGGCTTCGAACGGTTTACGGCACGCATCAATACCACCCGCAAGGTAAAGAGCTGGCTCCAACTGGGCACCAACCTTGGGCTGATCCTGAACTCTTCGGACAACGTGAACTCCGGCGGTATCCTCTTAAATTCTTACCGGGCAGACCCCCTCACCGCGCCGCGCGATAGTCTTGGAAATTTCGGCAATACGGCCATCCGTGGCAACACGGGTAATCCGCTGGCGACGATCGAATTCAACTCCAACAAAAGCCAGGATTACCGGGCGGTGGGCAACGCCTTCGCCAGTGCGAGCCTCGGTAAGTTCTTTACCTTCCGGACGAGCTTCGGGCTAGACTTCACCTACGCCAAGAACCGGGCGTTCACACCCGTTTTCTTCGTTTCCGCCAACCAGCAGAACCAGGAGAGCAACATCAACATCTTCAACGCTTACCGCCGCAACTGGCTGTGGGAAAACACCTTGAACTACAACCGATCCTTCGGCAAGCACCAGGTAGACGGTCTTGTGGGCGTGACTTCACAGGACAACTTCGGAGAGTTCATCAGCGGCGGCCGGCAACGGCTGATCGGTGAAGACCCGTCGCTGTTTTACTTAAATGCTGGCGACGTAACGACGGCCACCAACAGCAACGGCACCTTCGGTGGCAACTGGGGGCTAATGTCTTACCTCGGCCGCATCAATTACACCTTCGACGGTCGCTACCTCCTTACGGTTTCGGGCCGGGTGGACGGTTCCTCCCGCTTTGGAGAGAACAACCGTTACGGCTTTTTCCCTTCCGTCGGTTTGGGCTGGAACGTGAGCCGGGAGAAATTCTGGAACGCGGACGGAGCCATCAGCCGTTTGAAGCTGCGGGCCAGTTGGGGCCAAACCGGCAACGACCGGATCGGTGACTTTGGCTACACCCCGCTTATCAGCAGCGGTGTCAATGCCGTCTTTGGCGTCGATGAGGTTTTGCTTCCGGGCGCAACGCTGCGCACGCTTTCCAATCCTGATCTGAGATGGGAGACAACGACGCAGACCGACTTAGGAATAGAACTCGGCTTACTGGATAACCGGCTCCAGGTTGAGGCCGATGTTTACCGTAAGGTCACGAGCGGCGTGCTCTTTAACGCTCCCATCCCCGACTACATTGGTGCTGGAGCGGCCGTGCGCAACATCGCAGAGGTACTGAACCAGGGCCTGGACCTGATGCTGGAATGGCGGGAAGTACGCGGCGGCCTGACTTACTCGCTGGGCGGCAACCTGAGCCTAGTGCGCAACGAGGTCCTGAAACTAGACGGTGAACAGAACAACTTCTTCGCCGGCGGCCTCGGTATCGGCGGGCAGTTAGGTACCAACTCGCGGGCCGGATTCGCGGCCGGCTCCTTCTGGGGCTACGAACTCGACGGCGTTTTCCAGAATCAGGAAGAAGTGGACCAGTTCCCAACCCTCGGTACCCAACGCCCCGGCGACCTGCGCTTCAAGGACCAAAACGGCGACGGAATGATCACGCCGGATGAAGACCGGGTGGTGCTCGGATCGGCCATCCCGAACGCGATTTTGGGCGTCAACGGATCCTTTGCGATGGGTGGCTTCGACCTGAGATTCGACTTCACCGGTCAGTTTGGTAACGAGGTGATCAACGCCAAGAAGATGTCCCGCTTCGGCGCCTACAACTACGAAGTCAGCTTCCTAGACCGTTGGAACGGTGAGGGAACAAGCGAGACCGAACCCCGTGTTACGCTGGCCGGGCAAAACATCGAAACCCTATCATCCCGCTTCGTGGAAGACGGCTCCTACGTCCGCCTCAGGAACCTTACCTTAGGCTACGGCCTACCGAAAGTAGTGACGGACCGGCTACGGATGCAATCCTTCCGCCTTTACGTGAGCGGTACTAACCTGTGGACTTCTCAGGAGTACTCCGGTTACAACCCGGAGATTTTCAACGGTTCAGCCTTCGATAATGGCATTGATCGGGGAAATATCTACCCCATTGCTAAGACCGTTACGTTTGGTCTTGACGTTCAGTTTTAAAGTAACAATAGCCAGCGGGCGGGGCAAGTCCCGCCCGCTGGCTAAATCGGTTCAATTCGCCCAACCAGCGATCCATCAACATATTTTTGAAGCAACCACGGTAAAGCTATCATTATGAAATTCATAAAATTAATCCTCCCCCTCGCCTTACTCTTCGTCACGACCTCCTGCTCCGAAGTGCTCGACCGAACACCGCAGGGCGAATTCACGCTCGACAATTACTTCAAAACGGAGGACCATGCCGTACAGTCCGTCAATGCCATTTATAATCAATTGCGAGAGTGGCAAGTCCATGTTTTTAGCTTTATTGGCATGACGGACATCGTGAGCGACGATTCCGAAAAGGGCAGCTTTCCCTCCGACGGATTCTTTTTGCAAGAAGTTGAAGACTTTGAGTTCACGGCTTCCAACACCGCTCCGTTGTCGGTCTGGGCGGGCTACTACGACGGGGTGTTCCGCGCCAACCTCGCCATCGAGCGCATCCCGACGGTACCGGAGATGGACGAGGATTTACGGGCCCGGCTGCTCGGCGAAGCGCGCACGCTGCGGGCTTACTTCTACTTCAACTTAGTGCGGTGGTTCGGAGACGTCCCGTTGATCTTGGAACCTTTCCCGGAGGACTTTGTCATTTCCCGTACGGACAAAGAAGCGGTCTACGCCCAAATCATCGCCGACCTGGAAGCCGGTACCGCCGTCCTACCGACCAAATCTGCCTATCCATCCGCCGACCTTGGCCGGGTGACGAAGGGTACTGCCGAGGCCCTACTGGCGAAAGTTCAACTTACCCGCGGCAACTACCAGTCCGCTTTCGACAACGCCCTGGCCGTCATCAACAGCAACCAGTACAGTCTTTTCCCATCGTACACCCGCATTTTCTCGCGCACTGGCGAAAACGGGTCCGGTAGTATCTTCGAGGTGCAAACGGCAGCCTACGAGATTGGCGGTGGCGGCTCCCAGTACAACGAGGTGCAGGGCGTACGCGGCACCCCAAACCTGGGCTGGGGCTTCAACAACCCTAGTGATGACCTAATCTCCGCCTTTGAACCAGGTGATCCCCGCCGTGAAGCGACCATTCTGTACGTCGGCGAAGTGCTCCCCGACGGCTCCAACGTCGTGACTGGCGACGACAACATCGTTGGCGAACGCTTCAACCAGAAGGCTTTCGTGGTAGAACACCCCGGCGGTAACGGCAACGGACCGGGCAATATCCGCATCTACCGC